>NZ_JAWJWL010000003.1:0-214819 GCF_034721475.1 Burkholderia alba | reverse complement strand
GCGCGGCCACCGTCGCGTCGTCGGCCGCGAGCCGCGCCGCCTCGGCATTGCTCGAAACGGCCTGCCGCTCCAGATGCGGTGCGTTCGCCGAGAGCCAGTGCTGGCATTGCGCGAGTGCCTGCGCATGCGCGCAAACCCGCTTCACGCCGTCCAGGCTGCCGGTTTGCGTCAGCAGGTTATGGTGAATCGGCAGCGACAGTTCGCCGCCGATCAGCAACTGCGTATGCAGCAGCAGATCGAGCGTGCGCGACACCGCCCCTTCCGCCGAATTCTCGACCGGCGCGACACCGAATGCCGCGCCGCCCGCCTCGACCGACCGGAACACCTCGTCGATCGACGGACACGGCAAGCCTTCGATCGATTGACCGAAGTAGTCGAACATCGCCTGCTCGCTATACGTGCCGACCGGTCCGAGAAACGCGACGTGGATCGTCTGTTCGAGATCGCGGCTGGCCGCCATGATCTCGCGCCAGATCGCGCCGATATGCTCGCTCGCGAGCGGCCCCGCGCTCATGTCCTGCAGGCGCGTGATCACTTGCTGTTCGCGCTCCGGGCGGAACACCGGTGCGTTGAAATGCTTCTTTACCTCGCCGACTTCGAGCGCAACCGCCGCGCGCTGGTTCAGCAGCGCGATCAGTTGCGTGTCGATCGCATCGATGCGCTCGCGCAGAGGTTTCAAGCGGGAATTGAGTTCGTCGTCCATGCGTAATAAGCCGTGCTGATGAGCGGCGCGCCGTATGAATCAGGCGTTGCGCGCTTCGAAATCCTTCATGTAGTCGACGAGCGCCTGCACGCCCGCGAACGGCACCGCGTTATAGATCGACGCCCGCATGCCGCCGACGGACTTGTGGCCCTTCAGCTGCAGCAGCCCGCGCTCCTTAGCGCCGGCAAGGAAGTCTTCGTTGCGCGATTCATCGGCGAGAAAGAACGGCACGTTCATCCGCGAACGCGCCGAGCGCTCGACCTTGTTTCGATAGAAGGCGCTGGCGTCGATCGTGTCGTACAGCAACGTCGACTTCTCGACGTTGCGCGCCTCGATCGCCTTCAGCCCGCCCTGCGCCTTCAGCCACTTGAACACCAGGCCCGCGATGTAGATCGCGTAGGTGGGCGGCGTGTTGTACAGCGAATTGTTCGCGGCGACCGTCTTCCATTCGAACGCCGTCGGACAGACCGGCAGCGCGCGGTCGAGCAGATCCTCGCGGACGATCACGAGCGTGACGCCCGCCATGCCGATGTTCTTCTGCGCGCCGCCGAACATCGCGCCGTACTTGGCAACGTCGAGCGGCCGCGACAGGATGTGCGACGACACGTCCGCGACGAGCGGCACGTCGCCGAGCTCGGGCAGATCGAACGCCTCGACGCCGTCGATCGTCTCGTTCGAACACAGATGCACATAGGCCGGATCATCCGACAGACGCCACTCGGAGAACGCCGGCACGCGGGTAAAGCCGTCCGCGGTCTGGCCGGAGGCGGCGAGATGCGGCGTACAGTATTTCTGCGCTTCCTTGAACGATTTCTGCGACCACGAGCCGGTCACCACGAAATCGGCCGTCTCGCGCGCGCCGAGCAGGTTCATCGGCACGATCGCGTTTTCGGCGAGGCCCCCACCCTGCAGGAACAGGATGCGGTAATTCGCGGGGACTTCGAGCAACGCGCGCAGATCGGCGAGCGCCGCTTCATGGATCGACATGAATTCGCGGCCGCGATGGCTCATTTCCATCACGCTCATGCCGCTGCCGTTCCAGTCGAGCATTTCGTCGGCCGCCTGCTGCAGCACTTCTTCGGGCAGCGCGGCGGGGCCGGCGGAGAAATTAAAGACGCGCATCGTGAAAACCTCGGAGGAACGCGGCCGGCGCGAACCGGCTGAAAACCGCGCCAGAAAAAGAATGGCCGTTTGCGCTCTCGCGCAAACGGCCATTATCGCACTGTCGTATCGAACCCGCCAAACCCGGGCGCCGCGAGGCGCCCCGGCCGACTACGACGCGCTTACTTGCCCGGCTTGACTGCCGCGACTTCCTTGTCGGCTTGGTCGCGGGTTGCCTTGATCGCTTGCGGCATGTACTTCTGCATCAGGCCGTTCACGACATCGCGGCCAACCTGATCCTGCACCTGGATGAACTTGCGGCCCGTCGCGCTCTTGTAGAACGTCGTCAGATCCTTGATTTCCGAGGTGCTGTAGTACTTCGCATAAGCGTCGTACTGTGCTTGCATCGCGTCGCCGCTGAACGACGGCGTCTCGAACACCTTGCCTGCGTTGTCCACGAGCTTCGGCACGGCGTTCTTCTGCAGCGTCGGAACGGCAGCCTGCTTCTGCTTGTCGTTCAGCGTCTTGTTTTCCGACAGCGCGTCCGACAGGATCGCCGGGACGAGTTGCTTCGACTGCATCTCGGCGCTGTTGGCGATTGCCGACACGAGCTTCGGTGCGTCGATGGCGTCGAGCAGATCCTTGATCGCGGCCTTCTTGTCGGCGTCGATCGGTGCAGCAGCTGCCGGAGCAGCAGCCGGCGCCTGATTCGACAGCGATTGCGCCATTGCGAACGTCGGCACCATGGCTGCCAGCAGGACCAGTTGCTTGAATTGTTTTTGCATCATCACTCCCTCATGGAAATATGAACAGTTTATATGTCGACTCCGCCACGCCGCGTTTTCGCGCCAGTGCGCCGCGTTCGCGGCGGCTCGACAGTCACAACCTGATTCAGGCGTCGTCGCCCTCTGCCGCTTCGTCGACGTCGCCTTCGGTTTCCGCGTCGGCATCCGCCTCGGCGATCTGCTGGAGACCGGAGAGCTTGGTGCCTTCATCGAGACTGATGAGTGTAACACCTTGCGTCGCGCGTCCCATCTCGCGAATCTCCGACACGCGGGTGCGAATCAGCACGCCCGCAGTCGTGATCAGCATGATCTGATCCTCCGGATCGACAAGCGTCGCGGCGACTACCCGGCCGTTCCGCTCCGACGTCTGGATTGCGATCATTCCCTTCGTCCCGCGGCCGTGACGCGTGTATTCGGTGATCGGCGTGCGCTTGCCGTAGCCGTTCTCGGTCGCGGTCAGCACCGACTGCTCCTCGCTGCCCGCCACCAGCATCGCGATCACCTGCTGCCCGTCCTCGAGCTGCATGCCGCGCACGCCGCGCGCCTCGCGGCCCATCGGGCGAACGTCGTTCTCGTCGAAACGCACCGCCTTGCCGGAATCCGAGAACAGCATCACGTCGTGCTCGCCGTCGGTGATCGCCGCGCCGATCAAGTAATCGCCGTCGTCGAGGCCCACCGCGATGATGCCCTTCTTCAGCGGCCGGCTGAACGCCTCGAGCGGGGTCTTCTTGACCGTGCCGAGCGCGGTCGTCATGAAGACGTACTTGTCCGCGGAGAATTCCTTCACCGGCAGCACGACGTTGATCTTCTCGCCGTCCTGCAGCGGGAACATGTTGACGATCGGCCTGCCGCGCGAGTTACGGGAACCTTGCGGTACCTCGTAGACCTTGACCCAGTACACGCGACCGCGATTCGAGAAGCACAGGATGTAGTCGTGCGTATTCGCGATGAACAGCGTCTCGATCCAGTCGTCTTCCTTCATCGACGTCGCCTGCTTGCCTCGGCCGCCGCGCTTCTGCGCGCGGTACTCGGACAGCGGCTGCGACTTCACGTAGCCGGCATGCGACATCGTCACCACCATGTCCTGCGGCGTGATCAGGTCTTCGGTGTTCAGTTCGGTGGCGTTCAGCTCGATCCGCGAACGGCGGGCGTCGCCGAACTCGCTTCGCACCGCCGCCAGCTCCTCGCTGATCATCACCGTGATCCGCTCGGGGCGCGAGAGGATGTCCAGCAGATCGGCGATCTGCGCCATCACTTCGCGATACTCGCCGATGATCTTGTCCTGCTCGAGACCCGTGAGGCGCTGCAGGCGCATCTGCAGAATTTCCTGCGCCTGCGTGTCCGACAGCCGGTACAGGCCGTCGCCCTGCATCCCGAACGCGGGGCTCAGGTTATCCGGGCGGTAGGCCAAGCGCCCGCCCGCGGCGGCATTCTCGGACTCCGCGCGAACCAGCATCTCGCGCACGAGCGACGAATCCCAGACCTTCGACATCAATTCCTGCTTCGCGATCGGCGGCGTCGGCGCCGCCCGGATGATCGCGATGAATTCCTCGATGTTGGCAAGCGCCACCGCGAGACCTTCGAGCACGTGGCCGCGCTCGCGCGCCTTGCGCAGTTCGTAGATGGTGCGCCGCGTCAACACTTCGCGCCGATGCGACAGGAAGCACTGCAGGATTTCCTTCAGGTTCAGCAGCTTCGGCTGGTTGTCGACCAGCGCGACCATGTTCATGCCGAACGTGTCCTGGAGCTGGGTCGCCTTGTACAGGTTGTTCAGCACCACCTCGGGCACTTCGCCGCGCTTGAGCTCGATCACGACGCGCATGCCGCTCTTGTCGGATTCGTCGCGGATGTCGGAGATGCCTTCGAGCTTCTTCTCGTTGACGAGCTCCGCGATCCGCTCCAGGAGCGAACGCTTGTTCACCTGGTACGGCAACTCGTCGACGATGATCGCCATCCGCTGGCCGCGGTCGATTTCCTCGAAATGGGTGGTCGCGCGCATCACGACGCGGCCGCGGCCGGTGCGATAGCCGTCGCGCACGCCCGCGACGCCGTAGATGATGCCGGCGGTCGGGAAATCGGGAGCGGGAATGATTTCGATCAGTTCGTCGATGGTCGCCTGCGGGTTGTTCAGCAGGTGCAGGCACGCGTCGACGACTTCGTTCAGGTTGTGCGGCGGAATGTTAGTCGCCATCCCCACCGCGATCCCCGACGAGCCGTTGATCAGCAGGTTCGGGATTCGCGACGGCAGGATCAGCGGCTGCATCTCGCTGCCGTCGTAGTTCGGGCCGAAGTCGACGGTTTCCTTGTCGATGTCCGCCAGCAACTCGTGGCCGATCTTGGCCATGCGGATTTCGGTGTACCGCATGGCCGCGGCGTTGTCGCCGTCGACCGAGCCGAAGTTGCCCTGGCCGTCGACCAGCATGTAGCGCAGCGAGAAATCCTGCGCCATCCGGACGATGGTGTCGTAGACGGCGGTGTCGCCGTGAGGGTGGTACTTACCGATCACGTCGCCGACGATACGCGCCGACTTCTTGTACGCGCGGTTCCAGTCGTTGTTGAGTTCGTGCATTGCGAACAACACACGCCGGTGCACAGGCTTCAAGCCATCGCGGACATCCGGAAGGGCACGTCCGACGATCACGCTCATGGCGTAATCGAGATACGACTTGCGCATTTCCTCCTCGAGGGAGGTGGGCAGGGTCTCTTTGGCGAATTGATCCATGTATCCGTGTATCGTTTCGGAGCGAAGACGGGGCCGCCTTTCGCGTAGGCGCTGCTTAAACGCAACGTAACGTGCGATTCTAACATGCGGCCAAACCGCCCTACCGCCCCACCCCCTCTATATAACTAAGGCGGGAAACAGACCGGCGTCCGTCATCCGGGCATGGGCGGCAGACGTATACATCCGGACCGCCGTTACCGACTTCGGCCGTCGCGCATTGAAATATCGCACCGTCGCATAGCGCGCAATTCTTTTGCGCAACACTTGACAATTCTTGAAACATGCGACTAACCGGTGTTGCACATGCACCACATTCAGTAGACCGATCTTAGGGTGGGGAGGATTTTTTTTCGTGGGAAGGGAACGATATGGCAAAATGCCAACGCACTGAAAGTTAGACGCTGCTCGAAGTCTACACAGAGCGGCCCCGCGTTTTTTGTGCCGCACCAATGTTATACTTCGAGCAATGTATGACTTGTCATCGTCAACAGGCTCGCAGTAAACCTGCGGTAATCTCAAATTCGAGAGGAGAAATATGAATAAACTTTCAAAGCTCGCGTTCATTGCAGCTACCGCAGTGATGGCTGCATCCGCTTCGGCACAGTCGGTGCCGGCGTCGCGCCAGGCCGTGAACGACAACTGGGTCAACGGCACGGGCGAATGGGTGTGGATGAACGGCACGAACGAGCTCTGCTGGCGCGATGCGTTCTGGACGCCGGCCACCGCCAACGCCAAGTGCGATGGCGCACTGGTCGCCCAGGCACCGGCACCGGCACCGGTCGTTCCGGTTGCTCCGGCCATCACCAGCCAGAAGATCACGTATCAAGCTGACGCGCTGTTCGACTTCGACAAGGCTACGCTGAAGCCGCTCGGCAAGCAGAAGCTGGACGAACTGGCCGCGAAGATCCAGGGCATGAACCTGGAAGTGGTCGTCGCAACGGGCTACACGGACCGCATCGGTTCGGACAAGTACAACGACCGTCTGTCGCTGCGCCGTGCGCAGGCAGTGAAGTCGTACCTGGTGAGCAAGGGCATCGAGTCCAACCGTATCTACACGGAAGGCAAGGGCAAGCGCAACCCGGTCACGACCGGCTGCAACCAGAAGAATCGCAAGCAACTCATCGCCTGCCTCGCACCGGATCGCCGCGTGGAAGTCGAAGTGGTTGGCACGCAACAAGTGCAAAAGCAAACGATCCCCCAGTAAGGGTTCGGATGCCGCAGTTTCAAAGCCCCGCTCCGGCGGGGCTTTTTCATTTGCGGGAGGGTTTCCGCCTTCCTCGTGGCAGCCCTTTCCGCCCGCTTATATACTCGGGGCTTGACTGACGGGCACTCCCCGCCTCCTTTCCGTATCCCGCTTGCCGACATGACCAACGCCGATCCCCACGAACTCCAGAAATTCAGCGACCTCGCCCACAAGTGGTGGGACCCGCACGCCGAGTTCAAGCCGCTGCACGACCTCAACCCGGTCCGCCTGGGCTGGATCGACGCCCATGCGCATCTGGCCGGCAAGCGCGTACTCGACATCGGTTGCGGCGGCGGCATCCTGTCGGAATCGATGGCCGGACTCGGCGCCCAGGTCAAGGGCATCGACCTGTCGACCGAAGCGCTCGGCGTCGCGGATCTGCACAGCCTCGAAAGCGGCGTGACGGTCGATTACGAGGCAATCGCCGCCGAAGCGCTCGCGGCCCGGGAACCGGACAGCTACGACGTCGTCACCTGCATGGAAATGCTCGAGCACGTCCCCTCGCCCGCCAACGTGGTCGCCGCCTGCGCGGCGCTCGTGAAGCCAGGCGGCTGGGTGTTCTTCTCGACGCTGAACCGCAACGTCAAGTCCTATCTGTTTGCGGTGATCGGCGCCGAATACATCGCCCAGTTGCTGCCGAAGGGCACCCACGATTACGCGCGCTTCATCCGTCCGTCAGAGCTCGCCGGGTTCGTGCGCGCCACCGAGCTGCACACGGTCGAGATCAAGGGCATCACGTACCACCCGATCGGCAAACGCTTCGCGCTGTCGAACGATACCGACATCAATTACCTGGTCGCTTGCCGTCGCCACGGCTGATCCCGGCCATTCCCACGCTCATGAGCTCATCCCCGTCCTATTCCGCCCCGCTTGCCGCCGAACCCCGCCTCGACGCCTGCGAAGCCGTGCTGTTCGACCTCGACGGCACGCTGGCCGACACCGCGCCCGATCTCGCGGCAGCGGTCACCAAAATGCAGCGCGCGCGCGGTCTGCCGGAAACCCCGCTCGCGACGCTCCGCCCGCTCGCCTCGGCGGGTGCACGCGGCTTGATCGGCGGCGCATTCGGCATCGGCCCCGGAACGCCGGAGTACGACGCGATGCGCGACGAATTCCTGGCGAACTACGCCACCGATCTGTGCGTGCAAACGACCCTGTTCCCCGGCATCGACCTGCTCCTCGCCGACCTCGACGCCCGCGGCGTGCGCTGGGGCATCGTGACCAACAAGGCCGCGCGGCTGACCGATCCCCTCGTCGCCTTGCTCGGTCTCGACGCACGCGCCGGTTGCGTAGTCAGCGGCGACACCACGCCGCACGCCAAACCGCACCCGGCGCCGCTGCTGCATGCCGCTCGGCAGCTGGACATCGAGCCGGCCCGGATCGTCTACGTCGGCGACGACCTGCGCGATATTCAGGCCGGCAGCGCCGCCGGCATGGCGACCGTCGCGGCCGCCTACGGCTATTGCGGCGACGGCGCCGCGCCCGCCGACTGGCAGGCGCAGCATCTGGCCGCGACCACCGGCGAATTGCAGCAGCTTCTGCGCGCGGTTGCGCTATAATTGTCGATCTCAAGTCTGCGGGGGCGACCTGGTTTCGACAGGGGTTGCGAAGCGGCTAGGGCATGTCGAGGACCCGTCACCTCGTTAATCAATGGGAAAAACGTAACTGCAAACGACGATACGTTCGCACTGGCAGCCTAAGGGCCGCCGTCCTCTGCCTAGTTCACTGACGGGCTAGCGTCGCAAGACCGGTAGCAATACCGCCAGAGGTCATTTACGTCAGTTAAGCCTTGGTGGCGTCACGACATCCGGGTCGAAAATTCAGTGAATCGCCGTAGCGCAGCGTGTTCGTCCGCGTCGCTTCGGTTAAATCAAATGACAGAACTAAACATGTAGAACTGGTCGTAGAGCGCTACTGGACGCGGGTTCGATTCCCGCCGCCTCCACCACATTCCCGCGCTTCCTTGCGCGACAAGGAAACACCGAGCCCCGGTCGTCCCACGACGCCGGGGTTTCGTTTTTTTGCGCCGGAGACGCAGCCCGTTCGATCGCATCGGCAATCGCCCGTGCCCGCGACGGTTACGACAACCGTCGCCGCCGCTCGCGCAGCGCCCCCGCCAGCGCACCGACGCGCCGCCTCACTCGCCGCAGCCACGCTACCGGAGGCGACGCGCGTGCCGGGTCGCTCGGAGCGGACGACCCCTCGCCATCCCGTGACGGCAGCCCGCCACGGCTGAACTCCAACCCGTCCGCCCAGCGATAGCGCAGCCAGAGCTTGCCGGCCGCGAGCAGCGCCTGTTCGCGAATCAGCCCCGCCCACTCGAACAGGTCGACCGGCTCGCGCAGGCCGAGCACGCCGCCGGACCGGCACTCGTCCGCAAGCGCATGCAAGCGGGCAATCAACGCACTCGCGCTCAACACCGAACCGTTGAAGGCGGCGAACCCGGCCGCCCGCCCGGCAACCTTCAACGCATACAGCGCCGCGACGATCAACCGGTCGTCATCGCTCCAGTCCGGATAGCCGCGCTCGCTCAGCGACGTCAGGCAAATCGTGCCGCGCACCCCGCCGATTACCCGTTCATAGCGGTCCGCCAGCGCGTGCAGACGATCCTCGACGTAGAAGCACATCGGCTCGATCTGCTTGATGCAGGCACGCGCGCCATTCAGCACGCGCGGCAATTCCCCGCTCGCGTAGGCCCGGTTCATCGTCGCCCGAACCTGGGCAGCGCACGCCACGTCGCGACGCAACCACGCCGCGAAACGCGCGTCGATCTCCTCCAGCACCTCGGCATCCGCGGCGACATGGCCCAGATCCAGCCACGTATCGTCGTGCGTATACGCGATCCTGGGCGCCGCCGACGGGCGGACGTGCAAGCGTCCCAGCGTATTCACATACAGCGTCAGCGATGCATCCTCGCAGGCCGCCTGGACCGTCAGTTCGCGATGACGCTCGAGCACGGCGAGCGCCGCACGATCATAGGCGCCGAGCGAACGGCGCGCGTCGTCGATCGGCCGCAGGCCGCCGAGCGTGAGCCCCTCTCGGACGACATCGCGCTCGAAACGGCGGCCGCGCTCGTCGCCGTCGCCCACACCGCCTTCTCGGGCACAGGACGATCGTACGGCCCGCTGCATTGCAAAATCCATGGTTCGACTCTCTTTTCGACGCCGGAGACAGGGCCCCGCCGTCGACGCGCGCGTGATGCGTCACGCATGCGAAACGGACAGGGGTATAGCTGGGGAAAACGAAATCTCGCCCGGCGCTACGGCCGGTTCGAATAGCCTGGGAGATTTCACGCGGCCCGGCGCGGCACGACAACTACCAGCCTTGGTAGGCCGCGCGCGCGGAACGGGAGAGACGATCCGGTGCCTGCGCGATGCGCCGCCACGGCAAGGCGGAATTCAGGAAGGAAAGCCGATCGAACGGACCACGCTTATTGAGTGTCCTGCGGACATTTCAGGTTGCAGCCGTTCGGATCGCCCATGTCGCCCTTCTTGCGCAGCGCCGACTTCTTGCCGCTCTGGTACTTCTGCGACGGCGCCGAGGCGGCGAACTGCATCTGCGGATGTTCGTTGAGGCGGAACTGATCGTTCAGGATGCCGCCCGGCACGCCCGGCGAATTCTGCGCGAAAGCGAGCGTGGCAACGGCGGCGAGCGTACCGGCCGTCAGGACGGCGGCGGCGAAACGGATAACTGGTTTCATGAAATTCAAACGCCGTGACGGCGTGCTGGCAGGAACGAGAGTAAAGCAAGGAGCGTAGCGCAAACGCGCGGGTCTTGCAGCGTTGCTGCAGGCCCGCCCGTTACCGCACGTGACAGCGGCGGGCCCGCGCGCCGCGTCAGTATGCCGCGCCCGCCAGCCCGTCGGCGACGCTCACCAGGGTGCCGCATGCGGCGGGATCGTAGCCGTCCAGCCGAGCGACGCTCGCGCGGTAGGCGGCGTCGCGCAGCAACGCGAACGCGCCGGCCAGTGGCGCGGCGTCGAGCCGCGATCGTTCACATGCGAAATAATAGTCCTCGTCGACCACCGGGATGAAATCGAGTCCGAAATGGTGCGCGGCAGGTTCGACGCCAAACCCGAGATCGGCCATTCCGCTCGCGACGAACGCGGCGATCGCCGAGTGCGTGAGTTCCGCCGACGCGTAACCGTTGATCCCGGCGGGATCGACGCCGATCTCGCGCAACGCGAGTTCGAGCAGCATCCGCGTGCCCGAGCCGGGCTGCCGGTTGACGAAGCGGATATCGTCGCGCGCCAGGTCGGCGAGCCCGGCGACCCGTTTCGGATTACCGCGCGGCACGAACAGCCCTTGCTTGCGGCGCGTCAGGTGGATCAGCACGTGATGACCGTCATCGAGCCACGGCCGGTAGATTTGCGCGCAAGCGGCGCGGAACGCCCCGCGGGGCAGATGAAAACCCGCCAGGTCGCACTCGCCGCGCGCCAGCGCCTTGACGGCCTCGACGCTCTCGCGGTACTTGATGTCCACCTGCGCACGGGCTTCCACCAGCGCAGACACGAGCGCCGCCACCGCATAGCCGTGCGACGCGTGAATCCGCAACGCGCCGTCGTGCCGAGCGAGACGCCGGTTGAGCCCGCTCGCCACCTCGGCGGCGAGCGCGCGCAGATTGCCGTCCAGACGCTCTCCCGCAAGCCGTTGCGCATCGACCACGGCCTGCCCCAGTTCGGACAGCGACGTGCCCCTGCCGCGCGCGGTTTCGATCAGCGCACCGCCGACGCACGCCTCCAGCGCGCGCAGCAGCCCCCAAGCGTGACGATAGGACAGCCCCTTGACCCCGGCGGCCTGCGCGATGCTCCCCGTCGTCGCGACGAGTTCCAGCAGCGGCGCGACGTCGGTCAGGCTGGCCGAGCGGCCTTCGCTGTCGCGCACAAGCAAATGTGCGTCGCATTCGACTCGAATCATTTATGCAACCTCATTTCCTATTGCGACCGTGATTCTATCGGCTTATCTTCGATAGAAATCGATCACAACAGAGTTGATTTGCGCACTATATGAATTGGCGGCGCATATATGACTTTGGAGGAGCACACTGGATGTCCCCGTCCCCCGCCGTACCCGAGGCGCTCGTGCGGAAGCATGCGCGGCCCGGCGCTTCGCTCGTCGCCATCCTGCACGCGATCCAGGACGAGGCCGGCTTCGTCCCAGCCGCTTGCGTCGGTCCGCTCGCCAAGGCACTCAACCTATCACGCGCCGAAGTCCACGGTGTGTTGACTTACTACCATCATTTCCGTACGGTGCCGCCCGCTCGCGTGGCGATCCAGGTTTGCCGGGCCGAGGCCTGCCGCAGCATGGGCGGCGAAGCGCTCGTCGACCATGCGCAAGTCCGCACCGGCTGCCGCATCGACGCCGCTCACGACAGCGCGCCCGGAGGCGAGGTCGCACTCGAATCGGTCTACTGTCTCGGACTGTGCGCACAATCGCCGTCGCTGACGATCAACGGCACGCTGCACGCACGCGTGTCGCCCGAGCGCTTCGATGCGCTCTACGCCGACGCCCTCCGCACGCAGGAGCCCGCATGAATACCCGCGTTTACGTCCCGCGCGACTCCGCCGCGCTCGCGCTTGGTGCCGATGCGCTCGCGCAGGCGATCGCCGCCGAGGCGGCCCGTCGCGGTTTGGCCATCGACCTGGTGCGCAACGGCTCGCGCGGCCTGCTGTGGCTCGAACCGCTCGTCGAGATCGGCACGGCTGCAGGGCGGATCGGCTACGCGAATCTGTCCGCCGCCGACGTGCCCGGCCTGTTCGACGCCGGCTGGCTCGCCGGCGGCGCGCATCCCGCCGGCGTCGGCCCGGTCGACGCGCTGCCGTACCTGCAGCGCCAGCAGCGACTGACCTTCGCGCGCATCGGTCTCACCGATCCGCTGTCGATCGACGACTATCTCGCGCACGACGGCCTGGCCGGCCTGAAGAACGTCCTCGCGCTCGACGGCGCCGCCGCCTGCGAACAGTTGATCGAGTCGGGTTTGCGCGGCCGCGGCGGCGCCGCATTCCCCGCCGGCATCAAGTGGCGTACCGTCCGCCAGGCGGCCGCTCGGCAGAAATACATCGTCTGCAATGCGGACGAAGGCGATTCCGGCACCTTCTCCGATCGCCTCATCATGGAAAGCGACCCGTACTGCCTGATCGAAGGGATGATCATCGCCGGCGTCGCGACGGGCGCGACGCTCGGCTACATCTACGTCCGCAGCGAATACCCGCACGCGATCGCGACGCTCGACGCCGCGATCGCGCGCGCCCGGGAAGCGGGCTGGCTCGGCGCGAGCGTGCTCGGCTCCTCGCACGCGTTCGAGCTGCACGTCGCGAAAGGCGCCGGCGCCTACGTCTGCGGCGAGGAAACGGCGCTGCTCGAATCGCTCGAAGGCAAGCGCGGCGTGGTCCGCGCGAAGCCGCCGCTGCCCGCGCTCGCCGGCCTGTTCGGCCAGCCGACCGTGATCAACAACGTGATCACGCTCGCCACCGCGCCGGTGATCTTCGCGCGCGGCGCGGCGTTCTACCGCGATTACGGGATGGGCCGCTCGCGCGGCACCCTGCCGTTCCAGCTCGCGGGCAACGTCAAGCAAGGCGGGCTCGTCGAACTGGCGTTCGGCGTGACGCTGCGCGAGTTGCTGTTCGAGTTCGGCGGCGGCACCGCGAGCGGGCGCCCCGCGCGCGCCGCGCAGGTCGGCGGCCCGCTCGGCACCTATCTGCCCGAGAGCCAGTGGGACATTCCGCTCGACTACGAAGCCTACGCGGCGGTCGGCGCGGTGGTCGGCCACGGCGGCATCGTGCTGCACGACGACACGTCGAATCTTGCCGAGCTGGCCGAATACGCGATGCACTTCTGCGCGCTCGAATCGTGCGGCAAATGCACGCCGTGCCGAATCGGCTCGACGCGCGGCGTCGAGACCATCGCAAAGATCCGCGCCGGCGACACGTCGGTCAGGCAGGTGACCCTGCTGCGCGACCTGTGCGACACGATGATGTCCGGCTCGCTGTGCGCGATGGGCGGCATGACGCCCTATCCCGTGCTGTCCGCGCTCGATCACTTCCCCGAAGATTTCGGTCTGGCCACCCCCGCCGCCACGCCGGCGCAGGCCGCGGCCTGACAGAAGGAGCCCCGCATGTCCTCCCCTGCAAACGAAACCCGCCAAGGCGGCTGCGGCTCCGGCCAGTGCGCGTGCAAAAGCGCCGCGCAGGCGCGCCGCGCCGATCCGTTCGACGACACCGACTACGGCACGCCGCTGCGCCACGCCGACACCGACGTGACGCTCGACATCGACGGCCGCTCGGTGACGGTGCCTGCCGGCACGTCGGTGATGCGCGCGGCGATCGAAGCCGGCGTCAACGTGCCGAAGCTGTGCGCGACCGATTCGCTTGAGCCGTTCGGCTCGTGCCGGCTGTGCCTCGTCGAAATCGAGGGCCGGCGCGGCTATCCGGCCTCGTGCACGACCCCCGCCGAAGCCGGCATGAAGGTACGCACGCAAAGCGAGCGGCTGCAGGGGCTGCGCCGCAACGTGATGGAGCTCTACATCTCCGACCACCCGCTCGACTGCCTCACCTGCCCCGCCAACGGCGACTGCGAACTGCAGGACATGGCGGGCGTGGTCGGGCTGCGCGAGGTCCGCTACGGTTTCGACGGCGCGAACCATCTGCGGGAGCAGAAGGACGAATCGAATCCGTACTTCAGCTACGATCCGTCGAAGTGCATCGTCTGCAATCGCTGCGTGCGCGCCTGCGAGGAAACCCAGGGCACGTTCGCGCTGACGATCACCGCGCGCGGCTTCGAATCGCGCGTCGCCGCAGGCGAGAGCGAATCGTTCATGGCGTCGGAATGCGTGTCGTGCGGCGCATGCGTCGTCGCGTGCCCGACCGCGACGCTGCAGGAAAAGAGCGTCGCGCAGCTCGGCCAGCCCGAGCACGCGGTCGTGACAACCTGCGCGTACTGCGGCGTCGGCTGTTCGTTCAAGGCGGAGATGAAGGGCAGCCAGGTCGTCAGGATGACGCCGCACAAGAACGGCCTCGCGAACGAGGGCCATGCGTGCGTGAAAGGCCGCTTCGCGTGGGGCTACGCGACACACAAGGATCGCATCACGAAGCCGATGATCCGCGCGAAGATCACCGATCCGTGGCGCGAAGTCAGCTGGAACGAGGCGATCGGCTACGCGGCCGCGCAGTTCCGCCGGCTGCAGGACCGGTACGGCCGCGATTCGATCGGCGGCATCACATCCTCGCGCTGCACCAACGAGGAAACCTACCTCGTGCAGAAGCTGGTGCGCGCGGCATTCGGCAACAACAACGTCGACACCTGCGCGCGCGTCTGCCACTCGCCGACGGGCTACGGGCTCAAGACCACGCTCGGCGAATCGGCGGGGACGCAGACCTTCGCATCGGTCGGCGCGGCCGACGTCGTCGTCGTGATCGGCGCGAATCCGACCGACGGGCACCCGGTATTCGGTTCGCGCCTGAAGCGGCGCATCCGCGAAGGCGCGAAACTGATCGTCGTCGACCCGCGCCGCATCGATCTCGTCGACGGCGCCCACGTGAAGGCCGTTCACCATCTGCAATTGCGGCCGGGCACCAACGTCGCGCTGATCAATGCGCTCGCCCATGTCGTCGTCACGGAAGGGCTGCTCGACGAGGCGTTCATCGCCGCGCGCTGCGAACCGCGCGCATTCGAGCAATGGCGCGCGTTCGTCGCGCAAGCGGACAATTCGCCCGAAGCGAGCGCCGCGATCACCGGCGTGCCGGCGCACGAGGTTCGTGCCGCCGCGCGTCTCTACGCGACGGGCGGCAACGCCGCGATCTATTACGGACTCGGCGTGACCGAGCACGCGCAAGGCTCGACGATGGTGATGGGCATCGCGAATCTGGCGATGGCGACCGGCAACCTGGGCCGCGAAGGCGTCGGCGTGAATCCGCTGCGCGGCCAGAACAACGTGCAGGGCTCCTGCGACATGGGCTCCTTCCCGCACGAGCTGCCGGGCTATCGCCACATCAGCGACGCGAGCGTGCGCGCCCAGTTCGAGGCGGCCTGGTCGGCCACGCTGCAGCCGGAGCCGGGACTGCGGATCCCGAACATGTTCGAGGCCGCGCTCGACGGCAGCTTCAAGGGGCTGTACTGCCAGGGCGAGGACATCGTGCAGTCCGACCCGAACACGCAGCACGTCGCGGCCGCGCTGTCGTCGATGGAGTGCATCGTCGTCCAGGACATTTTCCTGAACGAGACGGCCAAGTATGCGCACGTCTTCCTGCCGGGTTCGACCTTCCTCGAAAAGGACGGCACGTTCACCAACGCGGAACGCCGGATCTCGCGCGTGCGCCGGGTCATGCCGCCGCTCGCCGGGTATGCGGACTGGGAGGTCACGCTGCTGCTGTCGCGCGCGCTCGGCTATCCGATGGACTACGGGCATCCGTCCGAGATCATGGACGAGATCGCGCGACTCACTCCGACCTTCTCCGGCGTGTCCTACCCGAAGCTCGACACGCTCGGCAGCATCCAGTGGCCGTGCAACGACGCCGCGCCGGAAGGCACGCCGACGATGCACATCGACGCGTTCGTGCGCGGCAAGGGAAAGTTCGTCATCACGCAGTTCATCGCGTCGCCGGAGAAAGTGACCCCGCGCTACCCGCTGATTCTCACCACCGGACGCATCCTGTCGCAATACAACGTGGGCGCGCAGACGCGCCGCACCGAGAACGTCCACTGGCACGACGAGGACCGGCTCGAGATCCATCCGCATGACGCGGAAGAACGCGGCATCCGAACGGACGACTGGGTCGGCATCGAATCGCGCGCCGGGCAGACGGTGCTGCGCGCGCTCGTGACCGAACGCATGCAGCCGGGGGTCGTCTACACGACCTTCCATTTCCCGGAATCGGGCGCGAACGTGATCACGACCGACAGTTCGGACTGGGCGACCAACTGCCCCGAGTACAAGGTGACGGCCGTGCAGGTGCTGCCGGTCGCGCAGCCGTCCGAATGGCAGCGCCAGTACACCCGCTTCAACGCCGAGCAGCTCGACCTGCTGCGGCGCCGTGAAACGCCGCCGGCCGTTGCGGCCAAGTGAGGCCACGATGAACCGCGATCACCTGATCGGCATGGCGAACCAGATCGGCACGTTCTTCGCGTCGATGCCGGACCACGACGAAGCGCTCGCCGGCATCGCCGATCACATCCGCCGCTTCTGGGAGCCCCGGATGCGCCGCGCGCTGTTCGCCGCGCTCGACGACCCGCACGGCGACGCGTCGCGTGATCTCGCACCGATCGTGCAAGAGGCGCTGGTCGCCAGCCGCGCGACGCTCGAACCGGCGGCGGCACCCGCCGCCTGATTGCGGCGGAGCGTGCTTGCGCGGCGCGCGATATCCGACGCGCGGCACGCCCGGCCCGCCGGCATCGGCGCATGCCGTGCGCCGCCGTGCGCCGGCCCGCTCGTCATGCGCGCAGTTGCATGCCGGAGAACCACGCTTCGCAATGCCGCAGCAAGCCGCTCTCGTCCGACGTCGGGCGGCCGCGCGCCGCCACGTAACCGTCCGGCCGCAGCAGATAGAACGCCGGCCGGGTGCGCCCGTAGGAATCGATCAGCAACGGGCCGCCGTCGCCGTCGATATCCGTGACGCGCCAGACGCGCACGGCGCCCGGCATGATCCGCGCCAGCGCGGCCGCCAGCGCGAGACTGTCGCGGTCGCCTTCCGGCGTCTCGCCGTCGATGCCCGGCGCCTCCAGCAGCAGGAGCGTGAAATGCGCCGGATCGTGCAGGTCGAACAGGCGCGCGACGCCCGGCGCATCCCCGAGCGGTCCGTCCAGTATCCGCATCAGCGCATCGGGCGCCCGCTCGCCGGCGCGCGGGCCGCCGTCGAGCACGCGCTCGAGCGTGAGCGGACTCTTGCGATACTGGATCGCCAGCTCGCTCACGGTCCGCCGCACCGCATCCCGCATCGGCCCGAGCGACGCCAGCACCGGCACCACGTGATCGCGCAGCAGCTTGAGCGGACCGCGATCCGCTTCGACTACGTGCGTGAGGAAGCTGGTCTGGCGCAGCACGTCGCGCTCGATCGGATAACGCTCCGCGTGATAGCTGTCGAGCAACCGCTGCGGCGCGCCGCCCGCCAGCACGCGGGCAAGCTTCCAGCCCAGGTTGAGCGCCTCCTGGATGCCGGTATTCATGCCTTGCGCGCCCGCCGGGCTGTGGACGTGCGCCGCGTCGCCGGCGAAGAACACCCGCCCGTGGCGCAGGCGCTCGACCATCCGGCTGTGCAAGTGGAAATACGACGACCACGCGAGGTCCGAAAGCGCCGGCGCAGGCTGCACGCGCGCGCGCACCACCTCCCGGCACAGGTCGAGCGACGGTCCGTCCGCTTCGTTCAACGCGCCGTTGTGCGGCGGACGGTCGGCGACCAGGCGGTAGCGGCCGCCGCCCATCGGAAACAGCCCGGCAATCCCCTCGCCGGTGGTGAACAGGTGGATCTCGTCGTCGGGCCAGTCGGTGTCGGCGGCCATGTCGGCGAGCAGGAAGGTCTGTTCGAACGAGCGGCCGGCGAAGCCGACATCGAGCATGTGGCGAATCGTGCTGTGCGCGCCGTCCGCCGCGATCACGTAGGACGGCTGCAGCGCTTCTTCGCGGCCGTCGCCATGCCGCAGCACGACGTCGACCGTGTCGCGCTCCTGCCGGCAGCGCGTGAGGGCCACGCCGCGCTCCACCTCGACGCCGAGCGTCGCGAGATGCTCGGCCAGCAACCGCTCGGTCACGGTCTGGTCGAGAAACAGCAGGTACGGATAACGAGTTTGCAGCGGATCGAAATCGAGCTGCGCGATCCGCTGCGCGTTCGAATACAGGTTGGCGAGCCGCGCGCGATGTCCGAGCGACAGGAACGGCTCCACGATCCGGTGCTGTTCGAGCAATTCGAGCGTGCGCGCCTGGATGCCGATCGCGCGGGAATAGCGCGCGGGCTGCGGCGCCTGGTCGACGATGCGCACCGGCAGGCGCGCTCGCGCGACGCTCATCGCCGCGGCCAGGCCCGTGGGGCCGGCGCCGACAATCAGGACGGGGGCAAGATCGAGCGGAACGGCAACCATGAACACCTCGGCGACACGCAACGTGCCCAGTCTACGCCGCCGCCCCGGCGTCATCCAGAGGCCGGCGGCCGGAATCGGCGGCGCCCCGCCCGGCTGTGGGAAAATGCTCGGTTTCTGGCTTCGTCAGCGTCATGGAATCCGTTTTCGACCGCGCATTCGCGGCACACCGCGCGGGCCGGCTGGCCGATGCCGAGCAAGGTTATCGCGCGGCGCTCGCCGCCAACCCCGCCGATGCCGACGCGCTGCACCTGTTCGGCGTGCTGCGCCATCAGCAGGGACATCATGCGGAAGCTGCCGAGCTGGTCGGCCGCGCGGTCGAGTTGCGCCCGAACGATGCCGCGCTGCAGTTGAACCTCGGCAATGCGCTGAAAGCGCTCGGCCGGCTCGACGACGCGATCGACCGGTTCCGCAACGCCTTGACGCTCGCGCCCGAATTCCCGCTCGCGCACTACAACCTCGGCAACGCCTATGCGGCGCAGGAGCGCCACGCGGACGCGGTCGACGCGTTCGAGCGCGCGCTGCGGCTCACGCCGGGCGACGCGTCGATCCATAACAACCTCGGCAACGCACTCAATGCACTCGGGCGGCACGACGAAGCGCTCGCGTCGTTTCACCGCGCGCTCGCGCTGCGCCCCGGACACGCGGGCGCGCACAACAATCTCGGCATGGCGCTCGGCGCGATCGGCCGCTCGGATGAAGCGGTCACGCATTTTCACGCGGCGATCGCCGCCGAGCCGCGCTTCGTCGCCGCGCACTTCAATCTCGGCAACACGCTCGACGCGATCGGCCGGCATGCCGACGCGATCCCCGCGTTCGAGGCGGCCCTCGCGCTGGTCCCGCAGTTTCCGCTCGCGCTGTACGGGCTCGGCAACGCGCTCGCGGCGCTCGGCCGGCACCGCGAAGCGCGGCCTCACTATGAGCGCGCGGTCGGACTCGATCCGTCGTTCCAGCTCGCCTGGCTCAATCTCGGCACCGCGCACCATGCGCTCGGCGCGCACGAGATGGCGTTGCGCGCGTTCGACCAGGCGTTGCGTCTCGCGCCCGATCACCCCCTCACGCAAATGCATCGCGCGGTCACGCTGCTCACGCTGCGCGACTTCGCGCGCGGCCTGCCCGCGTACGAGGCGCGCCATCGGTTGCCGGGCGCCCGGCCGGCGCCGCTGCCGCGCTGGCAGGGCGAGCCGATCGCCGGACGCACGCTGCTGGTCTGCGCCGAGCAGGGTTTCGGCGACACGCTGCAGTTCGTGCGGCTCGTGCCGCTCGCCCGCGCTCGCTGCGCGCATCTGATCCTGCAGGTCCAGCCCGCCCTGCTGCCGCTCATCGAGCCGATGGCCGCCGCATGGCGAATCAAGGTCGTCGCGCTCGACGCGGCCAGGCTGCCCGCCGCCGACCTGATGTGCTCGCTGTTGAGCCTGCCGTTCGCGCTTGGGCTCGAAGCCGGCGACCTGCCGTCGCGCACGCCGTATCTCGCCGTCCCGGATGCGGCCCGCCGCCGCTTTCGCGGCTCGCTCGGCGGACAGTCGAAGCGCAAGTACGGGATTGCGTGGTCCGGGCGCCAGCAAGCGCAGGAAAACCGCTCGCTGCCGCTCGCGATGCTCGATCCGCTGTTCGCGTTGCCCGGCGTCGACTGGGTCGTGCTGCACCCCGGGGTCCCCGGCGACGAGCGTGCCGCGCTCGATGCGCACCCGCACGCGGCACGCATTCATCATGTCGACGGCCTGACCGACTTCGCCGCGACCGCCGCGCTGATCGACCGGCTCGACGGCGTCGTGTCGATCGACACCGCGGTGGCTCATCTCGCGGGCGCGCTCGGCAAACCGCTCTGGCTGATGCTGCCGTTCGCGGCCGACTGGCGCTGGTTCGCCGACGGCGACAGCCCCTGGTACCCGCGCGCGCATCTGCACCGGCAGCCCGCGCCGGGCGACTGGCCGTCCGTCGTCGAAGCGGTCGCCGACGCGGTGCGGCGCGCGTAGCGGCCGCCATAAAAAAACGGAGCGCCCGGCGCTCCGTTTTCTGGTCGCCGAACTACGCCGGCGGACGTTCCCGCTTACGCGGTCTTGTACTGATTGCGTGCTTCCGGCGTGCGATACAACACCAGCGTCGCGATCAGCCCGCAGATCGCCGCCACGCCCAGCCACAGGCCGGGGGCCGCCTTGTTGCCGGTTTCGTGGATCAGCAGCGTCGAGATCGCCGGCGTGAAGCCGCCGATCGTCGTCGCGAGGCTGTAGGCTAGCGAGAAACCCGCGGTGCGCACATCGGGCGGCATCACCTCGGTCAGCGCTACCACCATTCCGCCGTTGTACGACGCGTAGAGGAACGACAGCCACAGCTCGACGGACAGCAGGCGGATGAACGACGGCTCGGCGACCAGCCACTGCACGGCCGGGTAGGCGGTGAGCAGCGTCAGCACCGTGAAGGTGATCAGCACCGGCCGGCGGCCGATGCGGTCCGACACGGCACCGGACAGCGGCAGCCAGATCAGGTTCGAGATCCCGACGCAGACGGTCACGACCAGCGCGTCGATCGACGACAGGTGCAGCACTTCCTTGCCGAAGGTCGGCGTGTACGCGGTAATCATGTAGAACGACACCGTGGTCATGATCACCATGCCCATGCCCGCGACCACGATGCCCCAGTTGTCGACCATCGATTTCATGATCTCGCCCATGCTCGGACGATGCTTCCTCGCGAGGAACTCGTCGGTTTCCTTGAGCGAGCGGCGGATCAGGAACAGGAACGGCACGATCAGGCAGCCGATCAGGAACGGGATGCGCCAGCCCCACGACGTCATCTGTTCGACGGGCAGCGCCTTGTTCAGCAGCACGCCCACCAGCGCGGCGAACACGACGGCCACCTGCTGGCTGCCGGACTGCCACGACGTGTAGAAGCCCTTGTTGCCCTTGGTCGCGATTTCGGACAGGTACACCGATACGCCGCCCAGCTCGACCCCGGCCGAGAAACCCTGCAGCAGACGCCCCAGCAGCACGAGGATCGGCGCGAGGACGCCGATCGTCGCATAGCCCGGTATCGTCGCGACAGTGAGCGTGCCGAGCGCCATCAGCCCGAGCGTCAGAATCAGGCCCTTGCGACGGCCGTGGTGGTCGATGTAAGCGCCGAGCACGATCGCGCCGACCGGGCGCATCAGGAAGCCCGCGCCGAATACGGATAGCGACAGCATCAGCGACGCGAACGAGTCGCCGGTCGGGAAATAGGTTTTGGCGATCGCGGAAGCGTAGTAGCCATAAACCATGAAGTCGTACATTTCCAGGAAGTTGCCGCTGACGACGCGGAACACGGTCCTGGCTTTCGATTCATCCTGCTGGGGGGCGTGGGACGCTGTTGACATGTCTCTCTCGATAAGGCGCCTCTGCGGCTCCAAAGCCGACCGCAGGGTTCGTAACATTGTGGTCTAGCCCCGCCGCTTGCGCGGCGAGGGGCGGTGCAGGCCGATGATGCACCGCACAGCGCCCGCCATCTTACTGCGATCGGCGAGCAACTGCGTCAGAGTGTCGCGCGAAAAACGCGCGCGGGGAATCGGGGGAAATGATGACATCCGTCGCGCCCAAGCCGCTTTCACGCCGCCCGGGCGCCGGAGACCCGGGCGGCGTGAACCGCACGGTTACCCCGCCGGCGGCGGAAAATGCGCAATAAACAGCGGCATAAAGACGCGATCCGGCACAACTTCGCTGCAATGCACGATCGCGCCGGCCGGCCGGCAAGCATCCGACTGGTCTGATCGACGCTCCGCCCGAAAACAAAAACGGCCCGGCGCGGAATGCGCGGAGCCGTTTCTCTCGAGAAAATCGCCGGGCCTACCTGACAGGCACCGCCCCCCCCGATTCCGTCTGCTGCTGCAACTGCTGGACCTGGCGCTGCAGATCGCGCAACTGCGCCTGCGCCGCCCGCTGTTGCACATCCAGCGCGCGCGCCTCGCTCTGCGCGGACTGCTGATGCTCGGCGACTTGCGCCTGCTGCGCGCGCGCCACGCTCAGATCCGCCTGCAGGCGCCTCGCGTGCTCCTCGGACAGCGCGATCACCCGCTCGAGGAACGCCTTTTGCGCCACCAGCTCGGTGCGGCGAATCTCGACGTCGGCCAGCTGCGCCGTCTGTTCGGAAAAATTCGCGTAGATCATCTCGGCGCGCGGCTTTTCCTGCGACTTGATCACCCGCCAGAAATGCTTGTCCTGGAACAGCGCGACGTAATAAGTCATCTCGGCGGGATAGAACATCAGGCTCGCCCCGTAGCTGCCGTTATAGGTCGTCCGCATTTCCACGATCTTGCCGTCGTGCAGCATCTGCATCAGTTCGGCAACGGTGCTCTGGACATCCTCGCCGGCCGCCCCGGACGCGGGTGCGGACGCGGCGGCGTCGGGCGTGAGCGCGGTGACGGCGGGCCGGGTGCCCGCGACCGGCGCCGCCGGCTCGTCGGCCCACGCCGCGCTCGCTTGCGCCCACGCGCACGCCGCAACGAACAGCACCGGCCAGCGGATTCTGAACAGGCTTGACGACATCGGGCAAAGACTCCGCACGGAAATTGAGCAAGTGCGGATTATCGCCGGATTCGCCCACCGCCGATTGTCCGAACGCTCGAATCGCCGAACTTTCGGGTGGTTCCGATTCCGGCCGCGCGGCCGGTCTGCTTACAGCCGCGTTTCGCGCGCCGCACGCAGGAACGTATCCAGCAGCGGCGTGCAGTCGAGCAGTTCCGCCCCGCCCGCGCGATGAAACTCCGGATGCCATTGCACGCCGACGACGAACGGCGCGCGACGATAACGGATCCCCTCGATGATGCCGTCTTCCGCCGACACCGCCTCGATGTTCAGATCGCGGCCGAGATCGCGGATCGCCTGGTGATGGATCGAGTTGACGATCGCGTCGTGGCGACCCGGGAACATGTTCGAGAAGGTCGAACCGTCGGGGAAGCGGATCGAGTGGCGGTGCTGGTCGTAGTGCTCGCTCACATGCGCGCCGGCGGTCGGCACGTCGGTGGCGATGTCCTGGTACAGCGAGCCGCCGAACGCGACGTTGATCAGCTGGCAGCCCCGGCACACGCCGAGCACCGGCTTGCCCGACTCGACGAACTCATGCAGCAGCTCCAGCTCGTACATGTCGCGCACCCGGTCGCCGGGCCATTCGGGATGCGCATCGGACGCCGCGTAGGTTTGCGGCGACACGTCCGCGCCGCCCTGCAGCAGCAGCCCGTCGAGGTGCTTCGCATAATCGCGCAGCCGGATGTTGCTCGGGTGCAGCATCCCCTGATGGCCGACGGTGGGAATCATGAAGACCAGCACGTCGCGCGACATCACCCAGTGCGCGATCGACTCTTCCAGATACTGCAGCGTCTTGCCGCGCAGCCCGGGGGCGCCCACTTCCGGATGGAAGATCCGCGCCGACACGCCGATCCGCAGCGTGCGCTGCGTGATCCGCTGCCCGGCCCGGTCGAACAACCGCCGCGCGCGCGCCGCGATGATCCTGCCGAACACCGACCACGGCGTATCGCTCTGCTTCAGGTAGGCGGGCGGCCCGGGCGGCTGCGCGCTCGGCGGCGGCGGACGCGCCGTCTCGAAGTCGGGCGCCGCGCCGAAGCCGGGCGGCGGCGAGCCGGGCTTCGCGCCGGCCGCCGCTCGCGCCGCCCCCGGCGCGCCGGGCTCGGTTGCCGGGCCCGCGGGCGCGACGCCCGGATCGCCGACATCCTGCGCGGCCGCCACCTGCGCGGCGAACGCGCTGACGTGGACAGCCGGCGGCGGCGAGTCGGACGCGGGTGCGGCTGGTGCGGGTGGGGATGCAACGGGAGCCGAAGGGGCCGGCGGAGGGGACGAATCCGCCGGATCGGCGTGTCCGCCGCCGGACGAGATGGACAACGAAGACGACGAAGAACCGGAGGGGCCGGCGCCCGCGGGCGTTTTTTCACTCATGACGGTGGTCTGGCGCGTCGGTCACGCGAGTAATAAACGAGGATTCATTATCCTTCAGTACAGGATTAGCGGCAAATCGACAGATTTTCGTCAATATTGTTGCAGGGTAACGCCCAATGCACCGCACCGAGCGCTTTGGCAGCCTCGCCCCGGCGCTTTTTTTGACACGCTTTACTCAACTGATATATCACACTAATATTTCTACCCATCCGATCCTCGTCCATCCCAGGAAGCTCATGCCGTCGTTGTCCTTCACCGTCCCCGATCCCGCTCCCCACTCCGTCGGCGTCCAGCTCGACGACCTGACGATCGCCGGCTGGGCCGGCCGCGATGCCGCCGCGATCGAGCATCACATCGCCGAACTGGCGGCGCTGGGCGTGCGCCGCCCGACCTCGACGCCGTGCTTCTACCGGCTGGGCGCGATGCTGCTGACCCAGGCGGAACACATCGACGTGACCGGCGAGACCTCGGGCGGCGAGGCCGAATGCGTGCTGCTGAATACCGCGGCGGGGATGCTCGTGACGGTCGGCTCGGACCACACCGATCGCGCGGTCGAAGCCTATGGCGTGACCGTGTCGAAGCAGGTCTGCCCGAAGCCCGTCGCCCGCGACGCGTGGCACTTCGCCGACGTCGCCGCGCATTGGGACCGGCTCGAATTGCGCGCCCACATCACGCAGAACGGCGTACGGCGGCGCTATCAGTCCGGCAGCGTCGCGTCGCTGCTCGCCCCCGCCGAACTGTTCGCGCGCTCGCCGCGCCAGCCGGCGCTGCCGGAAGGCGCCGCGCTGTATTGCGGCACGCTGGCCGTCGAAGGCCCGCTCGCCGCGATGGCCGACGGCGACGCGTTCGATCTCGAACTGCACGATCCCGTGCTCGGCCGCTCGCTGCGCCACGCGTACCGCGTACGCGTGCTGGCGATCGCCGATTGAGCCCATCCGCTTCCGCCGAGAGTCCGACCATGCCCGTCTCCCCGCCGCCCTCGTCCGCCGCGTCCGTCCACGAAGCGCGCGCGCTCGGGAAGATCACGTGGCGCATCATGCCGTTCCTGTTTCTCGTCTACGTGCTGTCGTACCTCGACCGCGTCAACATCGGCTACGCGAAGCTGCAGTTCACCGCCGATCTCGGCCTGTCCAATGCCGCGTACGGCCTCGGCGCGGGTATTTTCTTCTTCGGCTATTTCATCTTCGAGGTACCGAGCAACCTGCTGCTCAGGCGCTTCGGCGCCCGCGCGACGATCGCGCGCATCACGATGCTGTGGGGCGCGCTGTCGTGCGCGATGATGTTCGTGAAGAGCGAAGGCGCGTTCTACGTGCTGCGCTTCCTGCTGGGCGTCGCCGAAGCGGGGCTGGTGCCGGGCGTCGTGCTGTATCTGACGTTCTGGTTTCCCGCCGACCGCCGCGCGCGGATGGTCGCGGTGTTCATGGCGGCCATTCCGGTCGCGGGCATCATCGGCGCGCCGCTGTCCGGCTATCTGATGTCGGCGCTGCACGACGCCCACGGCCTGCGCGGCTGGCAATGGATGTTCGTGATAGAAGGCATTCCGTCGATCCTGACCGGCTGCTGGGCGCTCGCGGTGCTGCGCAATTCGCCCGCCGACGCCGCTTGGCTGAGCGACGACGAAAAGCACGCGATCCTCGCCCGCCTCGCGCACGACCGCGCGGCAGCCGCCGGCACGGGCGGCGAGCACGATTTGCGCGCCGCATTGCGCTCGGGCCGATTCTGGTTGCTGACGCTGATCTACTTCTGCCTGGTCACGGGCAACGCCGGCTTCTCGTTCTGGCTGCCGCAGATCGTCAAGGATCTCGGCGTCGACGATCTGGTCGCGAACGGCTTCGTCACGGCCATTCCCTATCTGGCGGCCGGAATCGGCATGGTCATCGTCGGCCGCTCGTCGGACCTGACGGGCGAGCGGCGCTGGCACTACGCGCTGTCGTGCTTCACCGGCGCGGCGGGCCTCGTCGCGAGCGCCGCGCTCACCCACTCGATCGCGCTGGCGGTCGCGGGCCTCGCGGTCGCCTACATCGGCATCCTGTCGGGCTTCGGCATCTTCTGGTCGATGGCGACCACCTATCTGCAGGGCACGGCCGCGGTCGCGGGCATCGCGGTGATCAACTCGATCGCGAACCTGGCGGGCTACGTCAGCCCGTACGCGCTCGGCGTGATCAAGGACGCGACGCACAGCGTCACGCCCGGCCTGCTGCTGATCGCGGCGGCACTGGTCGCGGGCGGGCTCGTCACGCTGACGATGCCGCGCGCGGACACACGCCGCGCGCAACCGGCGTCGGCCCGCGCATGAGCCGCGCGTCTCCCGGCCGGCGAGCGGCGCGGGCCTGATCTACAATGCGCAGCAACTCCACCGCCGCGCGCACCATGACGTCCCCAGCCTCGCCGCACAGCCCGTCGCGCCCTCGTGCGCGGCAGACGGAAAGCCTTGCCGACCAGGCTTACGCATTGATCCAGCGCGACATCATCACGATGCGGCTGCGGCCGGGCGAAGCGCTCAACGAAGCCGATCTGATCGCTCGCACCGGCATCGGCCGCACGCCCGTTCACCAGGCGGTGCACCGGCTGGTACTCGAGGGGATGCTGACCGTGATGCCGCGCAAGGGCGTGATGGTGCGGCCGGTATCGCTCGACGACGTGCTCGCGATCATCGACGTGCGCGTGATCAACGAAGGCCGCTGCGTCGAACTGGCCGCGCGCCATGCGCAGGCCGCCGACTACGCGCACATGGCCGCGCTGCTCGACGAAACGCAGACCGCCGTCGCCGCGCACGATATCGAGGCAATGATGGACATCGATCGGGCGTTCCATCTCGCGATCTCCGCCGCCGCGCGCAATCCGGTGCTCGCCGAGATCCTGCGCGGGCTGCACGAGCGCTCGCTGCGCTTCTGGTTCATCACGCTGTCCGAGCCGCACCATCTCGCCGACGTACAGCGCGAACACGCCGAACTCTTCGACCTGCTGCGCGCGCGCGACGAAGCCGGCGCGCGCCGCTCGGTGGAGCGCCATATCGAGGCGTTCCGCTCGACCCTTCTCCAACACATCCGGGCCTGACGCCATCATGACCACCTTCGCTCCGTTTCCGCCGCTCGCCCAGCTTGCCGCCGACCTCGCCGCCGGCCGCGCGACGAGCCGCGCCCTCGTCGAAGCCGCGCTGGAACGGATCGCCGATCCCACCGGCCAGGGCGCGGTCGTCTTCACCGAAGTCGACGCGCCGGGCGCCCGCGCGGCGGCCGACGCCCATGACCGGCTGCGCGCGGCCGGCACCGTGCTGTCGCCGCTCGCGGGCATCCCGGTGTCGGTGAAAGACCTGTTCGACGTCGCGGGCCAGGTGACCCGCGCCGGTTCGCGCGTGCTGGACGGCGCGCCGCCCGCGACCGCCGATGCCGTCGCGGTCGCCCGGCTCAAACGCGCGGGCGCCGTGCTCGTCGGCCGCACCAACATGAGCGAATTCGCGTTCTCGGGGCTCGGACTCAACCCGCACTACGGCACGCCCAGCTCGCCGTACCGGCGCGGCGTCGCGGGCGACGAGCGGATCGCGGGCGGATCGTCCTCGGGGGCGGCGGCGTCCGTCGCCGACGGGATGGCGGCCGTCGCGCTCGGCACCGACACCGGCGGCTCGATCCGGATTCCCGCCGCGCTGTGCGGCCTGACGGGCTTCAAGCCGACCACGAGCCGGATCCCGACCCAGGGCGGCATCCCGCTGTCGACGACGCTCGATTCGTTCGGCCCGATCGGCGTGTCGGTCGCGTGCTGCGCGCTCGTCGACCGGATGCTCGCCGGCCTCGAGCCCCGCGTGCCGGCGCCCCGCCCGCTCGAAGGCGTGCGGCTCGGCGTGCTGACCCACTATGTGACGGACGGCGTCGATGCCGAGGTGGCCGCCGCGCTCGACACCGCGCTCAAGCATCTGGAAGCGGCCGGCGCGATCGTCTCCGACGTGCGCTTCGGCGCACTCGACCGGCTGCCGGACATCAACCGCTTCGGCTTCTCGCCGATCGAGGCCTACGCGTGGCACCGCCCGCTGCTCGCGCAGCACCGCGACGCCTACGATCCGCGCGTGCTCGTACGGATCCTGAAAGGCGAGCCGGCCAGCGCCGCCGACTATCTGGATCTCGTCGCCGCGCGCGCAGCGCTCCTCGACGAAGCCGCGCACACGGTCTGGCAGCGTTTCGACGCGCTCGTCGCGCCGACCGTGCCGATCGTCCCGCCGCGCATCGCCGAGCTGGAGCGGGACGACGAGGCGTTCACCCGCACCAACGCGCTGATCCTGCGCAACCCGAGCGCGTTCAACTTCCTCGACGCGTGCGCGCTGTCGCTGCCCTGTCATGCGCGCGATGCGGCGCCGGTCGGCCTGATGCTCGCGGCCGCGCCGCACCGCGACGACGCGCTGCTGTCGATCGGCCAGGCGGCCGAAGCCGTGCTCAACGCGATTCGCTGATCCGGCGCCGGGGAAATACGCGGGGTTCGCGCTAAAATCCGACGATTCAATTTCTCGACCGACCGAAGGAACTCCGCCCCCGATGAACGACTTCACGCTCTCGCTGCGCCGTGAACGGCGCCTGTTGGTGCTGCTCGGCCTCGTCTGCCTCGCGCTGCTGGCCGGCGCGCTCTACCTGCAGTTCGTCAAGAACGAGGATCCCTGCCCGCTGTGCATCCTTCAACGCTATTTCTTCCTGCTGATCGCGATCTTCGCGTTCCTCGGCGCGGGCATGAAGAGCTGGCGCGGCATCGCGGTGCTGGAGGTGCTCACCGTGCTGGCGGCGGCAGCCGGCGCGGGTACCGCGATCCGCCATCTGTCGGTGCAACTGAGCCCGAGCTTCAACTGCGGGTTCGACACGCTGCAGCCGATCATCGACAGCCTGCCGCTCGCTCACTGGCTGCCCGGCATGTTCAAGGTCGCGGGGCTGTGCGAAACCGTCTATCCGCCGATTCTCGGCATCCTGCTGCCCGGCTGGTCGCTGATCGGCTTCGCGCTGATCTTCGTGCTCGTCGCGGCCAGCCTGTGGCGCAACCGGCGCCGGATCGCCGCGTGACGGCGTAGCGGCGCCATGCGCCGTTGCGCGTAAACACCTAAGCTGTTGTGGCCCGTATTCCGCTGCGGGCCACGCTCTCCGGCCGATCCCGTCTCGTTCGCCGCTCCGCCCCGCGCGGCGCGCCTCGCGCCGATCGCCCCCCGCTTCGCAACTTCCTCGGACGGGGCGAATCCTACGATTGTCATGATGGCGACCGAATAGCCCGCATCATCGCCGGAAAATACCGCCGGGCCTTCGCGGTGCTATCTTGATTTCCGGATGGCGATCTACGTGCGCGAGGCCGGCGGACACTCGACCCTGCGTAACGCGCGCCTGATCCGCAATGTCCCGTGGATTGACCATGACAACGCAACCCATCCGCTTCTATCACCGCGGTGCCGTCCGTGAAGTACGGCATGCGGGCGCCACCCGCACGGTACTCGAGTACCTGCGGGAAGACGCGCGCTGCGCGGGCACCAAGGAAGGGTGCGCCGAGGGCGACTGCGGCGCCTGCACGGTGGGGGTCGGCACGCTCGGCGCGGACGGCGCGCTCGGGCTGCAGGCGGTCAACGCGTGCATCCAGTTCCTGCCCACGCTGGACGGCCGCGCGCTGTTCACGGTCGAGGATCTGCGCGACGCCGACGGCGCGCTGCATCCGGCGCAGCAGGCGATGGTCGACTGCCACGGCTCGCAATGCGGGTTCTGCACGCCCGGCTTCGTGATGTCGATGTGGGTGCTCTACGAGAATCATCCCGCCCACGCGGGACCGCCCGGCCGCGACGAGATCGCGACGGCGCTGTCCGGCAATCTGTGCCGCTGCACCGGCTACCGGCCGATCGTCGACGCGGCCCAGCGGATGTTCGACGAAGGACGCTACCCGCGCCGCCTGCTCGACCGGGCGGCCGTCGCGGCGGTGCTGCGCACGCTGCGGCGCGACACCACCTTCGACTACCAACCGGCCGCCGCGCCGGCCGCGCGTTTTCATGCGCCGCGCTCGCTCGACGCATTCGCCGCGCTGTATGACGCGCATCCGCAAGCCCGTATCGTCGCCGGCGGCACCGACGTCGGACTGTGGGTCACGAAGCAGTTGCGCACGCTCGGCGACCTGCTGTATCTCGGCAACGTCGCCGAACTGCAGGCGCTCGACGTCGATGCCGCCGCGCTCACGATTGGCGCGGCCGTCTCGCTGGAGCGCGCGTATGCCGCGCTCGCCGCCGATTACCCGGAGCTGGCCGAACTATGGACTCGCTTCGCGTCGCTGCCGATCCGCCAGGCGGGCACGCTCGCCGGCAATGTCGCGAACGGCTCGCCGATCGGCGATTCGATGCCGGCGCTGCTCGCGCTCGGCGCGTCGGTCGAACTGCGGCGCGGCGCACGCACGCGCTCGCTGCCGCTCGACCGGTTCTATCTCGGCTATCAGAAGAATGCGCTCGAGCCGGGCGAGTTCGTAACCGCGATTCGCGTGCCGCGGCCGGCCGCGCACCTGCGCTTTCGTACCTACAAGGTGTCGAAGCGCTACGACCAGGACATCTCCGCCGTGTGCGCGGCCTTCGCGCTCGAACTGACGGCCGACGGCACGATCGCCACGGCGCGCATCGCGTTCGGCGGGATGGCCGCGATCCCGCGCCGCGCCGCGCAAGCCGAAGCCGCGCTCGTCGGCGCGCGCTGGGACGACCCGGCCGCGCGCCGCGCGATGGACGCGCTCGAAGCCGACTATCAGCCGCTCACCGATCTGCGGGCAAGCGCCGCCTACCGGACCCGGGTCGCACGCAACCTGCTCTGGCGCTTCCATCTGGAAACGCGCGACGCCGCGCCGCTCGCGCTCGCCGAGCTGAACGTGTTCGCGCATGCAGCCGTCGCCGCGAACGACCGGGAGCCGACATGAACCAGCAGACGGACGCTTTCATGCGCAGCCATCCCGCCGACGCCGCACCCGGCGCGCCGCTGCCGCACGAATCGGCGGCGCTGCACGTCAGCGGCGAAGCGCGCTACACCGACGATCTGCCGGAACTGGCCGGCACGCTGCACGCGGCGCTCGGACTGTCGCCGCACGCGCATGCGCGGCTCGTGTCGATCGACCTGGACGCAGTGCGCCGCGCGCCGGGCGTGGTCGCCGTGCTGACGGCCGCCGACATCCCGGCCGACAACAACTGCGGCCCCGTGCTGCACGACGATCCGATCCTGGCCGACGGAGAAGTGCTATACGCGGGCCAACCGATCTTCGCGGTGATCGCCGATAGCCGCGACGCCGCGCGCCGCGCCGCCGCGCTCGCGCGAAACGGCGACGCGATCCGCTACGCGCCGCTCGACGCGGTGCTGACGGCGGCCGACGCGCATGCCCGGAGCGCCTACGTGCTGCCGCCGCTGCATCTGGTGCGCGGCGCGCCGGCCGCCGCGATCGCCGCCGCGCCGCACCGGATCGCGGGCAGTTTCGAAGTCGGCGGCCAGGAGCAGTTCTATCTCGAAGGACAGATCGCGTACGCGGTGCCGCAGGAAGGCGACGCCCTGCTCGTCTACAGTTCGACGCAGCACCCGAGCGAAATGCAGCAGGTGGTCGCGCACATGCTCGGCTGGCCCGCGCATCGGGTCGTCTGCGAATGCCGGCGGATGGGCGGCGGCTTCGGCGGCAAGGAATCGCAATCGGCGCTGTTCGCGTGCGTGGCCGCGCTCGCCGCGCACACGCTGCGCCGCCCGGTCAAGCTGCGCGCGGATCGCGACGACGATTTCATGATCACCGGCAAGCGACACGACGCCGTGTATCGCTACGAAGCGGGCTACGACGACCGCGGCCGGATCGTCGGCGCGCGTATCGAGATCGCGCTGCGCGCCGGTTTTTCCGCCGACCTGTCGGGCGCGGTGGCGACCCGGGCGGTCTGCCACGTCGACAACGCGTATTACCTGTCGGACGTCGACATCGCCGCCTACTGCTGCAAGACCCACACGCAGTCGAACACCGCGTTTCGGGGCTTCGGAGGCCCGCAGGGCGCGCTCGTGACCGAAGTGCTGATCGACGACATCGCACGCCGGCTGCGATGCGATCCGCTCGACGTGCGCCGCGCGAACTACTACGGCACCGGCGCACGCGACGTCACCCCTTACGGCCAGCGCGTCGAGGACAACATCCTGGCGCCGCTGACCGACGCGCTGCTCGACTCGAGCGACTACCGCGCGCGCCGCGCGGCGCTGGCCGGCTTCAACGCGGCGAGCCCGGTGCTCAAGCGCGGCATCGCGTTCACCCCGGTCAAGTTCGGCATCTCGTTCAACGTGCCCTTCCTGAATCAGGCCGGCGCGCTCGTGCACGTCTATCGGGACGGCTCGGTGCTCGTCAATCACGGCGGCACCGAAATGGGCCAGGGGCTCAACACGAAGGTCGCGCAGATCGTCGCGGGCGTGTTCGGCATCGGGCTCGACCGGGTGCGCGCGACGGCCGCCGATACGTCGAAGGTCGCCAACACCTCCGCGACCGCCGCGTCGACCGGCAGCGATCTGAACGGCAAGGCCGCGCAAGCCGCCGCGCTGACGATCCGCGCCCGGCTCGCCGCGATCGCCGCGCGCGAACTCGGCGGCACGGCCGACGCGATCCGCTTCGAGCGCGGCGCGGCGTGGGGGGCCGGCGAAGCGTCGATGCCGTTCGCCGCGCTCGTCGATGCCGCGTATCTCGCGCGCGCGCAGCTGTGGTCGGACGGTTTCTATGCGACGCCGAAAGTCCACTGGAACGCCGCGACGCTCACCGGCCATCCGTTCTACTACTTCGCGTACGGCGCGGCCGTCGCCGAAGTCGTGATCGATACGCTGACCGGCGAATGGAAGCTGCTGCGCGCGGACCTGCTGCACGATGCCGGCCAGTCGATCAACCCGGCCATCGACATCGGCCAGATCGAGGGCGGCTTCATCCAGGGGATGGGCTGGCTCACGACCGAAGAGCTGGTGTGGAACGCCGACGGCCGGCTGATGACGCACGCGCCGTCGACCTACAAGATTCCCGCCGTCAACGACACCCCCGCCGTCTTCAACGTCGCGCTCTACGACAACCGCAACGCGGAGCCCACCGTGTTCCGCTCGAAAGCGGTCGGCGAACCGCCGCTGCTGCTGGCGTTTTCGGTATTCCTCGCGCTGCGCGATGCGATCGGCGCCGCCGCCCCCGGCGCCGATCGCCCGCCGCCGCTGCGCGCCCCCGCGACCCCGGAAGCGATCCTCGCCGCGCTCGATGCGCTGCGCGAAACCGCGCCGGGCGCGCCCCCTCAATCCTCCGTCACGGCCTGACCCTGGAGACCCGCCGGATGGACACCTGGCTGACCGACCTGCAACACCTGCTGGCCCGCGGCGACGCGGCCGTCCTCGTGACGGTCGCGCGCGTCGAAGGCTCCGCGCCGCGCGAAGCGGGCACCAAGATGCTCGTCACGCGCGACACCGCCCGCTATACGATCGGCGGCGGCCATCTCGAATGGAAAGCGATCGAATTCGCGCGGCAGTTGCTGAAGGAAGGCGCGCATACGCCGCACGCGCGCCGGCTGGAGCGGCTCGCGCTTGGCCCGAGCCTCGGCCAATGCTGCGGCGGCGCGGTCGTGCTCGGCCTGGAGCGGCTCGACATCGGCGATCTCGGCTGGATCACGTCGCTCGCGAAACGCGTCGCGGCGGGCGACGCGACCGTGCGTAGCGTATCATTCGGCCCCTCGCCGGATGCGGTGATGCTGAGCGAACCCGAGCCCAGCGCCGCGTACGCCGATTGCCTGCTGTGGGACAGCGGCGGCGCGCCGCTGCTGACCGAGACCATCGCGCCGCACGAGTTCCAGGTGGTGCTGTTCGGCGCGGGCCACGTCGGCGCGGCGCTCGTGCGCGTGCTGGCCACGCTGCCGTGCCGGGTGCGCTGGATCGACGAGCGCGACGCGCAGTTTCCGCCGCCCGCCGCGCTCGCCGGCATCGACAACCTGACGATCGACGCGAACGACGCGCCCGACGAAGCGGTCGACGATGCCGGCCCGCACACCTACTTCGTCGTGATGACGCACAACCATGCGCGCGACCTCGAGCTGGCCGAGCGCATCCTGCGGCGCGGCGACTATGCATACTTCGGCATGATCGGCTCGAAATCGAAACGCATGCAGTTCGAGCATCGCCTCGCCGCACGCGGCATCGATCCGCTGCAGGTCGCGCGGATGCATTGCCCGATCGGCGTCGACGGCATCGTCGACAAGACGCCCGAAGTCATCGCGATCTCGGCCGCCGCGCAGATCCTGCAGGCTGTCGAAACGCATGCCGCCGCCCACGGCAAACCCGCCGCACCCATTTTCTGAACCGACCAAGAAAAACGCCATGACCCCGACCTTCAAAGAAAAAATCGCCCGCGCGCCCAAGCCCGAGCTGCACATCCACATCGAGGGCTCGCTCGAGCCGGAGCTGATCTTCAAGCTCGCGCAGCGCAACGGCGTGAAGCTCGCCTACGATTCGATCGACGCGCTGCGCGCGGCCTACGCGTTCACCGATCTGCAATCGTTCCTCGACATCTATTACGCGGGCGCGAGCGTGCTGCTCACCGAGCAGGATTTCCACGACATGACGGCGGCCTATGTCGAGCGCGCACTGGCCGACAACGTCACGCATACCGAACTGTTCTTCGATCCGCAGACGCACACCGAGCGCGGCGTGCCGATCGCCACCGTGGTGGCCGGCATCGAGCGCGCGCTCGCCGACGCGCAAACGCGCGGGCTGTCGAGCAAGCTGATCCTGTGTTTCCTGCGCCATCTATCCGAGGAAGACGCGCTCGCCACCCTGGACGAAGCGCTGCCCCTGTTCGAGCAATACCGGCATCGTCTCGTCGGCGTGGGCCTCGACTCGTCGGAGCGCGGCAATCCGCCGTCGAAATTCGAGCGCGTGTTCGCGAAGGCGCGCGCGCTCGGCCTGAAGCGGGTCGCACATGCCGGCGAGGAAGGTCCCCCCGCTTACGTCTACGAGGCACTCGACCTGCTGAAGGTGGATCGGGTCGATCACGGCGTGCGCAGCATCGAGGATGCCGCGCTGGTCGCGCGTCTGGCCGACGCGCGGATCGCGCTGACCGTGTGCCCGCTGTCGAACCTGAAGCTGTGCGTGTTCGACGATATGGCGAAGCACACGCTGAAAGCGCTGCTCGAGCGCGGCGTCGCCGTGACGATCAACTCGGACGATCCCGCCTACTTCGGCGGTTACGTCAATGAAAACTACTTCGCGACGGTCGACGCGCTGCAACTGAACGACGCCGAGGTCTACACCGTCATCCGGAACGGCTTCGACGCGTCGTTCGTGACGCCGGACGAACGGGCGGCGCTGATCGCGAAGCTCGATTCCTACTGGCATGCCGCTTGAATCGCGTGGAGACCCGCAAGCCGCACCCGAGTGCGCATCACCATCCCCACACCAGCACAGATTGAGGAGAGCTTTACCGATGGACATGTCTAACGGCGCCGCCGCGCCAGCCTCCGGCTCCGCGCTCGAGCGCTATTTCGGCGTCCGCGCGGCCGGCTCGCGATTGCGCACCGAGGTCGTCGCCGGCATCACGACGTTCCTCACGGCGATGTACATCATCGTCGTCAATCCGGGCATCCTGTCGCAGGCCGGCGTACCGTTCTCGGCAGCGCTCACCGCCACGGTGATCGTCAGCTTCCTCGGCAGCTGCGCGATGGGCCTGTTCGCGCGCAACCCCGTGCTCGTCGCGCCCGGCATGGGAATGAACGCGCTCTTCGCGTTCGTGATGGTGCACGGCGGCAAGATGCCCTGGCAGACCGCGCTCGGCTGCGTGTTCTGGGCCGGCGTGATTTTCGCGGTGCTGGCCGCGTTCAACGCGCGCAAGCTCGTCGTCGATGCGATCCCGCCCAACCTGCGGCACGCGGTATCGTGCGGCATCGGTCTGTTCATCAGCCTGATCGGGCTCGTCAACGCGAAATTCATCGTCGGCGATCCGGTCACGATCGTCCATTCGACGTCGCTGAACCCGGTGATCGTCACGTTCCTGATCGGCCTCGCGGTGACGACCGTGCTGGTCGTGCGCCGCGTGACGGGCGCGCTGATGATCGGCATCGTCGCGACGACGCTGCTCGCGATTCCGATCGGCCGCCTCTGGGGCGACGGCACCGCCTACTGGCCGGCCGCGATCGCGACCACGACGCTCGTCAACTGGAGCGGCCTGTTCGCCGCGCCCGACTTCTCCGGCATCGGCCAGCTCGACCTGCTCGGCGCGCTAAAAGTGATTTACTGGCCGTTCATCTTCGTGATGCTGTTCACCGCGTTCTTCGATGCGCTGTCGACCTTCATGGCGATTTCCGATGCCGGCAACCTGCTCGACAAGGACGGCAATCCGCGCAACATCCGCCAGTCGATGATGGTCGACGCGTTCTCGGCGCTGGTGTCGGCGCCGCTCGGCACGAGCCCGGCGAACGCCTACATCGAGTCCGCCGCCGGGATCTCGGCGGGGGGCCGCACCGGTCTCGTCGCGGTCGTCGCGGGGCTCTGCTTCCTGCCGTTCCTGTTCCTGTCGCCGCTGCTGTCGCTGGTGCCCGCGATCGCGACGGCGCCCGCGCTGGTCCTGGTCGGCGTGTTCATGATGGATTCGATCACGAAGATCGAGTGGCATCGCTTCGACGAGGCGATTCCCGCGTTCATCGCGATGATCCTGATTCCGCTGACCTATTCGATCACCGACGGCATCGCCTACGGTTTTCTCGCGTTCGTCGTGCTGAAGCTGTTCACCGGCCGCCGGCGCGACATCAAGCCGGCGATGTGGGTGGTCGCCGCGCTGTCCGCGCTGCTGCTCGCCCAGCTCTGATCCCCCGCTCTCACGCTCACCACGCAGGATTTCCATCATGACTCAATCCGCTTTCCGCGCCCGCCTGCTGACCTTCAGCGGCGACCCCGCGCAATCCGCCGACGCGGCCGTGTTCGAGGAGGACGGGCTGCTGATCGTCGAGGACGGCCGGGTCGTCGCGGCGGGCGCGTACGCGGCGCTGGCCGGCCGGCTCGCGCCGGACGCCGCGCTGACCGAGCTGCGCGACAAGCTGATCGTGCCGGGCTTCATCGACACGCACATCCACTATCCGCAGACCGACATGATCGCGTCGCCCGCGCCCGGCCTGCTGCCGTGGCTCGACAAGTACACGTTCCCGACCGAGCGGCAGTTCGACGACCCCGCGCATGCGCACGACGTCGCCGAGTTCTTCGTCGACGAGCTGCTGGCCTGCGGCACGACGACGGCGCTCGTCTACTGCACCGTCCACAAGCCGTCGGCCGACGCGCTCTTCGCCGCGAGCGACGCGCGCAACCTGCGGATGATCGCGGGCAAGGTGCTGATGGACCGCAACTGCCCCGAGTTCCTGCGCGACACCGCGCAATCGGGCTACGACGACAGCGCCGCGCTGATCGACCGCTGGCATGGCCACGGCCGGCAGATGTACGCGCTGACGCCGCGCTTCGCGCCGACCTCGACGGAAGCCCAGCTCGAAGCCTGCGGCGAGCTGGCGCGCAAGCATCCGGATGTCTTCCTGCAGAGCCACGTCGCGGAAAACACCGACGAGGTGAAATGGGCGGCGGCGCTGTTCCCGGGCCATCGCAGCTATCTCGACATCTACGATCACTACGGGATGCTCAGGCGCCGCGCGGTGTACGGCCACTGCATCTATCTCGACGACGAGGATCGGCGCCGGATGGCGCAGACGGGCACGACGGTCGCGCATTGCCCGACGTCGAACTTCTTCCTCGGCAGCGGCCTGTTCGATTTCGACAAGGCGGGCGAATACGGCGTGCCGGTCACGCTCGCGACCGATGTCGGCGGCGGCACGTCGTTCTCGATGCTGCAGACGATGAACGAAGCGCACAAGGTCGCCCGGCTGTCCGGTCATCACCTGACGGCGACCCGGATGTTCTGGCTCGCGACGGCGGGCGCGGCGCAGGCGCTCGACCTCGGCGACCTCGTCGGCACGCTCGCGCCGCGCTCGGAAGCCGACTTCGTCGTGCTCGATCCGGCCGCGACGCCGCTGCTCGCGCGCCGCACCGCGCATGCCGAATCGCTGGAGGCGCTGCTGTTCGCGCTCGCGCTGCTCGGCGACGACCGCGCGGTGTATCGCACCTATGCGGCAGGCCGCTGCGCCCACCAGCGCGATACCGCGCGCGGCGCGCATCGCCAGGCGCAGGCAAGCGCCGTGCCCGCCTGAACGACGGGATCGCTGCGCGGGGGCCGGGGCGGCGCCGCTGCGTTGCCCCCTTCCGTTCCCCCGCGCCCTCGACGGCGCCCCGCTCCGGGGCGCCGTTTCTACATCGACAGTCCCGCTTTCCAGCGCTAAAAATCGCGTGTTAGAATCCGCTCCTCATTGGGGAGTAGCCGCTTCGCTCGATCGGCGCCAGTACGGCGCACCGCATCGATGACGGGGGCGTCCGTCAACAGACTTGGCCATCGCGGCCATGGCGGACGCAGCAAACATAGTTGGCCTGGCGAGACCGATGATTCACTGCGCGCCGCAAATGGGCCCGGCGCGCGGCGGATCGTCGCTCGCATGCAACCAGGCCCGAGGATATTCTCCCCCGTGAATCAAGCCTTCCTGATCTCCACCGGCGCCGTCGCGCTTGCCGAAATCGGCGACAAAACCCAACTGCTTTCCCTGGTGCTCGCGGCCCGCTACCGCAAGCCGATTCCGATCATCCTCGGCGTGCTAGCCGCGACCCTGATCAATCACGCGTGCGCGGGCGCGCTCGGCGAATGGCTCGGCGCGTACGTCACGCCGTCGGTGATGCGCTGGGCGCTCGCCGCGTCGTTCATCGGGATGGGTCTGTGGATTCTCGTGCCGGACAAGCTCGACGCCGACGAAGCCAACGCGAACCGCTCGAAGCTCGGCGTGTTCGGCGCGACCTTCGTCGCGTTCTTCCTCGCGGAAATGGGCGACAAGACGCAGCTCGCCACCGTCGCGCTGGCCGCGCGCTTCCAGGATTACGTCGGAGTGGTCGCGGGCACGACCTTCGGGATGATGCTCGCGAACGTGCCGGCGATCGTGCTGGGCGACCGCTTCGCGCACCGGCTGCCGACGCGCGTCGTGCATGGCATCGCCGCCGTGATGTTCGTCGTGCTGGGCGCGCTCGCGCTGTTCGGGGTAGGGGTCTGATCGTGAACCCGGCCGCGACGCGGCCGGGCAGGCGCCCGCGGCAACGCGGGCGGTAGCCGGGCGGCCGGCGCCCGGCTTACAGCGGCATTACTTCGGCGCGGCGCCGGAAGCCGGCGCGGCCGGCACCGCCCGCTCGTTGGCGCCCGGCGCCGCCTGCACGCCGCCTTTGTCGACCGGCAGCCGCACCGAATGCACGATGCCGTTGCCGAGCGGGAAATCGGCGAGCGCGGCGCGCACGAGATACGGCATTGCCCGCAGCAGCGACGACCCTTCGCCCGAGTTGCGGGCCGACACGTTATAGACCTCCTTGCCCGTCGCGCGATCGGTGATCCGGATGTCGAGCGTGCGGTCGAAGATCTGGTAGGTCTGGTTCACGTAGGCCGGCGGATACGGCCCCCACGGGCCGAACGGTCCCCACGGGCCGCCGCGCCAGTACGGACCCGGCGCGAACCACGGATCGTAATAGACCGGCTGCGGCACCGTCACGCGGTCGCCCTTGATGCCGTAGGTCAGCCCGACCAGGTAGCGGGCTTCCTTGTCCGGCACGCGCCTGAACGCGTACATCGACAGTTCGTTCGCGACGATCTGCTCGTAGGTGGCCTGCTCGAGGCTGTTCTGCTGGTCGGCGGCGCGGGCGAACGCGTAGGTGCGGGTGGCATCGCTGCCGCTCCAGTCGGAAAAGGCGGTGACCTGGGTGTTGACGTAGGTCGTGCAGCCCGCCAGCAGCGCGAGGCAGGCCCCCGCCAGCCACGCCGCGCCGCGGGTGAATCGATTGCGCTTCATGTTCGTCCTCTTGTATCGATGGATGCGGCATCGCGATCATACGACGCCCGGCGCCGACAACTACCACGCCGTTAATACGCAGACCGTCCGGAACGGTAAAAAGTTCGTCCCGCGCAAAGCGCCAAGGCTTTGTACAATGGCCGTTCGCCGCTTCGTGCCACGAGCGCGAAGGGGCCATGCCAACTCTCATCGCCCACGATCAACATGTCCGATACCGCCGCTACCTCCGCCGTGATCCGCCGCGCCGACTACACGCCGCCCGCGTTCCTGATCGATACCGTCGCACTCGAATTCGACCTCGCGCCCGAGCGCACGCTCGTCCGCAATACGATGCGGGTGCGCCGCAACCCGGCCGCCGCCCACGCGCCGCATCTCGAGCTGAGGGGCGAGGCGCTCGAATTCGTCGGCGCGCGGCTGGACGGCGCGCCCTACGCCGCCGTGCGTGCGCACGAGCATGGGTTGACGGTCGAGAACGTGCCCGACGCATTCGAGCTGACGCTCGACAGCGCGTGCGCCCCCGACCGGAACACGACGCTGTCGGGCCTGTACGTATCGAGCGGTAATTTCTTCACGCAGTGCGAGGCGGAGGGCTTTCGCCGCATCACCTACTTCCTCGACCGCCCCGACGTGATGGCCACCTACACGGTCACGCTGCGCGCCGACCGGCAGGCGTACCCGGTGCTGCTGTCGAACGGCAACCTGATCGACCAGGGCGATCTGCCCGACGGCCGCCACTACGCGAAATGGGAAGACCCGTTCCGCAAGCCGAGCTACCTGTTCGCGCTGGTCGCGGGCAAACTCGTCGCGATCGAGGAAACGATCAGGTCCGGCTCCGGCAAGGAGAAGCTGCTGCAGGTGTGGGTCGAGCCGCACGATCTCGACAAGACCCGCCACGCGATGGATTCGCTGATCCACTCGATCCGCTGGGATGAGAAGCGCTTCGGCCTCGAACTCGATCTCGACCGCTTCATGATCGTCGCCGTCGGCGATTTCAACATGGGCGCGATGGAGAACAAGGGTCTCAACATCTTCAACACCAAGTACGTGCTCGCAAATCCGGAAACGGCCACCGACGTCGATTTCGCGAACATCGAGTCGGTCGTCGGCCACGAGTACTTCCACAACTGGACCGGCAACCGCGTCACCTGCCGCGACTGGTTCCAACTGAGCCTGAAGGAAGGCCTGACGGTGTTCCGGGATCAGGAATTCTCCGCCGACATGGCGGCGGGCGACGGCGACGACACCGCCGCGCGCGCGGTCAAGCGGATCGAGGACGTACGCGTGCTGCGCCAGTTGCAGTTCGCCGAGGACGCGGGTCCGATGGCGCACCCGGTGCGGCCCGAGAGCTATGTCGAGATCAATAACTTCTACACGATGACCGTCTACGAGAAAGGCTCGGAAGTCGTGCGGATGTACCAGACGCTGTTCGGCCGCGACGGGTTCCGCCGCGGCATGGATCTCTACTTCCAGCGCCACGACGGCCACGCGGTGACCTGCGACGACTTCCGCCATGCGATGGCCGACGCGAACCAGCGCGATCTCGCGCAGTTCGAGCGCTGGTACAGCCAGGCCGGCACGCCCCGCGTGACGGTCAAGACCGCCTACGACGCCGCCGCGAAACGCTATACGCTCACGCTGAAACAGGGTTACGGCGACGCCGCGCCCGCCGCCCGCGACACCCAGAAGGGGCCGCTGCTGATCCCGTTCGCGGTCGGCCTGATCGGCCGCGACGGCCGCGACCTGCCGCTGCGGCTCGACGGCGAAGCCGCCGCCTCGGGCACCACCCGCGTACTCGAATTCACGCAGACCGAGCGGACCTTCACGTTCGTCGACGTCGCCGAAGCCCCGCTGCCGTCGCTGCTGCGCAATTTCTCCGCGCCGGTGATCGTCGAATACGACTACAGCGCCGACGAACTGGCCTTCCTGCTCGCGCACGACAGCGATCCGTTCAACCGCTGGGAGGCCGGTCAGCGGCTCGCGACGCGGGCGCTGCTGACGCTCGCCGCCCGCGCGGCCGCGAACCAGCCGCTCGCCCTCGATGACACGTTCGTTCCCGCTTTCCGGCGCGTGCTGACCGATGCGTCGCTGTCGCCCGCGTTCCGCGAGCTGGCGCTGACGCTGCCGTCGGAGACCTATCTGGCCGACCAGATGAACGAAGCCGATCCCGCGGCCGTGCACCGCGCACGGCAGTTCGTCCGCCGCGCGCTCGCCGCCGGGCTGCGCGACGAATGGCTCACGATCCACGCCCGCCACCAGACGCCCGGCGCCTACGCGCCGACGCCCGAGGCGGGCGGCCATCGCGGGCTGAAGAACCTGGCCCTCGCCTATCTCGCCGAACTCGACGATCCGGCCGATGCCGTCCGTCTCGCCGGCGCGCAGTACGACACCGCGAACAACATGACGGACCGCGCAGCGGCGCTCGGCACGCTGCTGTCGGCCGCGGCCGGTGGCCCGGCGTCGGCGGGCGAAGCGGAACGCGCGCTGGCCGATTTCTATCGGCGCTTCGAAAAGGAAGCGCTGGTGATCGACAAGTGGTTCGCGATGCAGGCGACGCGACGCGGCACCTCCACGCAGCCCACGCTCGACATCGTGCGCAAGCTGTTCTCGCACCCGGCCTTCAATCTGAAGAATCCGAATCGCGCACGCTCGCTGATCTTCAGCTTCTGCGCGGCGAATCCCGCGCAGTTCCACGCGGCCGACGGTTCGGGTTACGCGTTCTGGGCCGAACAGGTGCTCGCGCTCGACGCGCTCAATCCGCAGGTGGCGGCGCGCCTCGCCCGCTCGCTCGAACTGTGGCGCCGTTTCACGCCGACGCTGCGCGAACAGATGCGCGCCGCGCTCGAACGCGTGGCTGCCGGCGCGAAGTCGCGCGATGTGCGCGAGATCGTCGAGAAAGCGCTCGCGTAAGCGGTCGGGACACCGCGACTGACAAAAAGGCCGGCATCGCGATTGCGATGCCGGCCTTTTCATTGAGTGCCGCGCGAAACAAGACCAGGAGAAATCAGGCCGGCACCTCGGCAGCGGCGCGCGCCGCCGCGATGTCGCGCACGCGATCGAGGAGGCCGAGCGCGACATCGCGCGGCTCGCGCAAGGCACGGGCGGCGCGCTGCGGATCGCGGTCGAATGCCATACCTGCTTCGACTGGCTGATGCCGGCGATGGACGCGTTCCGCCTGCGCTGGCCGGAAGTGGAACTCGATATCGTGTCGGGCTTTCATGCCGATCCGATCGGCCTGCTGCATCAGGACCGCGCCGATCTCGCGATCGTCGCCGAGGCCGATGCCGGCGAAGCGGTCGATTACCCTCCGCTGTTCCGTTTCCAGATCGTCGGGCTGGTCGGCAACGATCACGTGCTGGCGGGCAAGAGCGCGCTCGACGCGGACGATTTTCGCGACGAGACGCTGATCACCTATCCCGTGCCCGACGACATGCTCGACATCATGCGGCAGGTGCTCAAACCCGCCGGCATCGAGCCGAAGCGGCGCACGTCGGAGCTGACGGTCGCGATCCTGCACCTCGTCGTCAGCCGGCGCGGCGTCGCGGCGCTGCCGCTGTGGGCGGTCGCCACCTACCCGGACAAGCACTACGTGACCGCGCGCCCGGTCCGCCGCGCCGACGGCTCGACGCTGTCGGGCGAGCTCTACGCGGCGACGCTGCCCGCGTTTTCGACGCAGCCCTACGCCGCCGACTTCGTCGCGACGATGCGCGAGACCAGCGCGATCGCGCTGCCCGAGATCGAGCTTCTGTAAGGCGGCGCGCGGTCCCGACCGCGCGAAAACCCCGCGCCGGGGGGGTACGGCGAGTAAAATCCAGGTTGTTCCCGCATTCTTCTGCCTCCCGGAGTCACGCAATGTCCATTACCCGACGCACCACGCTGTCCAAATTCCTGATCGAACAGCAGCGTGCGACCAACAACCTCCCCGCCGACCTGCGCCTGTTGATCGAAGTGGTCGCGCGCGCCTGCAAGGCGATCAGCTACAACGTGTCGAAGGGTGCGCTGGGCGACGCGCTCGGCACCGCCGGCAGCGAAAACGTGCAAGGCGAAGTACAGAAGAAGCTCGACATCCTGTCGAACGAGATCCTGCTCGACGCGAACGAATGGGGCGGCAACCTCGCCGCGATGGCGTCGGAGGAAATGGAGACGTTCTTCCCGATTCCGGCCAACTATCCGCGCGGCGAGTACCTGCTGGTGTTCGATCCGCTCGACGGCTCGTCGAACATCGACGTGAACGTGTCGATCGGCACGATCTTCTCGGTGCTGCGCTGCCCGGACGGCAAGCAGGCGACCGAGGAATCGTTCCTGCAGCCCGGCACGGAGCAGGTCGCGGCCGGCTACGCGGTGTACGGCCCGCAAACGGTGTTCGTGCTGACCACCGGCAACGGCGTGAACTGCTTCACGCTCGATCGCGAAGTGGGCTCGTGGGTGCTCACGCAGAGCAACATGCAGATCCCGGCGGATACCCGCGAGTACGCGATCAACGCATCGAACGCCCGTCACTGGTACGACCCCGTGAAGCGCTACGTCGACGAGGTGAACGCCGGCACGGACGGCCCGCGCGGCGACAATTTCAATATGCGCTGGATCGCGTCGATGGTCGCGGATGTCCACCGTATCCTGAACCGCGGCGGCATCTTCATGTACCCGGCCGACAAGCGCACGCCGGATCGTCCGGGCAAGCTGCGGCTGATGTACGAAGCGAACCCGATGTCGTTCATCGTCGAGCAGGCGGGCGGCGCGGCGACGACCGGCGAAGGGCGGATTCTCGACGTCCAGCCGACCGGCCTGCACCAGCGCGTGCCGGTGATCCTCGGCTCGAAGAACGAGGTCGAGCGCGTCACCCGCTATCACCAGGAAGCGAAATAACGGCGGGCCGGCGGCGCCGGGCGGTCCTTCAGCGAGGATCGCCCGGTTTGACGAAAACAGGACGCCCCGCCCTGGCCGCGACGTTAAGAAGGTGAGAAATCCCGTCCGATCAAAGAGTTAGCGTGAATCTCGGCGGGACATCAAAAAATTTTCGCCGGGCCTATTGCCAAGCCATCAGATATCACCCTATAATTTCATTTCTCTGTTGCCGGAGTAGCTCAGTCGGTAGAGCAGCGCATTCGTAATGCGAAGGTCGGTGGTTCGATTCCTCTCTCCGGCACCAACAGAATTTAAGGGTTGCAGCGCGTATGCGCTGCAACCCTTTTCCATTTCTGCACGCCGGTTTATCCCGCATCGGCAACGCCGGATTTGATTCGTCCAATGGGTCGCCCCACCATCGACCGCGCGCGCCCGACGCGCCATGCCGACGCCTCAGCCTCCCCCACCACGCTACATTTCACCGCCCGCCGGACAACATTCGCGAACATCAATCGCTATCCGTCACGCCGAATCCCCCTCCATCGACACCGCCATTCACCCCCAATTGAATACGCGCCCGGCGAACCGGAATAAATCATCGCGATCGCAACGCGTCCGGTAAAACCGAAACACATCGCCATGAGCCGAACGGCAACGCATCGCGCAAGCCGACAACCCGATGGTGCGCACCATCGCGGAACCGGCCGGTTGCAACTCATTCCGACCCGCCGCCAATCCACGAGCCATTCACCGATTCGAAACGAAACAAACCATAATAGTCATTGAGGTTCCGTTTATAAAATGATTAGGACTATAAATAATTCGGAATTTTAAACTTATCTCGTTATACTTCCGGCGGTGAAAAATCGATTCGTGACAATGCCTCATTTCCCCTCGCCCCATTCCGAATTCCCGCAGCCGCCCCTTCAGACACCCGATAGCGCAACCTCGCGACGCGCGCCCCCCGAACTACGTTCACGCCGAACCTTCCTGGCCAGCCTGCTCGCCGGCGCGGGATCGCTGACGCTCGCCGGATGCGGCGGCGGTGACGGCTCGGGCAACGCCGCCGCATCGGCCGGTTCATCGAGCGGCAATGGAAACGGCAACAGCGCCGGCAATGGCGGCTCGACGGGCACCGGTACCGGTTCGACGGGCGGCAATGCCACGACAAACGGGGAATCGGCGTCCGGCACGACGTCGCCGCCCGTCGTCGCGCTGACGGACGGCGCCGGCCAGACATGGGCCCTGTCGCAAAGCCGGGTCCTGAACAACGGCGCGGACACGCACTTCCCGTCCGCCGCGACGCTGCTGCTCTACTGGAACCACGCCGTCTACGCCGAGAATACGGCGGGCCAATGGTGGCGCTATCAACAAGGCGGCTGGGTTGCCGCGTCGGACCCGCGCATCGGCAATCCGGCGCCGACGGCGCAGAAACTGTTCTACGGAATGAACGGCCACATGGCGTGGTCGGAGATGATCTACGCAAGCGTGCCCGCCGCGCAGCAACTGCAGATGCTGCGCGATCTCGGCGTCACGAACTACCGGGCGGACGTCGCGAGCGCCGGCATGGCGCAAACGCTCGCCGCCGCGCTCAACGGCGCGTTCGCCGGCAGCGGCGTCGCGATCCTGCCCTGCCTCAACCCGAGCGCAGCGCTGCGGCAGACTATGCCGGAAAGCGACGCCTATGCCGTCGGCTACCAGTTGGCGACGTCGGTCGCGACCGTGTTGAAGGGGCTCGTCAGCCATATCGAGTGCGGCAACGAACTCGACGCATACGGCCTCGTCACCGGCCTCGGTCCATCGCCCATCGACTACAACCCGGCCTACTGGCCGGCTTTCCGCGGCGCGATTCGCGGCATGATCGACGGTGTGCGAGCGGTCGATCCGACCATCAAGTGCGGCGTCAACGTCGGCATCCCGCTCGCCTACGGCGCGCTGCAGATGCTGTGGAACGGCATTCAGCCGGACGGGTCGGCGACCGGCCGGGGCGGTGCCGCACCGGTACGCTGGGATGTGACGATGTACCACTGGTACGAATCGTCGGGCAACATCGTGCGGGCCGGCCCGGCCGGCAATCACAACGTGCTGCAGATTCTCGCGGACTCGTTCGGCGTGCCGATCTGGCTGACCGAATGGGGCTTCAACTCGGACCAGGATACGTCCGACCAGCAGGTGGCCTACGTTACGCGCGCGCTGACCCAGTATTACGCGCTCCGTCAGCAGTACACCCTCGAATCGGTGATGCTCTACCAACTGATCGACATGCCGGGCAATCTGTTCGGTCTGGTCGGCACCGATGGCGTCACGAAGAAAGCCGCCTATGCCGCGTTCAAGAACTTCACGGCCGCGCATCCGGTGTGAATCACCCGATCGGACCGCGCGATGCGTCGTTCCGATTCGGGATTGCGCCTGTTGCCGGGCTGCGGAAATGACGACATCATTTCGTCATCCGACCGATATTCCTTACGCTTTCATTTCAGTGCGCATGTCGCAACGGATACACAAAAAACGTTTGGTAAATCCTGATAAGGATGCATAACATTACTTAACGATCCTGACCCGTCTATTGAAGTACATTGCGTGGGCGACGCTCTGGATCGGGACCCTATTCGTTTCGAGTTGCCGGTCAACCGCCCGACGTCGGTTCATTTGAAGAACTTCACAAGGAGAGGACCACCATGGCTCATGGCTTGATTATGTGGCTCATCATCGGCGCGATCGCCGGCTGGCTCGCCGGGTTGCTCGTCAAGGGCGGCGGCTTCGGCCTGATCGTCGACATCATTGTCGGCATCGTCGGCGCGATCATCGGCGGCTGGCTTGCCGGTCTGCTCGGCATCAGCATCGGCAGCGGCTTCATCGGGTCGATCATCGTCGCCGTGATCGGTGCCGTGATCCTGCTGTTCGTCATCCGGCTATTCAAGCGGGCGGCCTGACGCTTCACACCCGGCGCGCCCTTCCCGGCCGCCGGGTTTTCGTTTCATCCGCTTCGGCGGCGCGGCGCTTTTCCAGCAGGAAATCGATGAACGCGCGCAGCTTGAGCGGCATCTGTGCACGACTCGCCGTGTACAGATAGAAGCCCGGAAAACGCGGGCTCCACGACGCCAGCACCCGGACGAGCCTGCCGTCGGCAAGCTGCTCGCGGATGTACCCGTCGATCACGTGCAGCAGGCCCACTCCAGCCTCCGCCGCCCTCACCATCGTGCGCAGATCGTTGGTGACGAAGCTGCCGCGCGTCCTCACATCGAAGATCCGCGCCGGCTGATCCGGTTGCGCGAACTCCCATCGATACAACCCGCCCTTCGTCGCGAAACGGTAGTGCAGGCAGTCGTGCCCGGCCAGATCGTCCGGCGTGCGCGGTGCCGGACAGCGTGCGAAATACGCGGGCGAGCCCGCCACGGCAATCCGGATCTCGTGCGACAGCGGCACCGCCACCATGTCCTGCGCCACGCTTTCGCCCAGACGGATCCCCGCATCGAAGCCTTCCCCGACGACATCCGCGAAACCGTCGTCGAGCGTCAGCTCGAGCGCCACATGCGGATAGCGCTGCCGGAATTCCGCCAGATGCGGCAACACCAGCAGCTCGCAAGCGACGCGCGGCAGGTTGATCCGCAGCGTGCCGCTCGGATGCTCGCGGGTTTCGTCGAGCGCGCCGAACGCAGCGTCGAGCAGCGCCAGCGCGGGCTTCACCCGCTCCAGGAACTGAGCACCGGCCTCGGTGAGCGCGACGCGCCGCGTGGTGCGATGAAAGAGCCGGATGTCGAGTTGCGTTTCCAGCGCACGCACGGTTTGCGACAGCGCGGACGCCGACACGCCGCTTTCCCCCGCCGCGCGGGTAAAGCTGCCGTGCCGCGCGACATTCGCGAACGCGACCAGCGCGGGCAATTGGGCCGGATCCATGAACGCTCCAATTATGAAGCCAAGCTTCACAATACGTTTAGATAGATACCATTTTTCCACACAACGAACGCGGGCACGATAGGGGCGTTCGCTGTTCGTCTTCACGGAAAAAGGAGCCTGTCATGACGATCGACCGCTACGCCCTGCTCGGCCGCTCCGGCCTGCGCGTTTCTCCTCTCGCGCTCGGCGCGATGACGTTCGGCACCGAATGGGGCTGGGGCGTCGATGCCGCCGAAGCGCGGCGTCTGTTCGACCTGTACGTGGATGCCGGCGGCAATTTCGTCGACACCGCGGATCTCTACACCGGCGGCACGAGCGAAACGCTGGTGGGCCGCTTCATCGCCGAGCGCGGCCTGCGCGAGCGCATCGTGCTCGCGACCAAGTACGGCTACAACGCGGAACCGGGCAATCCGAACGCGGGCGGCAACCATCGCAAGAACCTGCTGCGCGCGCTCGACGGCTCGCTGAAGCGGCTCGGCACCGACTACATCGATCTCTACTACCTGCATACGTGGGACCGGATGACGCCCGTCGACGAAGTGATGCGCGCGATGGACGATGCGGTGCGCGCCGGCAAAATCCGCTACGTCGGGCTGTCCGATACGCCCGCCTGGTACGCCGCGCGCGCGCAGACGCTCGCCGACTGGCGCGGCTTCGAACCCGTCGCGGCGATGCAGCTCGAATACTCGCTGATCGAGCGGCATCCCGAACTCGAGTTCGCCGACCTGTCCGCGAATCTCGGGATGGGACTCGTGCCGTGGAGCCCGCTCGGGATGGGGGTGCTGTCCGGCAAGTACAAACCGTCGCAAGGCGGCATCACGGGGAGCGGCCGGCTGGGCGCGCTCGCGTCCGCGCCGCCGCCGGGATTCGACAAGCTCACCGAGCGCAATTTCCGCATCGTCGCCGAGCTCGAACAGGTCGCGCACGAAGCGGGCCGCCCGATGGCGCAGGTCGCGCTGAACTGGCTGCATCGCAAACGCGGGGTGGCAAGCATCATCGTCGGCGCGACCCGAGCGTCGCAGTTACAGGAATCGCTCGGCGCGCTCGATTTCACGCTCGAGCCGGCGCTGGCGGCCCGGCTCGACGCGGTGTCCGCGCCCGCTCGGCCATTCCCGTACTACATGTTTGCCGATGGGCATCAGGCACGGATTCACGGCCAGGTCGCAGTCGCGGACAAGCCCGCGGAATTCGACCGGCCCGTCACCGTCCCCGCACCCGCCGCGCAGTCCGACGCCTAACGCGCTCCGCCGGCCTGCCATGCATCGAGCGTTGCAGGCGCAAGCAGGCCGCTCTGCGCGCGTCGCACACCATCGGCGCCGATCCACAGCGTGCGCGGCAATTCACCGCGCCAGCCGGGATCGAGCGCCGCGCGCAAACGCTCCGGCATCGGCTCGGCATTCGCGTACTGCGCGACCGTCGCCGGCAGCTGCATCTGCGCGAGCGCCTGCGTCAGCATCGATGCGTTGTCGTCGATCGCATCCATCGCGACCATCGCGAGCCTCACCTGCGGATGCTGCCGCTGCCAAGCCACCAGATGCGCGGCGTTCTCGCGGCAATACCCGCAATCGAGCGACCACACCTCGACCAGCAACGGTGCGCCGTGTCCGCTCGCGAGCAGCCCGGCCACCTGCGCCGCGCGCAGCGGCTGCGGCTCGGCCGCATGCACCGCGGCCCCCGACGCGACGGCCAGTACTGTCGGGACGAGCACGGCAAGCTTCCTCGTCAGCCGCTTCATTGCCCCGCCTCCACGTCGATCAGCCGATAGCCGTCGTTGCGCGTTCGCCACGACAGGTACACGCGCCCTCCGTCGCTCAGCAGCTGCGGGTTGTCGCTCGCGCCCGAGGTCTGCGCCAGCGTGCGCGGCGCACTCCAGTGCGCGCCGCCGTCGTCCGAGCGGCGCAGCTTGATCCGCACCGTATCGTCGTCGAACGCCTTCCACGCGAGCCACAGCGTGTTGCGCTGCGCGAGCAGCGCCGCATGCGACGCCTGCTCCGCCGGTGCGGCCGGGTTGTCGCCGAACGCCCACGCGGCGCCGACCGGCTTGCCGCGCTCGTCGAGCCGCGAATAGAACACGTCGGCCTTGCCGTCCACCACGCCGAACCAGGCGAGATGGCGAATACCGTCGGGCGTCACCGCGATCGCGGGGCCGTGTTCGGGACAGGCTTCGACATGCCAGTTCGAGAAGGTCGCGCGCACCGGCTCGACCGGCACGCCGGACGACGCGGGCAGCACGGCCAGCGCGTGATCGCGGATCTGGCCCGGGAACACGTTGCGCCAGACCGCCTGCACGCGCCCCTGAGGATCGACCGTCATGCCGATCCGGCAGCATTCGCAGGTGTGATCGGCCACCTTGCGCTCGGGTTCGAACGTCGCGCCGCCGTCGGCGGACACCGCGTAATACACGGCCGCCCCATCGTACGGCTTGCCTGTCTGCTTCGCCGCGACGAGATCGCGCTTGTCGATCCAAGCGACGAAGATGCGGCCCTGCGTGTCGACCGTCATCATGTCGAAGCGGTGCGTGATCGCCTGCCGGTCGCGATGCACGGTCACGGGCACCGACCAGGTCGCGCCGCCGTCGAGCGAACGCGAAAAGCGCACCATCCCCGTATACGGCGCGTCGAGCGGCATCGACCAGGTCAGGTAGATCGCCCGCCCATCGGGACTCGCCGCGACTTTCGGACGATTCTCCGCGCTCGTGTAGATCGGCTCGGGCAGCGCATTGGCGGTCACGGGGGCGGACAGCGTGCGCCCCGCGTCGTCGGAATGCGCGACCATCACGTGCTGCCCCTCGACCCAGGCGACCCACAACCGGTGTTTCGGGTCGAACGCGGCGCCCGTCGCGAGCGGCGTCTTCTGCGCCGTCGCCCCCATGTTCATGCTCATGTGCGCGGCATGCGAATCGGCCCCGCTCGCCGCGCCGGCCGGTTCGTGCGCGTGCGCCGCCCACGCCAGCGCGAGCGCGGCCAGGCCCGCGCTCAATGTTTTCACAGCTGCCATTTCAACTCTCCATAGAAGGTGCGGCCAGGGTACGGGTGAAAAACGTAGTAGCGGCGGTCGGTCACGTTGTCGATGCCGACCGCCGCGAGCCAATGCCGGTCGAACCGGTAGCGCGCCTTCAGGTCGACGACCGTGAACGAGCTGGTGCCGCCGTACACGTTCGGGTTCACGTCGCTGTTGTCGAGCGTGTTGTACTGACGCGCGGAATAGCGGACGCCGATGCTCGTCATCCAGTGCTCGTCGAAGCGATAGGACGCGAGCAGATTCGCGCGCATCCGGGGAATACGCGGCCAGCGCTGCCCGACGTAGCCGGGATTCGCCGCGTCGGCCAGCGTCTGCGCGCGGGTGGCGGACACGTTCGCGTCGACGTCGAGCCCCTTCAGCAGCACATCCTGCCCCGAAAACGCGAGTTCGACGCCGCGTACCCGGACCCGGTCGACGTTCGAGATGTTCGTGTAGGTCGCGGCGCCCGCCACCGTCGTCTGGCTGTAGATCGAATTGCGCAGGTCGCTCTGGAACAAGCTCGCGCGCACGACGCCCACGCCGACGTCGCGCTCGGCCGTGAAGTCCCAGTCGATCGCCTTTTCCGGTTTGAGGTTCGGATTGTTGTTGACGATCGCGTTGTTCGAGATCGTGCCCTGGAACAGCTCGGCGACGGTCGGGAAGCGCGTTCCGGTCGCGAACGACAGACGGAACAGCCATGCGTCGGTCGCCTGCCACTGCACCGCGACTTTCGGCGACAGCGCGTTCGCGCCGCGCTCCGCATAAGGCAGCGTCGAACCGGCATTGCCCAGCGCGCCGTTGTACGCATCCCAGCGCTCGTAGCGCAGCCCGAGCGTCGCAAGCCAGCCGGGCGCGAATCGCCACGCATCCTGCGCGTACACGGCCTGGGTGCGCGTGTTGCCCTGGTAGGCGCTCGCCAGCGTCGTCGCCGTCGCGGTCTGCCAGTTCGGCGTGTTGTAGGTGGCGTTGCGCAGGAAATACGTGTCGAAGTGATAGCCGAACGTGAACGTATGCCCCTTCACGTCGGGCGACACCGCCTGCAGGTCGGCCGTGCGCCAGCCGGTGCCGTCGCCGTGGAACACCGTGCCGGGCGCGCCTTGCCAGGCAGCGGGCGGCGGGCTCGACGACGCACGCAGCACGTCGCGCGACACATCGTAGGCGGACACGGTGCCCGACAGCTTCCAGCCGAACGACAGCCGCGCCTCCAGCCCGAGCGCGTATAGCCAGTTCTCCTGGTCGCCGCTTTGCGGCGCGAACGCGCCCGGCGCCACCGTGTAGTTCTGCCCGCCGATCGACACGTTGCCGCCATACACGGGGTTGCCCGCCGCATCGCGCAGGAACGTCGCGCCCTGCTGCCGGTAGTGGTTCTCCCAGTGTCCGAGCGTGACGGTCGCGTCGAGGTGATCGGTCAGCGCATAGCCCATGCGCAGCGTCTCGTTGATCTGCTCGGTGCGCTCGACCGTCTGCGCGCCGACGATGGTGCGTGGCCGCCCGTTCGGCCCGAGGTCGGTCACGGCGCCCGTCACCGGCACCGGCGCGCCGAGCCGCGGGTTGTACGCGGCGTTCGGGCCGGCGTACTGCATCGGCTGGCTGTTGTTCTCGAGCCGGTCGAGCGACAGCGCGAACCAGAAGCGCCCGATCCGGTTCGCCACGCGTGCCGTCTGATGATTGCCGCCGTAGCTGTCGGCAAAACCGTAGCCGTCGTGATAGCGCTGCGTGAAGAACTGCGTGGACAGCGACGCTTCCAGCTGTGTCGGCTTGCGCGTCGTGATCTGCACGGTCGAGCCGATCGAGTTGCCCGGATACAGCGCGGAAAAAGGGCCGTACAGCACGTCGGCCCGCGCGATGTCGTCCGGCTGGATCAGCGACCAGCGCGGCGGATACGCATAGCTCGAACCCAGCAGGTTCGACAGCAGCAGGCCGTCCGCATAGACCAGCCCGCGGGCGCTCTGCAGTTCGTTGAAATCGCGGCCGGCGAACACGGCGTTCCGGTCGCCGATGTAGCGCCGGCGCACCATCAGGTTCGGCGCGTACTTGAGCGCGTCCTCGGTCGTGACAGTGGTATGCGAGTCGATCTGCTCGCGGCTGATCGACTCGACGACGCCCGGCGTGTCGGGCGCGAAAGCGGGACGCTGCGCGGTCACGCTCACCGCTTGCAAGGTTTTCCCGGAGGCGGTCAACGCATGGGCGGCGTCATTCGTTGGATCGGTAAGCGGCAGCGGCGCGTCGCTCGACGCGGCGAACGCGGCCGGACCGGCGAACGCCGCGACGCACGCGACGGCGAGCTGCCGGCGCGGTCGACGCGCAGCAGAAACGGTAAGCATGTAAAGGACATCCTGATAAACGTGATCGGCTGTTCGCCGCGCACGCGGTGCACCGCAGCAATCCACGCGGAATGCGGAATGCGGCGGCCATGCGGCGAGCGGCGACGCGCACGGCTCCGAAGAGCGCGAGCGCACGGAAGTCAGATCGACGTGAGGTCAGGCGGGGCGCGCGGCTGGGCGATGCGGACGCCGCGACGCGAGTAGACAGGTTGCCGCGCGATGCGGATTGTGTAGGCAAACGCGCGGACGCATACCGGCAGCTCGGGCACACTGCCGCCGAGCGCGACATTGGCGGCAAAGCCGGGGCAGTACACGCAGTGCGGGACGTTCGCGTGCGACAGCGGTGCGCCGTCGCGGTCGGTGTCGCCGGTGACGACGACTCGCTTCGCGCCCGCTGCGCTGCACAATTCGAGCGTGAAGAGACCCGCGGGCGACGCGGCCAGACGCGCGTAGCCGATGACGGGCGACAGTACGTTGAGTACCAGCGCCAGCCAGAGGAGGCTCATCCATCGCGTCGTACGTTTCATCGCGGCTCGAGAAAAGAGCGCGCAGTATAAAACAGGAATCCGGCCGGCGATTCGGCGGCCGGCGATCGCAGGACCTCGCTCGCGGTGGATCGTCTCGAGACACAGCGTGTGCCGTTTAAGCAACAAAGACAAATTGAAACGATTGGACGCTGGCGCAAATCAAAGCGAGCGATCGATAATCGAATCACCCCAAGGAGAATGATCATGGACGAAAAACCGACCCGCATCCCACCTCCCGAGAAGGTGATGAGCCCGGATCCGGAACCCGTGGCCGTCGAGTTTCTGGCCGAACTGCCGGACCACGTGCGTGCGTTCTTCGACGAACAGCACAAGCTGTGCTCGCCGAAGTGACCGCTCGTTCCGATACGGCGCATTCAGGCCTGTGAACCGTCGCGTGTTCGCGAACGATTCCGTGCGGTCTTCCGCCCTCTTGCTCCGGCAAGCCACCGTTCGAAACCCGGGCCGTCTCGGCCAGGCGGGTTGGAGCGGTCACGTCCGTTGATCTCCCGCTTGCGCCGCGTCGCTGCGCAACGTCTTCGCTTATCCTTCGGTTTTTAACTCTCCGGCCCCGCGCCGGCATGTCCGCCCTTCCATGAAACGATCGATTCGCGCGAGCCTCGCCGCCGCGTCGCTGGGTCTCGCGCTACTGGCCGCCCCGCGCCTTGCCGCCGCCGACGGCGACGACACCTCGCTCACCAATCTCGTCGCGCTCGCCTCGCAGCGGCTCGCGCTCGCCGAACCCGTGGCTCGCTGGAAGTGGGCCAATCACAAGCCGATTTCGGATCCGCAGCGGGAAGCCGAACTGCTCGCCGGCGTCGAGAAGCGCGCGACGGCAAGCGGCATCGACCCGGCCTATGCCCGCGCTTTCTTCGAGGATCAGATCGCCGCCAGCAAGATGGTGCAGAACGCGCTGTTCGCGAACTGGCGCGCGACCCGGCCGCCGGAAGGCGCGGCCCCCGATCTGGCGACCAGCACGCGTCCGCAGCTCGATCGCCTGACCCAATCGATGCTCGCGGGTCTCGCGCGCGCGGCGCCGGTGCGCGACGCACCCGATTGCCCGTCTCGCCTCGCACGCAGCATCGCTAACTGGAAAACGCTGACGCGTTACGACTCCAGCCAATCGGCCGCGCTGAACACCGCGCTGTCGCACGTGTGCTCGGCGGGCGGCGCAAGCATGGTCGGCTGAGGCCGCGCTCAGGCGGCGGGTACGGCGGGCGTCAGGGGGATCAACTGCAGGCCGCGCGCCAGATGCATCTGCAGGATGCGATGTGTCGCCGGCTCGAACGACGGCTCGCCCGCGCCGGCCCCGCCGCTCGCCAGCACGGCGGCTTGCACGATCGACGGCGCGGCGCCGAGGTAGCACCAACGGTCGATCACATGAAACAGGCTCGTCGTTCCACGCTCCTCGAACGCGACCGGGCCGTCGAACGGCCATTGCGCCGATGCGATGCGACGTTTCGCCCCCGTGCCGGCCGCCTTGCGATTGAACTGCGGCGCCAGTTCGGCGATCCACGCGGCCTCGACCAACATCGCGCCCAATTCGCCGGCCGTCTCGCGCCAGTCGACGCGCCGCACCTGCTCGGCGATCCGCAGTTCTTTCGCCGACCGCCGCTCACCGGTCAGGAGCGCCCTCAGGCGCTGCCGTACCCGGACGCTGCGCGCCACGTAAAGGGGCACATCGTCGTCGCCGAACAACGCGTAGGCGCCGTGCCCAGCCGGGGCCGTTTCCAGATAATCCTCGGTCAGGCCGCCCGCGAGCTGGTAGCGGCGAGTCGTGCGCGCGATCTGTTCGCGCAGCCGCTCGACCGGCACGTCGTCGTGCAGGCGCCGCCAGAATTGCCAGATGAGATCCGCGTCGGCAAGCGCCCGATGGCGGGCGGACGGCACCAGAGCGTACCGCTCGATCAGCGCATCGAGCCCATGACGCGATTCGCGCGGGAACAGCGCCCGGGACAAACGCACCGTGCACAGCACGTCGGGATTGAACGCAAGCCCCGCCCGCTGGAACTCGGCGCGCAGGAACCCTCGGTCGAAACTCGCGTTGTGCGCGATGAACAGCTTGCCGTCGAGGCGCTCGAACAGCGTCGGCGCCAGCGCGGCGAAGGTCGGCGCAGTCCGCACCATGGCATCGCTGATGCCGGTGAGCTGCTGAATGAAGGGAGGGATCGATTGCTGCGGATTGACGAGCGAGGTCCACGTCGACACACCCTGCGCGCTGACTTCGACGACGCCGATTTCGGTGATGCGATGCTCGGCGGCCGAACCGCCGGTGGTTTCGAGATCGACGAAAACGAGCGGCGCGTCGATCGCCGGAATGGACAATTGCGATTCGGACATGGGTAGCAAAAGGCGGCGCTTCCTGTTCTTGCAGTATGCGCCGAGATCATTCACGGCGCCGAAGCCCGAATTCTACCTGTCATAAAAACCAAAGCCCCCGCCTGGGCGGGGGCTCGCACGGCCCTCTGTGCGATTCCGGCGGTCAAAGCGCCTGGATATTCGCGGCTTGCTTGCCCTTCGGGCCGGTTTTTACTTCGAACGACACACGTTGATTCTCTTTCAAGGTTTTGAAGCCATCCATCTTGATTTCAGAGAAATGGGCAAACAAATCCTCACCACCATTGTCCGACGTAATAAAGCCGAAGCCCTTAGCATCGTTAAACCATTTCACGATACCGGTATCCATATTCCTAGTTCCCCACTAAATTTAAATAAATCGGGCTGCGCCCTTATGCCGTCACTAAAAATCCCCTGTCTCCCCCACCCCGTTCCCGGCGTGCAGAATGCACCTGAGGCTTAGTGCTGCTTTTATAAATTGGACGATCCAATTCAGTCAAGAAAATTTTTGATGTCGCCTTATGCAAATTGATGTGGGTACAACTGGAATCGGTACACTTGCAGCGAAAGATTAATAACTTGCAACGACACCTGTCACTATTACCGGGTGCAAACGAGCAGAATATTTGAAAGCAAGATCTACCGGGCATGGGCGAAATGCGGGATTGGCTTGGTATTTTTCCCGGTTGCGGACGGCGGTCGCTTTTGCGATGCTGATGGTCGCCTCGATGGCGCAGGAGAGTGTGATGCTGGACGGAATCAAACGCTTCGCCCACCGGCTTGGTTTCACGCGCCGCAAGGAAGTGCCGGATCGTGCGCCTGCAGCATCGACGTCGTTCGACTCCGACTTCGATACGTCATGGCACGGCGATCACTGGCAGAACCTGCTCGCGTCGCCGCTCGATGCCCGGCACTACGTGATGGAAGACTGGGCGCAGCCCACGATGCCCGTTCGCGACGAAGCGGACACGCCGCAACCCCGCCGCCGACATCGCTGGTACGAACAATAAGCGCGGCTCGGGCAAAAAAAAGCGCGACTGGGAAGTCGCGCCGACAAAGGTTTGGAGATCTTTTCCGTCAACGAAAAAGTCTGCTTCGGAAAGCAGAGAGTGCAGTATAACGACTTGGCATCCTTTCATTAGCCATGCTCTGCACAAACCTCTATTGCCGAAGCGTCAACAATCTGATCTTTAGCCGATACCCTTCGCACCAAACCATCGCGAAGTTGTCGCCGCAACGCAACGCCAACACTTGTTCGACATTCTCAAAATAGCTCCTGGAACACCGCTTCCCCTTGTCCGGGAAGGGTTTCAGGAACTTCTCGAACTATTGCGCAATCTTAAATTAGCTATTGCTTAAACTGCATCCAGCAGTTTTTGGCGGTGCTCTTTACACTCCAACAGGCTTGGAGACAGGCGCGTCGACGCGCCGATACAAATCCCAGCCGGCCCCCTTCTCTCGCACGGCCGGCCTGGAAGAATCCAACAGCAGGTTCGATCACCATCCATCCTGTTTCGCACGGAGATATATCAATGAAAAAGACTCTCATCGTTGCAGCCCTTTCCGGAGTATTCGCCAGCGCAGCGTACGCACAGAGCAGCGTGACGCTGTACGGCCTGATCGACGCCGGCATCACCTACACCAACAACCAGCACGGCCACAGCGCCTGGCAGGAAACGAGCGGCTCGGTCAACGGCAGCCGTTGGGGCCTGCGTGGCGCGGAAGATCTCGGCGGTGGCCTGAAAGCGATCTTCGTGTTGGAAAACGGCTTCGGCATCAATAACGGCACGCTCAAGCAAAGCGGCCGCGAATTCGGCCGCCAGGCTTTCGTGGGGTTGTCGCAAGATCAATTCGGCTCGCTGACGCTGGGCCGCCAGTACGACAGCGTGGTCGACTATCTCGGCCCGCTGTCGCTGACGGGCACGCAGTACGGCGGCACGCAGTTCGCCCACCCGTTTGACAACGACAACCTGAATAACTCGATCCGGATCAACAATTCGATCAAGTATCAGAGCGTCAACTACGGCGGCTTCAAGTTCGGCGCGCTGTATGGATTCTCGAATTCGACCGACTTCGCGAACAACCGCGCGTACAGCGTCGGTGCGTCGTACAGCTACGCCGGCTTCAATGTCGCGGCCGGCTACCTGCAGTTGAACAACAACCCGAGCGCCCTCGCGCAGACCGCGGCATCGCCGGGCGCCGTCACGGGCGAGTGGACCTTCGCGGCGGCCCGTCAGCGCACCTGGGGCGCCGGCCTGAACTACGCGTTCGGCCCCGCGGTGGCCGGCTTCGTGTTCACGCAGACGCGTCTGACCAACTCGGTCGGCATCAACGGGAGCCAGGCGGGTACGTCGAGCAACATCGGTCTGAACGGCGACACGCGCTTCAACAACTACGAAGTGAACGGTCGCTACTCGTTCACGCCGGCCTGGAGCCTGGCCGCGTCGTACACGTACACCGACGGCCGGCTGAACGGCGCGAGCCCGAAGTGGAACCAGGTCAACCTGCAGACCGCCTATGCGCTGTCGAAGCGCACCGACGTCTACCTGCAGGGCGAGTACCAGAAGATCAGCCCGGACGGCACGGGCATCGGCGCAAGCCTCAACGGCATCGGCGCGATGTCGTCGACCGACAAGCAGATTTCCGTCACGGCGGGCCTGCGTCACCGCTTCTGATCGCGTTCGAACAGGCTGCCGCCAGCCAACGAAAAGCGCCCCTCCGGGGCGCTTTTTTTATCCGCCGCGGACGGCGAGGCGTACCGGACGACTCATGCAGCCGGCGTCGGATAGCGAACGTCGAGCACATCGATCGGCTCGGGACCCAACGGGGTCAGAAGCGTAACCGTGTCGCCGACCCGGGACTTCAGCAGCGCGCGCGCGATCGGCGAGATCCAGCTGACATGGCCGCAATCGAGATCGACCTCGTCGACGCCGACGATCGTGACCGTGTGCTCGTCGCCATCCTGCGTCGCATAGTCGATGGTGGCGCCGAAGAACACTTGGTCGGCGCTCTCCTGCCGGCTGGCATCGACGACCTCCGCCAGATCGAGCCGCTTGGTCAGGAAACGGATACGTCGGTCGATTTCACGCAGGCGCCGCTTGCCGTAGATGTAGTCGCCGTTCTCCGAGCGGTCGCCATTGGACGCCGCCCACGACACGAGGCGCACCACGTCGGGACGCGCCTCGTCGATCAGGTGCAGCAGCTCGTCGCGCAGACGCTTGTGCCCCGCCGGCGTGATGTAGTTCTTCGCGCCGGCCGGCACCTCCGGCTGCGCGTGATCGAGGTCGTCGTCGTCGCCGTCCGACTCCTTCACAAACGCCTTATTCATGATGCACTTTCAACAACAAGGAAGATGCTGCAAGGTTACACGATCGGCCTTATCCAAGAAATTGGCGACGAGGCTTCCCTTTTTATTTAACTTTGCTATAATCTCACTTCTGCGTGCGGCTGTAGCTCAGTTGGATAGAGTACTTGGCTACGAACCAAGGGGTCGTGGGTTCGAATCCTGCCAGCCGCGCCACTTTTTTGAGGGCCTTCTCCCGAGAAGGCCCTTTGATTTCAAGTTGTACCGCTTTGCGTGCGGCTGTAGCTCAGTTGGATAGAGTACTTGGCTACGAACCAAGGGGTCGTGGGTTCGAATCCTGCCAGCCGCGCCACTTTTTTGAGGGCCTTCTCCCGAGAAGGCCCTTTGATTTCAAGTTGTACCGCTTTGCGTGCGGCTGTAGCTCAGTTGGATAGAGTACTTGGCTACGAACCAAGGGGTCGTGGGTTCGAATCCTGCCAGCCGCGCCACTTTTTTGAGGGCCTTCTCCCGAGAAGGCCCTTTGATTTCAAGTTGTACCGCTTTGCGTGCGGCTGTAGCTCAGTTGGATAGAGTACTTGGCTACGAACCAAGGGGTCGTGGGTTCGAATCCTGCCAGCCGCGCCATTTATGAAGGGCCTTCCTCCGGGAAGGCCCTTTGTTTTTGGTGCGCGCCCATGTCTTGCCGCCCTTTTCCGCACCCAAACAAAAACGGCGGCTAGCCAGCCGCCGTTCCCGAACCGTTTCCCCGCTCCCGGACATCGACCATCCGAAGCGCCGCTCAATAGTCCTGGCGCTCCCGATCGATCCTCATTCCGCCGTCGTGGCGCGCATGGACCACATCGTCGCTCGACCGCTCGCGCATGATCCGCATCACGTCCGGATTGGTGCGCACGCGGCGCATCACGTTCGCCAGGTGCACGCGGTCGCTCACCTGGATCACGAAGCGCAGCACCGTGGATTCGTGCGTCAGATCCTCGTCCATCGCGATATGAACGATGTTCGCGTCGGCCGACGTGATGTCGGCCGCCACCCGCGCGAAGATGCCCTTGGTGTTCTTCACCAGCACCTTCACCGCGACGTCGAACAGGCGGCCCGGCTGCGGCGCCCAGGCGACGTCGATCCAGCGCCCCGGATCGCGGCGGTGGATCCGCTGCGCGACGCGGCAATCGGTGGTGTGGATCGCCATCCCGAGGCCGATGCCGATGTAGCCCATGATGTCGTCGCCGGGGATCGGCCGGCAGCAGGCCGACAACTGGACCGACATGCCCTCCGTGCCGGTGATCACGACAGGCGGCGCATGGTGCGCGCGCTCGGCGCGCGGCGAATCGTCGTCGGCATCGCGACCGCTCATCAGCACTTCGATGCGCTTCGCCATCACCGCCGCGACACGGCGGCCGAGGCCGATGTCCGCGAAGATTTCCTGGCGGCTCTTGTTGCCCGTCCACTGCACGAGCTTTTCCCAGACTTCCGGCGTGACATCCGCAAGCGCGAGCCCGTAGCCTTTCAGGCTCTGGTCGACGAGACGCTCGCCGAGCTGCACCGACTCGTTCAGGCGCATCGTCTTCAGGTAGTGGCGGATCGCCGAGCGGGCCTTGCCGGTTCGCACGAAGCCGAGCCACGCGGGGTTCGGTTTCGAATACGGCGCGGTGATCACCTCGACGATATCGCCGCTCTTCAGTTCGGTGCGCAGCGGCAACAGCTCGTTGTTGATCTTGACCGCCACGCACTGGTTGCCGAGATCGCTGTGGATCGAATAGGCGAAGTCGAGCGCGGTTGCGCCGCGCGGCAGCGCCATGATCTTCGACTTGGGCGTAAACACGTAGACCGCATCCGGAAACAGGTCGATCTTCACGTGTTCGAGGAATTCGCTCGAATCGCCGGCTTCGCTCTGGATGTCGAGCAGCGACTTCAACCACTGGTGCGCGCGCTTCTGCACATCGTTCAGGTCGGCGCCGCCGTTCTTGTACAGCCAGTGGGCCGCGACGCCCGCTTCCGCGATCTCGTGCATCTTGCGCGTGCGCACCTGAAACTCGATCGGCGCGCCGAACGGCCCGACGAGCGTGGTATGCAGCGACTGATAGCCGTTGACCTTCGGGATCGCGATGTAATCCTTGAACTTGCCCGGTACGGGCTTGTAGAGCGCGTGCAACGCGCCGATGCAGGTGTAGCACTCGAGCGGCTGTTCGACGACCACCCGGAAGCCGTACACGTCGAGCACCTGCGAGAACGACAGTTGCTTGTCGCGCATCTTCTTGTAGATGCTGTAGATGGTCTTTTCGCGGCCGGTGATTTCGGCGCCGAGCTTCGCATCCGTCATCGTGCGCTGCGCCGCCTCGAGGATCTTGCCGATCACTTCGCGGCGGTTGCCGCGCGCCGCCTTCACGGCCTTCTCGAGCGTCGCGTACCGGTGCGGATTGAAATTCGCGAAGCTCATGTCCTGCAGCTCGCGATAGGTATTGTTCAGACCAAGGCGGTGCGCGATCGGCGCGTAGATGTCGAGCGTCTCGCGCGCGACGCGGCGGCGCTTTTCCATCGGCACCGCGCCGAGCGTGCGCATGTTGTGCAAGCGATCCGCAAGCTTCACGAGAATCACCCGTACGTCGCGCGCCATCGCGAGCAGCATCTTGCGGAAATTCTCCGCCTGCGCTTCCTCGCGGCTGCGGAACTCCATCTTGTCGAGTTTCGACAGTCCGTCGACCAGCTCGGCGACCTTGGGACCGAAGCGCTCGGCAAGCTCGCTCTTCGTCACCCCCTGGTCCTCCATCACGTCGTGCAGCAGCGCCGCCATGACGGCCTGCGCGTCGAGCTTCCAGCTCGCGCAGATTTCCGCGACGGCAACGGGATGGGTGATGTAGGGTTCGCCGCTCTGGCGATATTGACCGAGGTGGGCTTCGTCGCTGAAATGGAACGCGGCCTTGACCTCTTTGACTTCTTCCGGACTGAGATAGTCGGCAAGCGCGGTCGTCAGTTTCGCGATCGAAACGACGCCGTGCTTGCGCGGCTGCTCCGGCGTGGCGGTCGGCCCGAACAGATGGCGAAACGACTGTTCGAGGACCGCATCGATGTACTGCCGCGCGGGCGACGTGGCCGTGACTTCAGCCGGACTGGCATCCGCGGAGGCGGACGATGGGGTGGTGCTCATATTCGCCTCCTCGGGTCAGCACGTCGGTTGCGCGGGGATTACATGGCTTGACGAAATCTGAGTGTGCCTTAAACCGGCACTTTCTTCAGCATTTCGACGCCGACCTGGCCGGCCGCGATCTCGCGCAGCGCGACGACCGTCGGCTTGTCGCGGCTTTCGATCTTCGGCGTATGGCCTTGCGCGAGCTGCCGCGCGCGGTAGGTGGCGGCAAGCGCCAGTTCGAAGCGATTCGGGATTTGCTTCAGGCAGTCTTCGACAGTAATGCGAGCCATGTTGGTAATTCCTTCTGAATATGTTGCTTATTCTACCTGATGTGCGTTGCACGCCGCCTTTACTCGGCGTGCGGCAGGTGGATGCCGAGCTCGATGAAAAGCTCGGTGTGACGCGCGTATTGCGAAGCGAAGCGCAAACGCGTCGCCGCGACGATCCGTTCCAGCTCGGCGAGCGCCCGGTCGAAGTTCTCGTTGATGACGACATACTCGGCTTCCGACGCGTGCGCGATCTCGCTGCCCGCCGCGAGCAGGCGCCGCGTGATGACCTTCGGCTCGTCCTGGCCGCGCTTTTTCAGGCGCTCCTCGAGCGCATCGAGCGACGGCGGCAGAATGAAGATGCCGACCGCGTTGCGGAACTGTTTCTTCACCTGCTGCGCGCCCTGCCAATCGATTTCGAGCAGCACGTCGTGGCCGTTTCTCATCTGCTCCTCGATCCACACGCGCGACGTGCCGTAGTAATTGCCATGCACTTCGGCGCTCTCGAGAAACTCGTGGCGCGCGTGGCGCTCGCGAAAATCGTCGACCGTCGTGAAATGATAATGCTGGCCGTCCTGCTCGCCCGGACGCGGCTTGCGGGTCGTGTACGAGATCGATAGGCAGATGTCCGAATCTTTTGCCAGCAATGCGTTCACGAGCGTGGACTTGCCCGCGCCCGACGGCGCGATCACCATGAAGAGATTGCCGGGATAGATACCGGCGTGCATCGTGTGCGCAGCGGCAGCGTGAGTCGAATCAGTCATGTTGCGTTACTCCAGGTTTTGCACTTGCTCGCGCATCTGCTCGATCAGCAGCTTGAGCGCCATCGATGCGTCCGCCAGTTCCTTGGCCGCGGCCTTCGAGCCGAGCGTGTTCGCTTCGCGGTTCAGTTCCTGCATCATGAAATCGAGGCGCTTGCCGACCCGGCCGCCCTTCTCGATCACATGACGCGTTTCGTTCAGGTGCGCCGTCAGGCGCGACAGCTCCTCGGCGATGTCGATGCGGATCCCGTACATCGTGACTTCCTGGCGGATCCGCTCGGCGGCCTCCTCGCGCGACACGACCGGCGCGCTGCCTTCCGGTGCGGCAATCCCGAGCGCTTCCTGCAGCCGCTCGACGATCTTCTGCTGGTGCTTCGCGATCAGTTCCGGAACCAGCGGCGTGATGCGCGCGACGATCGCCTCCATCTCGGCGACGTTCGCGAGCAGCATCGACGCGAGCTGCGCGCCTTCGCGCGAACGCACGACCACCAGTTCGCCGATCGCTTCCTTGCCGCATGCGAGCACCGCGTCGCGCAACGCGTCGGCCGACACGCCGCTTTCCGCGAGCACGCCCGGCCAGCGCAGGATTTCGCCGGCGCGCATCCGGCCGGCGCCGGGAAACGCGTCCAGCACCGCGCGTTCGAGGTCGGCCAGCTGGCCCAGCGCCGTCTGGTTCAGCGCGCCCGCGTTCGCGTTCTGGTCGCTGCGCTGCAGATTGATACGCACGTCGACCTTGCCGCGCGACAGCTTGTTCATCAGCATCTCGCGCAATGCCGGCTCGCACACGCGGACATCGTCGGACATGCGGAAATTCAGGTCGAGGAAGCGCGAATTCACCGTGCGCAATTCGACCGACACGCTGGTGGCGCCGTTGCCCGAAGCCGCCACGAGTTCTCGGGTTGCGTTCGCATAGCCCGTCATGCTGTAGATCATGGTTCGTCTCGCCGTTTGGGTTGGCCTGTCCGGCCGGAGGATTCGAGGCGCCCGGCGCTTACGAGGCGCGAGGCGTTAAACGCCCATTATCCCATTTTTGGCGATCGGGCCTCGACTGCCCGCGAGCCGTTCGGCGTTAAAATCATGGTTTCCCCTCCCGGCGCATTGTTCCCATGACGAATTCCCTTTCCCGGCCGAGCGGCCGCCGCGTCGATCAACTGCGCGACGTGCGCATCACGCGCCATTACACGAAGCACGCGGAAGGCTCCGTACTCGTCGAATTCGGCGACACCAAGGTACTCTGCACGGCCAGCGTCGCCGAACGCGTGCCCGAGTTCCTGCGCGACCGCGGCCAGGGCTGGCTCACCGCGGAATACGGCATGCTGCCGCGCGCGACGCACACCCGCAGCGACCGCGAGGCCGCGCGCGGCAAGCAGACCGGCCGCACTCAGGAAATTCAGCGCCTGATCGGCCGCGCGCTGCGCACCGTGTTCGATCTCGAAGCGCTCGGCGCGCGCACGCTGCATCTCGATTGCGACGTGATCCAGGCCGACGGCGGCACGCGCACGGCCAGCATCACGGGCGCATTCGTTGCCGCGCACGACGCGGTGTCGAAGCTGATCGCCGCCGGCAAGCTGACCCGCTCGCCGATCACCGACTACGTCGCGGCGATCTCGGTCGGCGTCTTCAACGGCACGCCCGTACTCGATCTCGACTACGCGGAAGATTCGAAGTGCGACACCGACATGAACGTCGTGATGACGGGCGCGGGCGGTTTCGTCGAGGTGCAGGGCACCGCGGAAGGCACGCCGTTCTCGCGCGCCGAAATGAACACGCTGCTCGATCTCGCCCAGGGCGGGATCGAGACGCTGGTTCGCCTGCAAAAGGATGCACTGGGTGTCTGACATGCCGAACGCACTCGACGACGCGGCGCCGAAGCGCATCGTCCTCGCATCGAACAACCCGGGCAAGCTGCGCGAATTCGCGGCGCTGTTCGCGACGGTCGGCATCGAGATCGTGCCGCAAGGCGCGCTCGACGTGCCGGAAGCCGACGAGCCGTTCCAGACCTTCATCGAGAACGCGCTGACGAAGGCGCGCCACGCGTCGCGGCTCACCGGCCTGCCCGCGATCGCCGACGATTCCGGCCTGTGCGTGCGCGCGCTGCGCGGCGCGCCGGGCGTGTACTCGGCACGCTATGCGCAACGCGCCGGACACGAGAAGAGCGACGCCGCCAACAACGCGTACCTGGTCGCGCAGCTGCAGGGCATCGCCGACCGGCGCGCGTACTACTGCTGCGTACTCGCGCTCGTGCGTCATCCGGACGACCCCGAACCGCTGTTCGCGGAAGGCCGCTGGCACGGCGAGATCGTCGACACCCCGCGCGGCGAACATGGCTTCGGCTACGACCCGCATTTCCGCCTTCCTGCGCTGAATGCGACGGCGGCTGAACTCGAACCGGCCGTCAAGAACGCGCTGAGCCATCGGGCGCTCGCGCTCAAGACGCTGCTCGCGCGGCTCGGAGACGCCTCGTGAGCGGCGCGGCCGACACCGGCGCGCGCGTCGTCGCGACCTTCGCGGCGCCGGGGCGCATCCATCTGTCGTCGCTGCCGCCGCTCGCGCTCTACGTGCATTTCCCGTGGTGCGTGCGCAAGTGCCCGTACTGCGACTTCAACTCGCACGAATGGAGCGGCGACACGTTCCCCGAAGCCGACTATCTCGACGCGCTGCGCGCGGATCTCGAACAGGCGCTGCCGCTTGTCTGGGGCCGGCAGGTGCATACCGTCTTCATCGGCGGGGGCACGCCGAGCCTGCTCTCCGCGGCGGGGCTCGACCGGCTGCTGTCGGACGTGCGCGCGCTGCTGCCGGTCGACGCCGACGCAGAGATCACGCTCGAAGCGAATCCCGGCACCTTCGAGGCCGCCAAGTTCGCGCAATTCCGGGCCAGCGGCGTGAACCGCTTGTCGGTCGGCATCCAAAGCTTCAACGGCGCGCACCTGAAGGCGCTCGGCCGCATTCACGACGGCGCGCAAGCGCGCGCGGCGGTGGAAGTCGCGGCGCGCACGTTCGACAACTTCAATCTCGACCTGATGTTCGCGCTGCCGAACCAGACGCTCGACGAATGCCGCGCCGATATCGACACCGCGCTGTCGTTCGCGCCGCCGCATCTGTCGCTGTATCACCTGACGCTGGAGCCGAACACGCTGTTCGCGAAGTTCCCCCCCGTCGTCCCCGACGACGACGCGTCCGCCGACATGCAGGAATGGATCCACGATCGCACGGCCACGGCCGGATACGGCCGCTACGAGGTGTCGGCCTATGCGCAGCCTCACCGGCAGTGCAAGCACAACCTGAACTACTGGCGCTTCGGCGACTATCTCGGCATCGGCGCCGGCGCGCATACGAAGCTGTCGTTTCCGAACCGGATCCTGCGTCAGGCGCGCTACAAGCACCCGGCCACCTTCGTCGAGCAAGCGAGGGCCGGCGCGCCGGTGCAGGAAGAACGCGAAGTCGGGCCGCGCGACCTGCCGTTCGAATTCATGCTGAATACGCTGCGGCTGGTCGAGGGTTTTCCGGTGCACAGCTTCGCCGAGCGCACCGGCATGCGAATGTCGACCATCGAGCCGGCGCTGCGGGAAGCGGAACGGCGCGGTCTCATCACGCGCGATCACGAACGCATCGCGCCGACGCCGCTCGGCCAGCGCTTCCTGAACGATCTGCAGGAACTCTTCCTGCGCGACGATTGAGCGCGGATGCGCATGACAGGCACGGCATTTCGGTTACAATGCCGGCCGTGGAAGCGTGGCCGAGCGGTTTAAGGCACTGGTCTTGAAAACCAGCGACGGGCAACTGTCCGTGAGTTCGAATCTCACCGCTTCCGCCAAATCTCCCTACGCTGTTCCGCACCGGCGATCGCATCGCCCGCCTCGCCGTTTTCCCCCATTCGATCCGATTGTCGCGTGCGATCCGCACCGCCTCCACGCCCCGTTGCGAGCGATGCCGCGTGCGATGACAATAGACGCTCGCTCCACCCGCTTTCATTCCTCCGTCATCGACGCAAGCACCCGACATGAACGACATCGTTTTTCGCACTGCCTCGCGCGCCGACCTTCCCGCCATCGTCGCCCTGCTGGCCGACGACGCGCTCGGTAGCCGGCGCGAATCCGCCGGCCTGCCGCTCGACGCGCGATACCTCGCGGCATTCGATGCGATCGAGGCCGACCCGAACCAGCAACTCGTCGTCGCAATCGACGGGGACGCCGTCGTCGGCACGCTGCAACTGTCGTTCATCCCGGGTATTGCCCGCCGGGGCGCGTGGCGCGGGCAAATCGAAGCGGTCCGGATCGCCGCGCCGTTGCGCAGCACGGGCATCGGCCAGCAGTTGTTCGACTGGGCGATCGGGCAATGCCGGGCGCGCGCCTGCCATCTGGTTCAACTGACCACGGACAAGAGCCGCCCGGACGCGCACCGCTTCTATGAAAAACTCGGGTTCGTCGCCAGTCACGAAGGCTACAAGCTGAACCTGCAGGACTAGCATCGGTTCACGAGACGGTGCCGAGACGCGGCGATGCGACGTCGGAGGTCCGCCTCGAAACGCCATGCCGTCCCGCTGCCGCCGATACCCGTTCCGCAATAAATCGTTTGTCCCGATGCGTTCACGGGCCAGCGTGTCTATGATGAAATCGGCGATATGCCGGTTCGTCGACGAGCGCCGCTCATGAACTCTCTTTCCCGCCCCTTCGCTCCCTCGCGCCGCGCCGTCGTAGTGTCGATCGTCGCGCTGCTTGCCGGCTGCACGATCACGCCGCCGCCCGGCATGCTGATCCTGCCGCCGACGCCCGAGGCCGGACTCGACCAGTACCGCGCGTCGATCGCACGGCGCATCGCCGAACGCAATCCGTCGCGCATCCTGCATGGCACGCCGCAGGCGATGCTGCGCTCGCTGGTGGTGGTCTCGTTCACCGTCGACCGCAGTGGGCAGGTCACCCGCTCGGCCGTCTACCGCAGCAACGGCGACGACGAAGCGGAAAGCATCGCGCTCGCGACGCTGCGCCATGCCGCCCCGCTGCCGCCGCCCCCGGCGCACCTGCTCGACGGACGCGGCGAAGTCGAGATGATGGAGAGCTGGCTGTTCAACGACAACGGGCAATTCCAGTTGCGCAGCATGGCCTCCCCTCAAGCGCAAACCCTCGACTGACGCGCCGGATGCGCGCTGCCGTTGCTGCGCCGCGGGAAGCGTCGTTATAATTTCCGGCACCTGCTTCCGGCCGCCTGGCCACGCTTTCCCCGCGCGCCTACCCGGCTCGCCACGAAACGCACCGACAGCAGGCGGCCGCATCACGCGTGCGGCCGCCTGCCGAGCACGCCGCACCCCTGCGCGCCTCGACGCGCCCGTTGTTCCGCATCCGCCGCCGACCGCGAGCCGACGGCCGCATCGCCCGGTTTCACGACTGACCGTCTTGTTCGAATCAACAGAAAGACGCGGCATGGCCGCCGCCCGTCCGGGCGGATCGCAACGGCCGGCAGCCGCGCCGCCACACTACCGGAGACTTGCATGTCCTCTTCACCCTCATCCGTGGCCGCCGCCCCGGACGCAGCGCACACCGTCAGCCACAAGCGGATCGTGTTCGCGAGCTTCATCGGCACCGCGATCGAGTTCTACGACTTCTATGTTTATGCGACCGCCGCCGCGCTCGTGATCGGCCCGGTCTTCTTTCCGCACGGCTCGGCGACCGCGCAGGCGCTGTCCGCCTTCGTCACGTTCGGCATCGCGTTCATCGCCCGGCCGATCGGCTCGTTCCTGTTCGGCCATTTCGGCGACCGGATCGGCCGCAAATCGACGCTCGTCGCATCGCTGCTCGTGATGGGCGTGTCGACCACGGCGATCGGCCTCGTCCCCGGCTACGACTCGATCGGCGCGCTCGCGCCGGTACTGCTGTGCGTGCTGCGCTTCGGGCAAGGCATCGGCCTCGGCGGCGAATGGGGCGGGGCGGCACTGCTCGCCACCGAACATGCGCCGCCGGGCAAGCGCGGCTGGTTCGGCATGTTCCCCCAGCTCGGGCCGTCGATCGGCTTCCTCGCATCGAACGGACTCTTCTTCGCGCTCGCGCTGTCGCTCTCCGACGAGCAGTTTCGCAGCTGGGGATGGCGCATTCCGTTCCTCGTGAGCGCGGTGCTCGTCGCGGTCGGCCTGTATGTCCGGCTGAAGATCAGCGAAACCCCGGCGTTCCAGGCCGCGCTCGACCGCCAGGAGCGCGTGCGCGTGCCGATCGCGACGCTCGTCACGCGCCATTGGCGGCCTACGGTGCTCGGCGCGCTCGCGATGGTGGTCTGCTACACGCTGTTCTACATCTCGACGGTGTTCTCGCTGTCGTACGGCGTCTCGACACTGCATTTCTCGCGCCAGACCTTCCTGGGCCTGCTGTGCTTCGCGGTGATCTTCATGGCGCTCGCCACCCCGCTGTCCGCATGGGCCGCCGACCGCTACGGCCGCCGACCGGTGCTGATCGCGGGCTCGGTCGCCGCACTGCTGTCCGGTTTCACGATGGCGCCGCTGCTGGGCAGCGGGTCGATGCCGCTCGTCGCGCTGTTCCTGACGATCGAGCTGTTCCTGATGGGTGTCACGTTCGCGCCGATGGGCGCGCTGCTGCCGGAACTGTTCCCAACCAACGTCCGCTACACGGGCGCGGGGGTCGCCTATAACCTGGGCGGCATTCTCGGCGCATCGATCGCCCCCTATATCGCGCAACTGCTCGCCGCGCGCGGCGGCCTCTCGTGGGTCGGCGGATATGTATCGATCGCGGCGGCCATCAGCCTGGTCGGCGTGCTGCTGATGCGCGAAACGCGCGACGCGAAACTGACCTAGAGCGTCGAAACGCCCCGGCTTGCATCGCGTTTTCATGTCTGCCTATACTCGAGGCGTGGAGGACCGCCGCGCCGTGCCCGGCACGCGCCGGCGGCCTCACCAGCCGACAGGAGCCCGCGATGACGATCCGCCTGCAAAATTCCGATATCGTGCTGATCATTGCGCTCGCGCTGGGTTGCGCGCTGCTGCTCGCCACGTACTTCAAGCCGAAGACGTGGGTCGGCGTGGCGTTCGAGGCCGTACTCGCGAATCTGGCGGCTATCGTCGCCGTGCTGGCGTTCGAAGCACTGCTGTCCTAGCAGTCCGTCGCCGCGAGCCGCCCGGAAAAGGGGCGAAGCTCGCGGGCCCGCGCTACATCGCCGCGACCTTGTAGCGGGCGGCGGTCGCGTCGTCATGCGGACGCACCCGTCCGATCGCGGCCAGTACCTCGTCGACGGTCGGCACCGCGCCTTCCTCGCCGATCGACAGCGACTGGGGTGAGCCCGCGATACCGCAATGGTGGCGCGACGTCGCGATGAAAATCGCGACCGTCGGTTTCCCGAACGCGTGAGCCATGTGCACGAAACCGGTATCGACGCCCACCACCAGCGCCGCGCGATCGATCCTGCGCGCCAGATCCGTGACGGACAGGCGCGGCAGGACTTCGGCCCCCGGTGCGCGCAGCGCGATCCGCTGCGCTTCCTCATGCTCGCTCGCGGAGCCCCACGGCAGGCAAACCCGCAGCCCGCCCGCCAATTGCTCGCGGGCCAGCTCCGCCCAGCGCTCGGTCGGCCAGCGCTTGTCGTCGTTCGACGTGGCGTGAAAAAACAACGCATACGGCTGCGCCGGTTCCGCCCGGACGCCGGCGACCGGCAGATCGTCGTCATGCGGCATCGCCAGCCCGTGGTCGGCCCGCCCCTGCGGCTCGTAGCCCAGCGCTTCGCCGGCGCTCACGCGCATTCCGTGCCAGGCATCGCAGGCGGGACGCGGCCCGAAGCGGTGGCTGTAGGCGAACATCGCGCCCACCTCGCCGAGGTCCGGATTCCGGTAGCCGAAGCGGCGCCGCGCGCGGGCGAGAAACGAAATGATCGCGCTTTTGTACACGCCGTGCAGATCAATCACCGCGTCGTACCGGTACGCGCGCAATTCGCCGATCGATGCGGCGATCGCCTTCAGATCGCCCAGATTGCGCGCCTTCTTGAAACGCCGCAGCGGCGCGCACAGCACCCGGCTCACGCCCGGGCACCAGCGGACGACGTCGGCGCACGACTCGTCGACGGCCCAGTCAACCTCCACGCCAGGAAACGCGCGGCGAATATCCGCCACGACCGGCAGCGTCTGGACGACGTCGCCGAGGGAGGTCACCTTCACAATGAGGACACGTTTCATGTAGGGATCGAAGTCTCCGGGGACATTTAGTTTGACATTCTAAATAGACAAAGATCGACATACATTACTGGAGCATTACAATTTCATCAGAAATTCCCTGTTTTTGCGATTCTTGACGCATCGGGCGCTGCTGCCGCCTCAACTCCCTATAATTACGTCTTTGCCTGCGGCAGCTCCATGCAACGCCCCTCCCTGTTCCCCGCCCTCACGCGCCATACACAGCGCATCTGGCGCCAGTACGGCGTGTTCTGGCTCGGCGCGATCGCCGTCGGTCTCATCGCCGTGATGTATGCCCGGCTCATCGATTGGGGCTACGACACGTTCCGCACGCTCCAGCATCGTTACGTGTGGCTGCCGCTCATCCTCACGCCGGCCATCGCGGCCGTTTCCGTATGGCTCACGCGGCGTTACTTCCGCGGTGCCGAGGGCAGCGGGATACCGCAGGTGATCGCCACGCTGCATGCACGGCCCAGCGCCTTCGGCGCGCGCCTGCTCACGCTGCGCATCCTGTTCGGCAAGATCCTGATTTCGTTCCTCGGCATCCTCGGCGGCTTCACGATCGGTCGCGAAGGGCCGACCGTGCAGGTCGGCGCCGCGCTGATGTTCAACCTGCGCCGCTTCTACCCGCGTTCGAACTCGCAGATCGAGCGGCAGCTGGTACTCGCCGGCGCCGCGGCCGGACTGTCGGCCGCGTTCAACACCCCGCTCGCCGGCATCGTGTTCGCGATCGAGGAACTCACGCGCAGCTTCTCGGCGCGCGCGAGCGGCGTGCTGATCACGGCGATCATCATCGCGGGCGTGATCGCGCTCGGCCTGAACGGCAACTACACCTACTTCGGCACGATCGATATCGGCCCGCATTTCCCGAAGCTGCTGGCCGTCGCCGTCCTGCTGACCGCGCTCGTGACGGGCATCGCGGGCGGCCTGTTCGGCTGGCTGCTGCTCAATACCAGCCGCTGGCTGCCGCCGCGCCTGCTCGCGCTCTACCGCGAGCAGCCGATCGCGTTCGCGGCCGGCTGCGGCTTCGTGATCGCGGTCGTCGGCCTGGCCTCGGGCGGGACGACCTTCGGCAGCGGCTACGCGGAAGCACGCGGGCTGCTCGACGGGCACGAACAGCTGTCGGCGTTCTATCCGTTCCTGAAGATGATCTCGATGGTCGCATCGTACCTGCCGGGCATCCCGGGCGGGATCTTCGCGCCGTCGCTGTCGATCGGCGCGGGCTTCGGCAACCTGCTGCATTTCGTGTTCAGCGATATGCACCTGCCGGTGCTGATCGCGCTCGCGATGGTCGGCTATCTCGCCGCCGTCACGCAGTCGCCGATCACGTCGTTCGTGATCGTGATGGAGATGATCAATGGTCATGCGCTGGTGATCTCGCTGATGGCGACCGCGCTGATTTCCAGTCGCGTGTCGCGCCTGTTCGTCCCGCCGCTGTACGAAACGCTTGCCGAACGCTACCTCAAGCCGGCGGCGCCGTCCGCGGCGGCCGCTGCCGCCACTGCGTCGCCCGTCGCCAGCGCGATCACCACGCCGGAAGACGCCGGCTCGGCGCCCGCCGATCCGCTCGACACGCTGCGCACGGAAGAACCGGGCGACGCCCCTGCGGCGAGCGCCGATGCGGCCCAGGACGCCGGCCCCGGCGCGGCTTCGGAAACCGCCTCCGACGCGCCCGAACCGGTCCCGGACGGCACGCCGCCCGGATCCCGCTAGCTCAGTAGATCACCACGGGCGCGGGCCGGTAGTACGCCGGCCGCGCCGGCACCACCACGCAGCCCGCCAGCGTGATCACGACGAGCGCAAGCGCAAACAAGGTCCGTTTCATCTCGCTCTCCCTCAGGCCCAGTGGCCCCGCACCCAAACCCAGTTCGGTCCGCGCGGCGTCCAATGGCCCGCCGTCCAGTGCATGCCGATGCGCTCGGCTTCCCAGTGCCCCCCGATCCAGACGTAGCGGCCGTGCTCCCAGCGCCAGTGACCGTGATCCCACACGTAGCCGATCCGCGCAGCGGGCACGACCTCGTAACGCACGGGCGGCGGCGCGCTCGGCGCGACGACGATGATTTCCTCCGCCGCGCGCTGGCGGACAGCGGCGCGGCAACGGCCCAGGCACCCGCGATCGCAACGACGAGCGGAACCACGACATGACGAAAAGAGATAGCCATCACGACCTCCGGATTGATTGAACGAACACGTAACGAGCCCGTATTCGTTCAATGCTTGAGGTCGCGCAACGGCGGACAGACGCCGTATTACGGCAGCCCCGAAAGTGCAACAGGGCGTAAGAGACGCGCGCGGCGGACCGGCCGCCGCGCGGTGGGGTGAAGCGAAACGTCAGGCCTGCGGAATCTCGATCTTGACCTCGAGCACTTCCAGATCGTCCTGGCGCTCGAGACTCACGCGGATGTCATCGTTGGAAATCTTCACGTACTTCGAGATGACGGCCACGAGTTCCTTCTGCAGCGCCGGCAGGTAATCGGCAGGCGGACGGCCCCCCACCCGCTCGTGCGCGATGATGAGCTGCAGCCGCTCCTTGGCGACGGAGGCGGATTTCTTCTTCTCGCCGAGCAAAAACGACAGTATCGACATGACGGCGCCTCCGTTACTTGTTACCGAAGAGGCGCTGCAGCAGGCCCGGCTTCTGGTAATCGGTGAAGCGCAGCGGCTTGTCCTCGCCGAGGAAGCGCGCGACGATGTCCTTGTACGCTTCCGCGACGTCGGTGCCCTCGAGGTGCACCGCCGGCAGACCCTGGTTGGACGCGTGCAGCACCGCCTCCGACTCCGGCACGACGCCGATCAGCTTGATGCGCAGGATCTCGCTGATGTCCTCGAGCGACAGCATCTCGCCCTCGCTCACGCGCTTCGGGTTGTAGCGGGTGATCATCAGATGCTCGCGGATCGGTTCGCCGCCTTCCACCGCCCGCTTGGTCTTCGACGACAGGATGCCGAGAATGCGGTCCGAATCGCGCACCGACGACACTTCCGGGTTCGTCACGATCAGCGCCTCGTCGGCGAAGTACATCGCGTGCAGCGCGCCCGACTCGATGCCGGCCGGCGAATCGCAGATGATGTATTCGAAATCCATCGCGATCAGGTCGTTGATGACCTTTTCCACGCCTTCACGCGTCAGCGCATCCTTGTCGCGGGTTTGCGACGCGGGCAGGATGAACAGGTTCTCGCACTTCTTGTCCTTGATGAGCGCCTGGTTCAGGTTCGCCTCGCCCTGGATCACGTTGACGAGGTCGTACACCACGCGGCGCTCGCAGCCCATGATCAGATCGAGGTTGCGCAGGCCGACGTCGAAATCGATCACGGCCGTCTTGTGGCCGCGCAGCGCCAGCCCCGAAGCAAAGCTCGCGCTGGTCGTCGTCTTGCCCACGCCGCCCTTGCCCGAAGTCACCACGATGATTTTTGCCATTTACCCTACCCTGTGTTCGTCAATGAGGTCCGATCGATCCGTTGCCGCGTCGCGCGTGCTTACGTCAGACGCAGCGGCTCGATCATCAATTTTTCCTGTTCGAGCCGGATCTGCACCGATTTGCCGAGCACGTCGGCCGGCAGCGGGTTCTCAGTAGTTCGATAGATGCCCGCAATCGAAATCAGTTCCGGCTCGAGACACGTGCAGAAAATGCGCGCGTCGTGATTGCCGTGCACGCCCGCGAGTGCGCGGCCGCGCAACGGCGCGTAGATGTGGATGTTGCCTTCCGCGATGACTTCGGCACCGTAACTGACGGGGCCCAGCACCACGAGGTCTCCTTTCGCGTAAATCTGCTGGCCTGACCGCAGCGGCTTGTCGATGACGAGCGTCTGACTCGACGGTGCGGTGGGCGCAACGGCCGCAGGCGGTTCCACCTGGGCTTCGGCGAAGAGCGCGGCCTGGCCGGCCGGCGCGTCTGTCTTGTCTGCCGCTGCAGCGGCGGTTTCGTCGCTCCCCGCCTTCGCCGGGGGCGTGCGCTTGTCGCGCGCCTCCAGCAGCGGCAGGCCGCCGTCGCCCGCCCACGCGTGCTGGGCGGGCTGGGCCACCACGCCGACCGGGCGCATCCGCACGTCGTTCAGCATCTGGCGGAGATCCGCGAGCGACACCCGTTCGTGATCCGCGAGCCGGCGCACGTCGATCGCCACGACATCGTCGGCGAAAAACTCGGGAGTCGCCTCGAAACGCTTGGCCAACTCGGTACGCAGCGCATCGAGATCGGCGGTTTTCACGATGAACAACAACGTGTCGACCGAACCGCTGCGTAGTTCGAAGAATGGCGATTTTTTAAGCGACATGGACGTTCTGCAAAAATTTTTGCGTATTTTACAGGCGTCCAGGCCCGCAGCCATTATTTTTGGGAATGTGCGCCGCGGCGGGGAGCGGCAGGCCCCGCGCGAACGCACGCGGGCGCGTGCGCAAGGGTTACAGATGGAGACGCCACACGAAGAGCGACTTCATCGCCCCCGGGACACGCGTAATGGGTGCGCGCTCGCCCGTGTAGCCGAATCCGATGTGCTCGTAGAAGCGGATCGCGCTGCGATTCTCGTCGGCGATCCACGCGTAGATTTCGGTCGCACCCTGCCCGGCGAGCCATGCGCGCGCCGTATCGACCAGCAGCACGCCGCCGCGCAGATGCCGGACCGCATGGGCCACCCACAGCTCGCTGACGAACGCGCGGTGCTCGGGCGTGCTGTCGAAGTACGCGCCGATCATGCCGGCGGGGTGGCCTTCGGTGTACAGCAAAAACGTGGTGGATTGATCGGATCCCGCACGCTGGCCGGCGATCGCCGCGGCGGCGTCCGCATCGACGGACAGCTCCGCCCCGGGCGTTTCGCCGGGTGCATAGGGTTCTCGCAACGACGACGCGCGGAGTTCGCGATACACGCCGCCCTGATTGGCGGCGATACGACGAACGGTCAAAGTCGAACTCATGCAGGTACAGCCCCCTTCGGACAGCAAGGCGTTAGCTTCAACCGAAAGCGGGGCATGAGTCAAATCGTTATTTTCAAACACGGGAGCGGATCGACAGGCGCGCATGTTACCGCATATTAATTGCACGCCCGGATGCATCGTCCGATCGATTCGTCAGCGGAAACCGGCGGGCGCCGCCGGCCCCGGCGGGGCCTCGATCTCGAACCCGACTTCCCCGGGGATTGCAGGGTCGACCGCCCGTCCGCGAGCCGGAAGACCGGGTCGAATTTCCGCGCCTGGCAGCAATCGCGGCCGCTCGAGAATTTCAGCCCCGGGCGGCTACCTGTATTTGCTGCGTCGCGGCAATTCGCTGCCGCGACGCCCTATGCCATTGCGCCGATGCCGATGCCATGGCCCGCCCGCTTCAGTATCGCGATACCGAGCGTTCCGCTGCGAGCGGCGAACTTCGGGACCGCCCCCGACAGGTAACCGGATGGAGATCCACGCGTTTTCGACACCATGGATCCATTCGAACCGAGCCGCCGCCTCGACATGGCACCGTCAGTCCCTTCGATACAGCGTGACGACACACGCGCCGCCCAACCCGATGTTGTGCTGGAGCGCCACGCGCGCCGCCTCCACCTGCCTCGGCCCCGCCGTCCCGCGCAGTTGCCAGGTCAATTCCGCGCATTGCGCCAATCCGGTCGCGCCGAGAGGATGCCCTTTCGACAGCAGCCCGCCCGACGGATTGGTGACGATCCGGCCGCCATACGTGTTGTCGCGATCGTGCACGAATCGCTCCGCGCCGCCTTCCGGACACAGTCCGAGCGCCTCGTAGCTGATCAGTTCGTTGCTCGTGAAGCAATCGTGCAATTCGACGACGTCGAGATCCTCCGGACCGATGCCGGCCGATTCGTAAACCTGCCGGGCCGCCGCCGCCGACATGTCGTATCCGACCACCTTCATCATGGACGGGGGCTCGAAGCTTTCCCGGTAATCGGTCGTCATCGCCTGCGCGGCGATATAGACGGCATTCGCGTGTCCGTGGCGCCTGGCGAAATCGTCCGAGCAGAGCACCGCGCTGCCGGCGCCGCAGGTCGGCGGGCAGCACTGCAGCCGGGTCAGCGGATCGAACACCTCGCCGGAACCCATCACTTGCGCGAGATCCAGCGGCTCGCGAAACAGCGCATAGGGATTCCGGCCGGCATGTTCGCGCGCCTTCACCGAGATCATCCCGAACGTCTCCTTCTTCGCGCCGTACCGTTCGATGTACTCCCGGCCCGCTCCGCCGAACATCCGCGCGGCAAGCGGCGCGGACGACTTGTCCTGCAAGCTGTCCGCGACCAGGATGTGCAGGTCGAGCGGCGACGCGCGATCGTCGAACCGAGTCGTGAGCGCGCCCTTTTCCATCTGTTCGAAGCCGAGCACCAGCACGCACTCCACGGCGCCGCTCGCGACCGCCTGCCGGGCCAGCCAGAGCGCGGTCGACCCTGTCGAACAATTGTTGTTGACGTTGACGACCGGTATGCCCGTCATGCCGACTTCGTAGACGGCGCGCTGCCCGCAGGTCGAATCGCCGTACACGTATCCCGCGTAGACCTGCTCGACCTCTTCATACCGGATGCCGGCATCGCCGAGCGCCGTGCGCATGGCATCCGCCGCCATCAGGTGATACTGAAGACTCGCGCCCGGTTTCGTGAACGGGATCATCCCGACCCCGATGACGTTGACACGACGACTCATGCTTCCCTCCGTAGATTCAGAAAATCTTCATGACGCGCAACTGGGCGCTGTAGCTGTTCTTGAAACCGCCTTCGGTCGCGATCGCCTTGCCCAGCATCCCTGAAATCTGCCAGGTCGGCGTCAGCATGTGGCTGGCGAACAACCGCAGCTGGCTCGAGTTCGTTTCCTGTCCGGTATAGGTGTCGTTGACGTACTGCTTGCCGCCGAAGAAGCCGGCGTAACCGAAGGAGACCGACGTGGCCGGCGTGAACTGATAGCGGAGATACGTCTGCAATTCGATCGAGGGCCGCACCGAGATGCGATACCCGGAATAGTCGTGCCCCAGCTGAGCGGCAACGTCCAGCGCGCCATCGAAGAACAGGTTCCGCCCGAGGCCCTGGATCAGGCCCAGCTGCGGCGTGAAGGTGACGGTGCCCGCGCCCGCGCCGACGCGCCCGTAATCGTATTTCCCGGTCGGCACCGACATGTAGGCGGTAAAGCCGACCGTCGTGCCGTACAGCGGATCCGGCCGATGCACGAGGAACGCGGTCGCGCCGAGCGTCAGGTCGCCCAATCCGTTGTTCGTCGGCTGCGAAGCGCCGCCGACCTTCACGTCCGTCAGCTTCGCGAACGGCAGGTACGCCTGGAACGCGACCGGCATCCCGGCGATCTGCGTGTAATGCAGCACCCGCGCGATGCCGACGGTCTGGTCGAGGCTCGAGTTCGGCACTTCGCCGACGCCGTCCAGCCTGAAGGTGCTGCTCGGCGTATAGCCCAGGTAGCCGAGTGCGAGCGTCGTACCCGGCGGCAGGATCGTATAGTCGCCAGGGTAGATATCGATCGCCGACGCGCACGTCGAGATCGCGAGCAATGCGCCGGCCACCGAGGCCGGCCGAATCAGGTTCGCCATCATGTCTCCATCATTTTATTTAGCATGACTATCTTCATGGCGCGAACCGGCCCGGATCGTCTCGCAGCCGGCGCGTCTCCTCATCCGGCTGCCGTATCGCTCCGCAACCGTTCCTTCACATCCGGCTTCAATACCTTGCCCACCTTCGAACGCGGAAGATCGGGCCACACCTCGATCTGCTTCGGCGTCTTGACGCTGCCGACCCGCTGCTTCACGAACGCCGCCAGCGCCGCCACGTCGATCCGTTTGCCTGCCCGCGGCTGCACGACGGCCACCACGCGCTCGCCCCACTTATCGTCCGGCAGGCCGATCACCGCGCAATCCAGCACGTCGGCGTGCGCGAGCAGCGCCTGCTCGACCTCGATCGAGTAGACGTTGAACCCGCCGGTGATGATCATGTCCTTCGCGCGATCGACGATGTAGAGGAAGTTGTCGTCGTCGAGGTAGCCGATGTCGCCCGTGTGGTGCCAGCCATGCGCGAAAGCCGCGTCCGTCGCGTCGGCGTTCTGGTAATAGCCGTCCATCACCAGCGAGCCGCGCACCACGATTTCGCCACGCTCGCCGGTCGCGAGCAGGCGCCCGTCGGCGTCCATGATGCCGACCTCGACGAGCGGCGTCGGCCGGCCCGCGGACGACAGCCGCTCGATCGCGATCGAGCCGTCCGGCCGGTAGTGATCCTTCGGCGCCAGCGTCGACACCATCATCGGCGCCTCCGTCTGGCCGAACAGCTGCGCCATCGGGCCGATTTTCCCGAGCGCCTCGACCAGACGCTCGACCGAGATCGGTGCCGCGCCGTACCAGAAGCACTGCAGCGAACCGAGATCGGTCGACGGCAGCTGCGGGTGATCCAGCAGCATGTAGATGACCGTCGGCGGCAGGAACGTATGCGTGACCCGCTCCCGTTCGATCGTCGCAAGAAACGCGCCGACGTCGGCGTGACGCATCACGACGATCCGGCCGCCGAGCGCCATGATCGGCAGGCACAGCACGCCCGCCGCATGCGTGAGCGGCGCGAACGCCAGATAGACCGGACGGCCTTCGAACGGATAGCTGATCAGGGTGAGCGCCGTCATCGCCTCGAGATTGCGGCCGGTCAGCATCACGCCCTTCGGCACGCCGGTGGTGCCGCCCGTGCTAGGCAGCATCGCGATGTCGTCGACCGCTTCGCGTGCGAAGAACGTGTCCGGCAGGCCGTCGAGCCAGTCGTCGAGATGCGGCGCGAACGGCAGGGCCGCATCCAGACAGACCACCACGCTCAGCGCCGGCAGCTCGGGCAGCATCTTTCGCACCATCTCCGCGTACGTGCTGTGGAACAACAGCACGCGGCAATCGAATGCGGCGAGGACGAACCGGTTCTCCGCGGCTTCGTTGCGCGGATTGATGGGGCACCAGATGTCGCCCGCTCGCGCGATGCCGAAGACGCAGGCAAACGCGATCGGATCGTTGCCCGACAGCACCGCCACCTTCTCGCCGCTGGCCACGCCAGCGCGGGCCAGCCCGCGGGCCACCCGGTAGGTGAGCCGCTGCACCTGCGCGTAGGTGAGCGCTTCGTCACCCGCGACGAGACACGGCCGGTCCGCGCCGAGCGACGCGCCCTTGTCGAGGTAATAAGTCAGACGCATGACGATCCCCCTGCGAAACGTGGCGTGCGCATGGCGCGCATCGGGTCAGTCCTGGACAGTGATGACCGGCTTCATCACGAGACCGAAGCTGCGCAACTGGCCGAGCAGCGCGCGATGTCCGAACGCCTGGCACCCCGACGCAAAGCCGACCCGCAGCGGCGGCGCCTGGAGCAGCGAGAACGCCGCATAGGCCTGCAGCAGCCCGGTCTGCTTGTAGTTGCACACGCCATGGATCACGCAGTGCGCGCGGCCGAGCGGCCCCGACGCATGCACCGAATCGACCGTCGTGTTGACGCGCGGATTCTCGCGCGGCGGCATGTTGGCCTGCATGCTGCTGGCGATCTCGGCAAGCGCGACCTCCTGTTGATCCGGCGGCAGCGGACGGATCTTCTCCTCGAACATCTGCTGCGTCTGCCGCACGCCCTCCATGACCGCGCGCGCCATGACGCCGCCGACCGCGCGGCAGTTCGATACGCGCGGGTCGTCCTTGAACCACACCGGATGCGCGGTCCCGCCCCACGGCACGGCCATCGCCGTATCGTGCTGCCCCGGCACCTGCACCTCGACGTGCGCGGTCGGCTCCCACGCGACGTACTTGTTCTGCTCCAGGTAATACCAGGTGGCCTTCAGGATCGTGAAGATGGTCTGCGTCGATGCGTAGGTGGGAAACCCCTTCCACAGCACCAGGATGTCGAGCGTATCGAGCCCGGGGGTCTCGAGGCAGAGGTTCGCCGCGATTTCGCCCGTCGTGTACATCTGGGCGATGTTGGGCGCGAGCAGCAGGCCCTTCTGAGCGAACGCGTCGCTCCAGCGCTCCTTCGCGAACAACACCCAGTCCTGCTCGCCCGTCGTGTCCGAGTAATGGCAACCGGCCGCGAGGCACGCCTCGACCACTTCCGAGCCGTACTTGATGAACGGGCCGACCATGTTGCTGACGAACTTCGCGCCCTTGAACAGCTCCGTCAGCGCGCCGACCGAATGCTCGACCTCGACGATCTCGTAGTCCGCGGTTTCGATGCCGGGAATCCGTTCGACGACCGCCTCGACTCGCTTCCTGTCACGCCCCGCCGCGATGAACGGAATGTTGTACTCGCGCAGGTATTCGCATACCAAACGGCCGGTGTATCCCGACACGCCGTACACGACGACTGGCTTCTTCGCACCCATGAAATCGCTCCCTTACTGGAAATTGAACCGCGGCCGACGCGGCATTCACATGCCCATGCCGCCGTCGATCGGCACGCCGGCACCGGTGATGAAACGCGCGTCGTCCGAACAGAGGAAGACGATCGCATCGCTGATTTCGTCGACCGTCGCGAGACGGCCGATCGGCGTCTGCGTGACGACCCCCGCCACCGCGCTGTCGACGTCCGGGGCCAGCCCGTTGGCGACGATGTCGGTCGCGAGCTTCATCCCCATCTCGGTCGGCGTCAGGCCCGGGTACACGCAATTGACGCGAATGCCGTAGCCGAGCTTGCCCGCCTCCATCGCCGCGACGCGGGTCATGCGATCGACCGCCGATTTGGTCGCGGAATAGCCGGCGATCGCCGGAAACGCGATCGTCGCGGCCACCGACGACACGTTGACGACCGCGCCGCCGCGGCCCGCCGCGCCGCCCGGCCGCATCGCACGAAACGCGTGCTTGAGCCCGAGACCCACGCCGACGACGTTGACGTCGCACATCCGGCGCAGGTCCTCCGCTCGCAGGTCCGCAACCAGCGACGTAATCTCGATGCCCGCGTTGTTGACGAGGATGTCGAAGCCGCCCAGTTCGGCGACGACCGAGCCGACGGCTCGCTCCCACTGCGTATCGTCGCTGACGTCGAGCGCGACCGCGCCGATGTGCTGTCCCGGCCGCGCGAGTTCCCGCGCCGTGCGCTCCGCGAGATCGGCGAGCACGTCGCCGATCACCACCGAAGCACCCGCTCGCGCCAGCGCTTGCGCCACCGCCGCGCCGATACCGCGCGCGCCGCCCGTCACCAGGGCTTTGCGCCCGTCCAGCCTTCCATTCGCCATGTCTCCCTCCATGCATCAACGTTGCGCCGGACAAGCCGAGCGAGCCGCGACCGGGGATTGCAAGCGTTCACGACGGAACGCGGGCGCCTCCCGGAGCGGTTTGCCGGCCCCGACAAAAGCTAACCAACTGGAAAGATAATTTTTTACGAATGGTTAGTTTTATTTATACACATGTCAAGAATTTTCTGTACAGACGTCCAATTTTTCCTTGACAGCTATTTCGCTGCTTCGCACAATGGGTTTTCCGCATGGCGGCCGGCGCACGGACGCGGGGCCATGCGGGACGACCGATCGATGGGAGACGACAGCAGGATGACCAGGCAGCACGACACCGCGCCCGCGGCAGAGAAACGGCGCCTCGCGCGTCCGAGGCGCGACCCGGTAGACAAATACGAAGCGCGGCGTCTCGAACTCGCGGAGGCCGCGCTCAAGACGCTTGGCGAACTCGGATACGCAAAGACGAGCCTGCGCGAGATCGCCCAGAAGTCCGAGTTCACGCATGCGGTGCTGCATTACTACTTCGAGGACAAGCTCGACCTGATTCGCTGCAGCATCCGGCACTTCAAGGCGCAGTGCGCGACGCGCTACGACGTCGTGACCGCCTCCGCCCGCTCGCAGGACGAATTGCTGGCGGGCTTTCTCGTCAAGCTCTCGGAAACGATCCGCGACGAACCGAAGATGCACAGCCTCTGGTACGACTTGCGCGCCCAGGCGCTGTTCGAGGATGCGTTCCGCGATGTCGTCAACGAAATCGACAACAGTCTCGAAGCCATGGTCTGGCGGGTCGTCACGCGCTACGCGGAACTGGGCGGCGGCCAGCCGTCGATCACGCCGGGCGCGGCCTATGCGCTGTTCGACGGCCTGTTCCAGAAGCATCTGCTTCGACACATGTCCGACGACCCCAACGCAGTTCCGAATCTGCTCGACGAAGTGCGAGCGCTCTTCCCGAAGCTTCACTGCGCGCAGAGGTAGCGAGGCGGGTTCGTTCGCCGCACGGGTCGCCGTGCCGCAAGCAGCGCGGCGTTGGCCTCGTCATGTGCCGTGTGTCCGCTGTGCGCGGTGATGCCGAAGGGATCGGGATCGGACCGACAGGAAAGATCGACGCGACCGTGGCCGTGTCCGTGGCCGGATTGCGCAAGCGTCCCGTTCGCATCGATTCGATCGGGATCTGTCGATCAACGCCGAGCGATCACGCCGGCGCCGATCGATGCCGGGTTCGGCGAATTGCGCATGGAGTTCGGTCTCGAGGGCCGATCAGCGTCGTCGCGACAGCTCGCTGCCGGGCCAATTAACCCGGCTTTTCCGGCAGCGGTCGCCATCGGCGCCCGCCATGCGTACGTCGAACGAAAACGATCCGCGTCAACGTCATAGGCGACCGGACGGCAGGTAGACAGCAGCGCACTGGACGCGACAAGGGACCGTGTCCCGCCTCCTAACTCCCGTAACGTCCTCAGGCTGCCGGAAGCCCGACGCGTATCGAATCGCGCCATCGGCACGGAGCAACCGGATCTCCACAAGCGGCCGCGGAAATGGCGTTGGCCGATCCACGCGCTCCAGTCATGAGATCGCGCCGGCCTTCGCCGGCGCTTGATTCGAACCGGCCAGAACGACCAGTATCGTCGCACCGGCAGGAGACGGCGCGACATACGCGTGCGGCCGGGACGACGAGAACATCGCGCTTTCGCCCGCGCGCAGCACGGTCGGCTCCGCATGGTCGAAATGCAGTTCAAGCTCCCCCGACAGCACATAGCAGAACTCCTCGCCTTCGTGGCCTGCCAGTCCCCCCGCCTCTTCAAGCGTGCGCGCGTCGACCTGCATGCGCAGCGGCGTCATGCCGGTCGAGCTATCGTGATGCAGCAACGAATATTCGTATGGGATACCGGCAATTCGGGTGGTGACGACCTCCTCCGAGCGGCAGACGCTCAGCCGGTTGCGGCGTCGCGGCAGGCTTGTCAACACATCCCGCCAGTCGAAACCCATGCCTTCGATGATCTTGAGCAGCATGCCGAATGTCGGCGACATCTTGTTGGTCTCGATGCGCGAGAACGTCGCCGCGGGCACGCCGGTCAATTGGCTGGCCGCCTCAAGCGTCAGTTCGCGCGACTGGCGTAGCGCACGCAGCCGCTGGCCGATCTTGTCGGCAGGGGTTTGCAGGCGTTCGCGCCGCGACGGCTTGATCGGCAACGCGGAGAAGATCGACGCGACGCGGCTTTTCGTTTTCATGGCTTTCGGATGAATTTTTACGGATACGTAACGCAAATATATAGCAAATACAATTGCTTGAATCGCAAAATATAAATGCCTTGAGCACGCACGGCAACAGGCGTAGATTGGCTTCGCGATGACATGACGTAGCACGACGCCCTGAACGCCAGCATGTTTTCATGCCCTTTAATTTACGTATCCGTAAATCATCGGAGCGTCACCCGACACGGAACGCCGGGACACGTCGGGCATCGCGGCATTGCACGAGAGATCGGAGAGAAGCCGAGGCGGCCGCACGCCCTCCGATTTACAGATACGTAATTTCATGAGGATTGGATAATGAACCGGAATGACGATCGGACACAGGGCGCGTATCGTGCCGAGGGCTGGGTGCAATGGGCGGACCAGCCGGAACTGAGCTTCCAGTTTGCGCGCACGCTCGGCGCCGCACAGGAGGGGGCGAGCCTGATCAGCGAGTGCTTCCGCGCGGCATCGCGGATGACGCCCGGCAACACCGAGAGCTGGTACCGCGAATGGCAGGCGCTGGCGAAAGCCAGCGAACAGCGCGCGAACGATGCGTTCGAGCGCGGATGCGTTCGCACGGCCAGCAGCAACTGGCTTCGGGCAGCGAACTACTATCGCTCGTCGGAGTTCTATCTCGGGCATGAGGACGCGCGCCGGATCGACACGTTCGACCGTGTCGAGCGCTGCTCGCATCGCTATCTCGCGGGTCTGACGCCCGCCGGCGAGATCGTCAAGGTGCCGTATGGGAACGACGCGCACCTCGACGCCTATTTCATTCCGTGCGCCGGCGCGGACGTCCGATCGCCGGCGGTGATCGCGTTCGGCGGGCTGGATGAATACAAGGACGAACTTCTCCACGAGATGCCCAAGCACGCCCTCCCGCGCGGGATGTCGCTGCTGCTGGTGGACCTGCCCGGACAGGGCGGCACGCTGAGGCGACAAAAGATCGTCAATCGCCCCGATACGGAAGTGCCGGTGGGCGCCTGCGTCGATTACCTGCTGACTCGCGGCGACGTCGATCCGGGCAGGATTGCGCTGTATGGCGCCAGCGTCGGGGGCGTGTATGCGGCGCGCGCCGCCTCGTTTGAGAAGCGCATTGTCGCGGTGGTGTCGGACTCGGTGATGTTCGACATGTCGTCGCTGTTTGCGACCTGGATGGGGGCCCCGGACAAGCTCATCTGGGGGCACCTGAAATGGGTGTTCGGCTGTGCCACGCTCGAGGGCGTCGTCGAGAAAGCCAAGGCGTTCACCCTCTCGGGCGTGATCGACGGGATCTCGGTTCCCTACCTCGTGCTGCAGGGCACGGAAGACTGGCTCGGCCTGAAGACGGCAACCGATACCTACGACTATGCGAAGGGGCGTGGCGTCAAGGCCGAGCTCAAGCTGTTCCGTCCGGAGGAAACGGGGGCGGCGCATTGCCAGATCGACAACCCGACGCTGGGTCAGGAATACCTCTGCGACTGGCTTGCGATTCAGTTGGGCATCGATCAGCGCGCGGTGCAGCGCCGAACGCAGGCCTTGGCTTGAATGATGTGAACGGCGGTCCGCTTGCGTCGTCATCCAGGGCCGCCGACCGATCGCGAAACCATGGCGAGGCGCAGGTCCGGCATACGCGCGCAGTCAGAAGCGGCCGGACCGCCCGGGCCTGGGACGCCCTTGCGGCGCCCGCAACGGCATCGAATCCTCGAGGACACCGCATGCGCCCGACGTCGACCGCAGTCACGGCCCGGGCTATCGCGTCCCGGGACGTATGCCGCGCGACACCCGGTAGCGCGCGCCCCGGATCGCGCGAAGCATGCCTGCCCTCCCCCTTGGCAACCCGCGGCTAACCCAAGAGGCGACTGAAGCGCTGCTCGACGACCTTGGCACCCCATTGCGCTCCTTCGGATTCGCCGGTAAGCGCAAAGCCGAACGATTCATACAGATGGCGGGCTGAATCGAGGCCCTTGAACGTCCAGAGATACGTCTGCCGAAACCGCTGATCGTCGACGAAACGCATTGCACGCGTCATGAGGTGCCGCCCGATACCCGAGCCGCGCAATGAATCGTCCACGATGAACCAGCGCAAATGCGCGACCCCTGAAGCGCTGTCCCCATCGATCGCGAGAGAAGCGAGAGAGCGGCCGTTCTCGACGTAGCGCCACAAAGCCTTACCTTCGGCCGGGAGCGCGCCCGCGAACGCCGCAAGCTCCGTTGCGACCTTCTTCTCGAAGAACGACCCGAACCCCCAATGCTCCGCATAGAAGCGCGCGTGCAGGCTCGCAATGTCGCCGATGCAGCCGGGTTGATAGCCTTCGGCGATGTATGCGGTTTCCGGCTTCGAAGCGGGCGCATTGGCGTCGTTGTCCTGCGCCAATGCCCCGGCATACAGCGCAAGCGCGCGGAGCAAGGTTTGCTGATCGGCGGGCACCATCCGCCGCAGCGCGTTCGACACCTGATCCGTTGCGAACCGGTCGATCTTCTTGCGCAGCTTTTCTCCCTCCGCGGTCAAGTACAGCTCGAACGCTCGCGCATCGTCGCTGGACACGCGACGCTCCACAAATCCGGCCGCTTCGAGGCGGGCAACTTGCCGGCTGGTATTCGATTTGTCCAGTCGCAGCACATACCCCAGATCCTTCGCGCTGCTGCCCGGCTTCATGCCGATTTCAAGAACGGCATGAACCGCCGACGGCGCGAGATCGCTGTCGGCCAAGGTGGCGCGCATGAAGCCCAGCTCGCGGACCAGTTTTCGGGAGAAATCGCGAAGCTCCAGGATGGTCGCGTCGCGGGTTTTAGCGGGAACGTCGATGAAATCCATGATCGGACCGAAAAGTTGCGAATCGCAACCAACAATAGTTGCGGAGCGCAACTTAGTCAAAATGGATTTTGACGGCATGAGGATGAAGGACCCGCTCTCGCCGAAGAGAGGGTCGACAGCCGGGCGATGCGCCGACGGCGACTCGGCAGTCATTGAGCCCCGCTGCCGTTTGACGATCGATTTCGAGCGGCAAAACAAAAACCCCCGCAAGCCATTAGCTTGACGGGGGTTTTGCGTGATTCTGGCGGAAAGGGTGGGATTCGAACCCACGGTACGGTATAACCGTACACCGGATTTCGAGTCCGGCGCATTCGACCACTCTGCCACCTTTCCTGCGCTTCAATCACCGGCAGGTCGTTTCCGGCGAAGCAAAGATTATAGAACAGTTCGACACCGACTTCCAAGTTTTTTCTTCATCGGATTGGCCGGCCGGCGCGGGTTCCATCGCTCGTCCGATCAGCCCGCCTGCAACGGACGCTCGATGCGTTCGAGCCCACCCATATACGGACGCAGCGCCACCGGCACCGTCACCGAGCCGTCGGCATTCTGGTAGTTCTCCAGCACCGCGACGAGCGTGCGGCCCACCGCGAGACCCGACCCGTTCAGCGTATGCACGAGTTCGGGCTTGCCCTGCGCATTGCGATACCGCGCCTGCATCCGGCGCGCCTGAAACGACTCGGTATTCGAGCAGCTGGAAATCTCGCGATAGGTATGCTGCGCGGGCAGCCACACCTCGAGATCGAACGTCTTGCTGGCGGAGAACCCCATGTCACCCGTGCACAGCGTGATCACGCGATACGGGAGTTCGAGCTTCTGCAGGATCGCCTCCGCATGCCCCACCATCTCGTTCAGCGCGTCATACGACGTTTCCGGCGCAACCACCTGCACCATCTCGACCTTGTCGAACTGATGCTGGCGGATCATCCCGCGCGTATCGCGCCCGTACGAGCCCGCTTCCGAGCGGAAGCACGGCGAATGCGCGGTCAGCTTGATCGGCAGTGCGCTCGCGTCGACGATCGAATCGCGCACGGTGTTGGTCAGCGAAATCTCCGACGTCGAGATCAGGTATTGGGTGACCGTATTCTCCGCGCCGCCCTTCTCCACGCGGAACATGTCGTCCGCGAACTTCGGCAACTGGCCCGTACCGTACAGAATCTCGGGATTCACGATGTACGGCGTGTAGGTCTCGGTATAGCCGTGCTGCTGCGTATGCGTATCGATCATGAGCTGCGCGAGCGCGCGGTGCAGCCGGGCGATCGGGCCGCGCAGCATCGTGAAGCGCGCGCCGGACAGCTTCGCGCCCGTTTCGAAGTCGAGGCCGAGCGGCGTGCCGACGTCGACGTGATCCTTCACCTCGAAGTCGAACTGCCGCGGCGTGCCCCAGCGGTGCAGCTCGACATTCCCCGCCTCGTCCTTGCCGACGGGCACGCTGTCGTGCGCCAGATTCGGCATGCCGAGCATCAGCTCGGCCACGCGCGCCTGGATCTCGTCGAGCTTGACGGCCGACGCCTTCATTTCGTCGCCGATGCCGCCGACTTCCGCCATCACCGACGACGTGTCCTCGCCCCGCCCCTTCATCGCGCCGATCTGCTTCGACAGGCTGTTGCGGCGCGCCTGCAGTTCTTCGGTGCGGGTCTGGATCGCCCGGCGTTCCGCTTCGAGCGCGGAAAACGCGGCGACGTCGAGGATGTAGCCGCGATCGGCGAGGCGCTTCGCGACGCCGTCGAGGTCTTTGCGCAGCAACTGGATGTCGAGCATGGGAGGACAGAAAATCGTTGTATGAAAGCGGAATTCTAACGCACCGCGGTCCCGCCACGGTGGACGGGCCGGCCCCGCCGCGCGGGAATATCGAGAAAACACATGCCGAACGGCTCGTGTCAGTATGTCGGCTCGCGGCGCCGGCACGGCCGTCGCCCTGCATTCAATCCAAGCCTGACGGAAGCCCCCATGACCATCGAACTCGACAAGGACGTGCGCGATCGCGCGATCGCATCGCTGCAGCGCTACTTCACCGCCAATCTCGACGAACCGATCGGCAACATCCAGGCCGGCGCGCTGCTCAATTTCTTCGTCGAGGAAATCGCGCCGGTGATCTACAACCTCGCGGTCGCCGACGCGCAGGAACGGCTCCATGCGCGCGTCGCCGAACTCGACATCGAATGCCACGAGGAACCGTTCGACTACTGGAGGAAATTCGACCGGAAACGCTAGTCCTGTTTGCCGGCTTCCTGGTCCAGCCCGCGCAGCCATGCCAGCTTCTCGGCGATCTTGGTCTCGAGCCCGCGCGGCACCGGCTGATACCAGCGCGGCTCGCGCATGCCGTCCGGCAGATACGATTCGCCTGCCGCATACGCATTCGGCTCGTCGTGCGCGTAGCGGTACGCGTGGCCGTAGCCCAGTTCCTTCATCAGCTTGGTCGGCGCGTTGCGCAGGTGCACCGGCACCTCGCGCGACTTGTCCTGCCTGACGAACGCCATCGCCGCGTTGAATGCGTTGTAGCCCGCGTTGCTCTTCGCCGCGCACGCGAGATAGATCACCGCCTGCGCGAGCGCCAGTTCGCCCTCGGGCGAGCCGAGCCGTTCGTAGGTCTGAGCCGCGTCGTTCGCGACCTGCATCGCGCGCGGGTCGGCGAGGCCGATGTCTTCCCACGCCATCCGCACGATGCGGCGCGAGAGATACGTCGGATCCGCGCCGCCGTCGAACATCCGGCACAGCCAGTACAGCGCGCCGTCCGGGCTGGAGCCGCGCACGGACTTGTGCAGCGCCGAGATCTGGTCGTAGAAGTTGTCGCCGCCCTTGTCGAAGCGGCGCGCGTTTAGCGTCATCGCATTGCTGACGAACGCGGCGTCGACCGCGGCGACGCCCGCCGAGCGCGCCGCCGTCTGCGCCTGTTCGAGCAGGTTGAGAAAACGTCGCGCGTCGCCGTCCGCATAGCCCACGAGCGTGTCGACCGCGAGGTCGTCGAACGCGAGGCCGTCGAGCGCCACGTCCTGCGCACGCTTCAGCAACTGGCGCATCTCGTCGTCGGTCAGCGACTTGAGCACGTACACCTGCGCGCGCGACAACAGCGCCGAATTCACCTCGAAGCTCGGATTCTCGGTCGTCGCGCCGATGAACGTCACGAGACCGGACTCGACGAACGGCAGCAGCGCATCCTGCTGCCCCTTGTTGAAACGGTGGATCTCGTCGACGAACAGGATCGTATGGCGGCCGGTGCGGTTGAGCGTGTCCTTCGCCTGCTCCATCGACTCGCGGATATCCTTCACGCCGCTCAGCACCGCCGACAGTGCGATGAACTCACAATCGAAGGCGAGCGCCGTGAGGCGCGCGAGCGTCGTCTTGCCGACGCCCGGCGGCCCCCACAGAATCATCGAATGCGGCCTGCCCGATTCGAACGCCAGCCTCAGCGGCTTGCCTTCGCCCAGCAGGTGCGTCTGGCCAATCACCTCGGCGAGCGTCTTCGGGCGCAGCGCTTCGGCGAGCGGCCGGCGCGGCTCGACTTGAAACAGGTCGGACATGGACCTCGGCTCCCACAAAAAACGGTAGCGGCATCGTGCGCCGCCGGACCGCACATTATGACAGCGGCACGGCGGACGGGCTCGGCGGAGGCCGTCCGCCGCCCTGGCGATGCGGGCGGTCCGCACGGGGAACGCGCAAAAGCCGCCGTGTCCGCCCTGCGCCTGCCCGCCCCTCGCGGCCATCGCGTTCGCCAAACGAAACGGGCCCGCCATCGCTGGCGGGCCCGGCCATCGGCCGATACGGCGGCGTTCAGCCGGTGATCACGTCCGCGCCCTTCGGCACGACGAACCTGAACTGATCGGCCTTGAGCGGCGGATTCGTCTGGATGTTGGTGAAAGTCAGCAAGGTGACGTTGCCGAACACGTCGTGCAATTCCATCGCCGCGAGCGTACCGTTCCGGAAACCGATCCCGATCCGCTGGAACTGCGTGTCCTGGGACTTCGGCAGCATGTCGAGCCAGTCGATCCCGCCCTTCTCGCCCGCATCGCGCAGCGTGTAGTTCTTGTCGAGATCGTTGCTGCCGAACAGGATCGCGGCCGGGCTCGCGCCGAGCGCGCCCGCCAGCTTGCGCTCGGTGACCTGGTTCAGATCCTTGTCGTAGACGTAGAGCTTGTCGCCGTCCGCCTGCAGCACCTGCTGATAGGGCTTCTCGTACGACCAGATGAATTTGCCTGGGCGCGCGAACACGAAGCTGCCGCTCGAGTTGTCGTTCGGCTTCTGGGTGGCCAACGCGCCGCTTGCGCCCTTCGACGGCGCCTTGACGATCTGCTGCGTGAATTCACCCTTCGCCGCATGCACCTGCGTGACGAATGCCTTCAACTGCTCGGTGCCGCTCGCGAACGCATGCGACGCGGCCAGCATCAGCGCGGCACCCGCGAGCACCGCGCCGAACCGGCGCACGAACCCGGGCTTCGAATCCTGTTTCAACTGAACTGCCAACGACGATTGCTGCATGCTGAGTTTTCTCCCTGGATGGCCGGCGCAACGCAGTTGCGGCACGGCCGGATGCGGATTCATTCCGCGTCGCGCGCCGGCGCGAGAATTTCACGGTTGCCGCTCGACGACATCGCCGACACGAGCCCCGACTGCTCCATCTGCTCCAGCAGCCGGGCCGCGCGGTTGTAGCCGATCCGCAGATGGCGCTGCACGAGCGAGATGGATGCGCGGCGATTCTTGATCACGACCTCGACCGCCTGGTCGTACAGCGGATCGGACTCGCCGCCGCCTTCGCCGGCGCCCGCCGAGCCTTCATCGCCGTCGGCGATGCCGCCTTCGAGCAAGCCTTCGATATAGTTCGGCTCGCCGTGTTCCTTTAGTTTTTCGACGACGCGATGCACCTCGTCGTCCGATACGAACGCGCCATGCACGCGCACCGGCAGCCCGCTGCCCGGCGGCAGGTACAGCATGTCGCCCATGCCGAGCAGCGATTCCGCGCCCATCTGGTCGAGAATCGTGCGCGAATCGATCTTCGACGACACCTGGAACGCGATCCGGGTCGGCACGTTCGCCTTGATCAGCCCGGTGATCACGTCGACCGACGGACGCTGCGTCGCGAGAATCAGATGAATGCCCGCCGCGCGCGCCTTCTGCGCGATCCGCGCGATCAGTTCCTCGACCTTCTTGCCGACCACCATCATCAGGTCGGCCAACTCGTCGATCACGACGACGATGTGCGGCAGCCGGCCGAGCGGCTCCGGATCGTCCGGCGTCAGGCTGAACGGATTCGGGATCTTGTCCTCGCGCTTGTGCGCATCCTCGATCTTGTTGTTGTAGCCCGCGAGGTTGCGCACGCCGAGCTTGCTCATCAGCTTGTAGCGGCGCTCCATCTCCGCCACCGTCCAGTTGAGCGCGTGGCCCGCCTGGCGCATATCGGTGACGACCGGGCAAAGCAGGTGCGGAATGCCTTCGTAGACACTCATTTCGAGCATCTTCGGATCGATCAGGATCAGCCGGACCTGCTCGGCGGTCGCCTTGTACAGCAGCGACAGGATCATCGCGTTGATCCCGACCGACTTGCCCGAGCCGGTCGTGCCGGCCACCAGCAGGTGGGGCATCTTCGCGAGATCGGCGCAGACCGGCTTGCCGCCGATATCCTTGCCGAGCCCGATGGTCAGCAGCGACGACGCGGCCGCATACACCTCGGAGCCGAGAATTTCGGACAGGCGCACCGTCTGGCGGCGCTGGTTCGGCAATTCGAGCGCCATGTAGTTCTTGCCGGGGATCGTCTCGACGACCCGCACCGACACGAGCGACAGCGAGCGCGCCAGATCCTTCGCGAGATTGACGATCTGGCTGCCCTTCACGCCCGTGGCGGGCTCGATCTCGTAGCGCGTGACGACGGGGCCCGGATAGGCGGCCACGACACTCACCTCGACGCCGAAATCCTTCAATTTCTTTTCGATCAGCCGCGACGTGAATTCGAGCGTGTCGGCCGGAATCGATTCCTGGGTCTGCGGCGCCGGATCGAGCAGCGAGACCGCCGGCAGCGTCGAGTCTCCCGGCAGGTCGGTGAACAGCGGCACCTGGCGCTCCTTCTCGACCCGCTCGGACTTTGCCGGCGTGACGATCGGCGGCACAATCGTCACCGGCTCGTGGTCCTCGATCCTGACCCGCTCTTCCTCGACCTTGCCCTCGCGCCGCACCGCGGCGGCCTCGCCGAGCTTGCGGTCGCGCTCGGCCTCGCGGCGCAGCTTCGCCAGCGTGACGGCGGAGATGATCCCGTCGCCGACGCGCTCCGCCACCGACAGCCACGAGAACCGGAAATACAGCGACAGGCCGATCGCGAACGCGACCAGCAGCGCGAGCGTGCCGCCCGTGAAGCCGAACGCATGCGACATGCCGCGCGCGACCGTCTCGCCGACGACGCCGCCCGGCGCGCGCGGCAGCTGAACCTTCAGCGACCACATCCGCAGCGCCTCGATACCGTCGCTCGCCAGCAGCACCAACACGAACGCGAAGCCCTCCGCGAGCCAGCTGGCGGGCTTGCGCGGCTCTTCGGGCAGTCCGTCGTGGCGGGTGATCCGGCGGTAGTTCGACGCGATCCGGCGCGCGAGCAGCACGACGAGCCAGTACGCGGACAGCCCGAACAGCAGCAGCATGATGTCCGCCGTCCACGCGCCGACGCGCCCGGCCCAGTTCGAGATGTGGTCGACCTGCGCGGCGTGGGTCCAGCTCGGGTCGCGCCGGCTGTAGCTCAGGAGCGCCATCAGCAGGAACGCGAACACCGCGACCTGCAGAATCCAGCGGATCTCGGTGAGCAGCCGCGACATGCGGTGCGGCAACGCCTGCGCCTGAGCGGTATAAGGAGCTTTTGCCATGAATCCGTTTAGATAGGGCGGCCCGCTGGCCGCCGATCGTTCGATCCGGCCTATTGTAAACGCTGCGCCGCTCCGGCAAGTGTAAATGACGGTAACGCCGGCCCGCCCAAAGGCTATCGCCGCGATTGAAACTGCCGTTCGGCAGTGCAGCATGCGGGCCTTTATAATGCGCATTCCATACCCAACTACAGCGGTATTCCGCGGCCGGCGATCCGGCCGCACCAGGCCGTCCGGCTGCGCTACCCCGCCCCGCCCGGCCGTTTTTTACGGATCTTGCCCATGTCCACGCCCAAACACGCCAAAGTTCTGATCCTCGGTTCCGGCCCCGCCGGCTATACGGCCGCCGTCTATGCCGCCCGCGCCAACCTGTCGCCGCTGCTCATCACGGGCATCGCGCAAGGCGGGCAACTGATGACCACGACCGACGTCGAGAACTGGCCGGCGGACGCGAAGGGCGTGCAGGGCCCCGAACTGATGCAGCGCTTCCTCGAGCACGCCGAGCGCTTCAACACCGAAATCGTGTTCGATCACATCCACACCGCCAAGCTGAACGAAAAGCCGATCCGCCTGATCGGCGATTCGGGCGAGTACACCTGCGACGCGCTGATCATCTCGACGGGCGCCTCCGCGCAGTACCTCGGCCTGGCGTCCGAAGAGGCGTTCATGGGCAAGGGCGTATCCGCCTGCGCGACCTGCGACGGTTTCTTCTACAAGAACCAGAACGTCGCCGTGGTCGGCGGCGGCAACACGGCCGTCGAAGAGGCGCTGTACCTGACCGGCATCGCGAAGAAGGTCACGGTGATCCATCGCCGCGACAAGTTCCGCGCCGAGCCGATCCTGATCGATCGCCTGCTCGAGAAGGAAAAGGAAGGGCAGGTCGAGATCAAATGGAACCACGTGCTCGACGAAGTGACGGGCGACGATTCCGGCGTGTCCGGCCTGCGCATCAAGCACGCGCAAACCGGCGCGACCGAGGACATCGCCGTGCAGGGCCTGTTCGTCGCGATCGGCCACAAGCCGAACACCGACATCTTCAAGGGCCAGTTGGAAATGAAGGACGGCTACATCATCACGAACAGCGGCCTGTCGGGCAACGCGACCGGTACGAGCGTCGCGGGCGTGTTCGCCGCGGGCGACGTGCAGGATCACATCTACCGTCAGGCGATCACCAGCGCGGGCACGGGCTGCATGGCCGCGCTCGACGCACAGCGCTACCTCGAGAGCCTGCACGACCGCAAGTAAGCGCCGGGCGCGGAGCGGACGCTACAATGGCGTCCGCCGCGTGCACGCCGCCGCCGTCCAGACAAGGCCGCTGCCGCTCGCGCAGCGGCCTTTTCACGTCCGCGGGCGATACGCCGGTCCGCGCCGGCGCATCGCCCGCCTTCGAGCACCCGAACCATCATGGCGAAAAACCAGCCTCATCCGAGCGATCCCGCCAAGCGGCGCGCCGCCGCCCAGCCGGCCACGCCGGCCCGAGCAGCCCCCGCGCCGGCGCCCGCCGACACCGAACTGCGCGGCCAGGGCCTCGCGGGCCTCGGCGCGCTGCGCAGCGCGCTCAAGGGCGACGCCGAGCGCCGCGAGCGCGAGCGCGTCGAAACCCGCAAGGCCGCGCGCGAAGCCGCCGCCGATGCCGACCTGTTCCGCCGCGAGATCGGCGCGACCACGCCGCTCACGCCCCCCGAACGGGCGACGCCCGGCCGCGTGCCGCCGCCGCCCGTGCCCAAGCAGACCCGGCGCGACGAGGAAGCCGTCCTGTCGGAAACGCTCTCCGACGAGTTCGACCCGGAGACGCTGCTCGACAGCGACGAAACGCTCTACTACCACCGTCCCGGCATCAGCGGCGAGGTGGTGCGCAAGCTGCGCAGCGGCGCATGGATCGTCCAGGCGCAGCTCGACCTGCACGGCATGCGCCGCGACGAGGCCCGCGAGGCACTCGCCGAATTCATCCGCGAAGCGGTCAAGAAAGGGCTGCGCTGCCTGCGCGTGATCCACGGCAAGGGGCTCGGCTCGGTCGGCAAGGAGCCGGTGCTGAAAGGCAAGGTGCGCGCATGGCTGGTGCAGAAGGAAGAAGTGATCGCGTTCTGCCAGGCGCGCGGCCACGACGGCGGCGCGGGCGCGGTGCTGGTGCTGCTGCAGCCGTCGCCCGCCCCGGGCGAACGGGGGCCGCGTGCCGCACCCTAGACTGACGCTCGCGATCGCGGTGCTGGAGGCGATCGCGACGCTGGCCTTCGCGATCTCCGGCTTCGTCGAGGCGCGCAAGAACCGGCTCGATTCGGTCGGCACGTTCTTCATCGCGCTGGCGACCGCGTTCGGCGGCGGCACCGCGCGCGACATCATGCTGGAGCGCCGCCCGTTCTACTGGGTCGAGCACCAGAACTACGTGATCGTGATCTTCGCGCTGGCGCTGTTCGCGCCGCTGGTACTGAGGATGATGTCGCGGCTGTCCGCGGAGCGGATGCTGCTCGTCGCCGACGCGATCGGCCTGGGCATCTTCAGCATCTCCGGCACGTCGATCGCGCTCGACGCCGAGATGCCCTACTTCATCGCCGTCATGATGGGCGTCATCACCGGGGTGTTCGGCGGCATCATCCGCGACGTGCTGTGCAACGACATCCCGCTGATCCTGCGCGATTCCCGGCCCTACGCGACCTGCGCGTTCGTCGGCTGCTGGTTCTATCTGCTGCTGGTCTGGCTGCAGGTCGATTCGGTCTACAGCGTGCTGCTCGCCACGGGCTTCATCCTGATCGCCCGCCTCGTCACCTACAAGCTCGACGTGCGCCTGCCGCACTGACCGCAATAAAAAACGCGAGGGCCACCGGGGCGCCTCGCGTCTTGTCAGAGCCTGCCGCGCCGCGCGGGCGCGGCATCCGCCGTCACGCGATCCGCGCTTCCGTCGCCGGGTCGAACACCACGGCCTTCGACACGTCGAACAGCAGCGTCAGGTTCTGCAGCGGACGCGGGTCGGCGGCCGGGTGCACGCGGCTCACGATGCGCTTGCCGTTCACCTGCGCGAACACGTGCGTGTCCGGGCCGGTCGGCTCCGTCACGTCGACCGTCACTTCGATCGGCTGCAGCCCCGACGCTTCGCCGCTGTGCGCGCTGCGCGCGTCGGTGATGCGCTCCGGCCGCAGCCCGAGGATCACGTCGCGGCCGACATGCCCGTTCATCCGCTTCGCGTCGAACGGCAGGTTGAGCACGCCGCGCGTCGGACCGGTGTCGATCTCGAGCCCGACGCCGCTGCCTTGCTCCACCAGCTTGCCGTTGATGAAGTTCATCGGCGGCGCGCCGATGAAGCCCGCGACGAACAGGTTCGACGGCGAATCGTAGATGTCCTGCGGCGCGCCGAACTGCTGGACGACGCCGTCCTTCATCACCGCGATGCGGTCGCCGAGCGTCATGGCCTCGATCTGGTCGTGCGTCACGTAGACGATCGTCGTGCCGAGACGCTGATGCAGCAGCTTGATTTCCGAGCGCATCTCGATCCGCAGCTTCGCGTCGAGGTTCGACAGCGGCTCGTCGAACAGGAACAGCGCGGGATCGCGCGCCAGCGCGCGGCCCATCGCCACCCGCTGGCGCTGGCCGCCCGACAGCTGGCCCGGCTTGCGCTCGAGCAGGTGCTCGATCTGCAGCATCGACGACACGCGATCGACGATCTGCTTCTGCTCCGGCTTCGGCACCTTGCGGATATTGAGGCCGAACGAGATGTTCTCGCGCACCGTCATCGACGGATAGAGCGCATACGACTGGAACACCATCGCGATATCGCGGTCTTTCGGCGACAGGTCGTTGACGACGTTGCCGTCGATGCGGATCTCGCCGCTCGTCACGGTCTCGAGGCCCGCGATCATGTTCAGCAGCGTCGATTTCCCGCAGCCCGAGCCGCCGACCAGAATCAGGAACTGGCCGTCCTCGATGTCGATGTCGACACCCTTCAGAACCGGCACCCCATTCGGGTAGGTCTTGTACACGTCACGGATGGAAAGGCTTGCCATGCTGTGAATCCTCTGTCTCTGTGCGGCGTGAGCGTCACGCCATGTCCTATCGGTTCGCCGCGCGGGCGAGGCGCGCGCGGCGGTTCGGGTGGATGGTCGCGCCTATCCCTTCACCGCGCCCGCCGTCAGGCCGCGCACGAAGTAGCGGCCGGCGACCACGTAGACGAGCAGCGTCGGCAGCGCCGCGATGATCGCGCCCGCCATGTCGACGTTGTATTCCTTCACGCCCGTCGACGTGTTGACGAGGTTGTTCAGCGCCACCGTGATCGGCATCGAATCGACGCCGGAGAACACGATCCCGAACAGGAAGTCGTTCCAGATCTGCGTGAACTGCCAGATCAGGCACACCATGAAGATCGGCAGCGACACCGGCAGCAGGATCTTCGTGAAGATCGTGAAGAAGCCGGCGCCGTCGATCCGCGCGGCCTTCACCAGCTCGGCCGGCACGCTCACGTAGAAGTTGCGGAAGAACATCGTCGTGAACGCGATCCCGTACACGACGTGCACCAGCACCAGGCCGGTCGTCGTGTTCGCGAGGCCCAGCATGCCCTGCAGGCGCGCCATCGGCAGCAGGATCACCTGGAACGGGATGAAGCAGCCGACCAGCAGCATCGTGAACAGCGCGTCCGCGCCGCGAAAGCGCCAGTGCGTGAGCACGTAGCCGTTGAACGCGCCGACGATCGACGAGATCAGCACGGCCGGGATCACCATCGCGATCGAATTGAAGAAGAACGGCTTCATGCCGTCGCAGCGCACGCCCGTGCAGGCGCCGCTCCACGCCTTCACCCACGGATCGAAGCTCCAGTGGGTCGGCGGCGTGAGCAGGTTGCCGGTGCGCAGTTGGTCGAGATCCTTGAACGACGTCGACAGCATCACGTAGATCGGAAACAGGAAGTACAACGCGAACAGGAGCAGCGCCGCATAAATGACGGCCCGGCTGATCGTCATCTTAGGCTGCATTGCGCGTGCTCCTCGATTCCAGATACATCAGCGGCACGAGCACCGCCACCACGGTCGCCAGCATCATCACCGACGATGCCGCGCCGAGGCCCAGTTGCCCGCGGTTGAACGAAAACGTGTACATGAACATCGCCGGCAGCGACGACGACGTGCCCGGCCCGCCCGCCGTCAGCGCGACGACCAGGTCGAAGGTCTTGATCGTGATGTGGCAGAGGATCAGCAGCACCGAGAAGAACACCGGACGCATGCTCGGGATCACGATCTTGCGGTAGATGGTGGGCAGCGTCGCGCCGTCCACCTGCGCCGCCTTGAAGATTTCGGCGTCCACGCCGCGCAGGCCGGCGAGGAACAGCGCCATCACGAAGCCGGTCGACTGCCACACCGCCGCGATCACGACGCAGAAGATGGCCTTGTCCGGATCGTCGAGCCAGCCGAACGAGAAGCTCGCCCAGCCCCAGTCGTGCATCACCTTCTCGAGGCCGAGGCCGGGATTCAGGATCCACTGCCATGCGGTGCCCGTCACGATGAACGACAGCGCCATCGGATACAGGAACACGGCGCGCAGCGCGCCTTCGTTGCGGATCCGCTGGTCGAGCAGGATCGCGAGAAAGAGGCCCAGCACGACGCAGACCACGATGAACGGGATGCCGAACCAGCCGAGGTTCGCGGCGGAGGTCCACCAGACGTCGTTCTGGAACAGGTCGGTATAGCGGCCGAAGCCGTCGAACGCGTAATTCGGCAGCAGGCGCGAATTCGTCAGCGACAGATAGCCGGTGATGGCAATGAAGCCGTAGATGAACACCACGGCGATCGCGATGCTGGGCGCGAGCACCAGCTTCGGAATCCAGCGATCGGCGAACGCCGACAGCGGCGACGTGCGACGGGCGGCGGCAGCCGCGCTGGGTCCGTTTCCGCTAAGAGGGGCAGCCACTTGATTCGACTCCTGGAACAAGAACGCCTGGCTCGGCTGAGGCCGGGCCGGCGTCGGATACGGCGCGGGCCGGCCACGGCCCGTTCGAGACGGATATGAAAACGCCCGGTAAGCGACGCTGCCGCGACCGGGCGTATCCGCTCCCTTACTTCACCTTCGCGGCTTTCGCGAGCGCGGCCACCGCGCTCTTCGAATCCTGCGACGAGTTCATGAACTTCGTCACGACATCGGTGATCGCGCCCGCCGTGGCATCGCTCTGCGCCATGCTGTGCGCGAGCGACGGCACGAAGCCGCCCGACTTGATCGCGGTCTGCTCGTCAGCATAGGACTTCTTCGCGCAGTCGTCGAACTTGTCCATCTTCACGCCGAGGCGCACCGGCACCGACCCTTTCAGCAGGCTGAACTGCTCCTGGAAATCGGGCGTCATGACCGTCTTCGCGAGCGCCAGCTGGCCCGGCGTGGCCGTCTTCTGGCCCTTCTGCTGGAAGAACACGAACGAATCGACGTTGAACGTGAACGAATGCGCGGTGCCCGGGACCGCCGCGCAGATGTAGTCCTTGCCCGCCTTCTTGCCGGCGCTCTCGAACTCGCCCTTCGCCCAGTCGCCCATGAACTGCATGCCGGCCTTGCCGTTGATGACCATCGCGGTCGCCAGGTTCCAGTCGCGGCCGTTGCGGCCGTTGTCGAAGTAGCCCTGGATCCGGCGCACCGTGTTGAACACGTCGAGCATCTGCGGCGACGTGAGCGTCGCCTGGTCGAGATCGACCAGCGCCTTCTTGTAGAACGCCGGACCCTGCGACAGCACGACGTCTTCCCACAGCGTCAGATCCTGCCACGGCTGGCCGCCCATCGCGACCGGCTGAATGCCGGCCGCCTTCAGCTTGTCGGCGACCTGGAAGAATTCCGGCCACGTGGTGGGCACCTTCGCGCCGATCTTGTCGAGCGCGGCCTTGTTGATGTACAGCCAGTTCACGCGGTGCACCGAGAACGGCACCGCGACGACGTTACCCTTGTAGCGGATGATCTTGTCGATTTCCGGCGGCAGGTTCTGCTTCCAGTCGCCCGCGACCGAATCGATATTGACCAGCACGCCCTGGTCCGCCCAATCCTGGATCAGCGGACCCTTGATCTGCGCGGCCGACGGCGCATCGCCGCTGATCACCTTGGTCTTCAGCGCGGTCATGGCCGCGGCGCCCGCGCCGCCCGCCACCGCGAAATCCTTCCATACGTAGCCCTGCTTCTGCAGGTCGTCCTTCAGCACGCCGACGGCTTTCGACTCGCCGCCCGACGTCCACCAGTGCAGCACGGTGACGTTTTCAGCCGCCTGCGCCGCCGCGGCGCCGAGCATCAGACCTGCGGCGCACAGCGCCCCCATGATCGCGCGAACTTTCATTACTTATCTCCTCCAGACTGAATCAACTCGTAAGGCTTTCGAGCGTACGCGAAAGCCGGGTTCTACCGGACATACGTGAAATGCGGGGGAATCGAGCCGCGAACGACGCATGCGATGCGTGCGGGCCGACACCGGCCGCGGGCTCTTAGGAACTGAGTGGCTTGAGATTCAACGATTGTCTCCTCTTGTGATTCCGGCTCTCGCCGCGGCGCGGCTCGAACCCAGGGTGCAGCGACATGCGGCGCGGGCGAAATATGCGCACCACCAATGTCCGATAACATTCGACACTCGGCGTGCACCGCACGCCGCATGCCCCAGCCGAAGATCGCGCCTCTTCGATACCGTGCGCTTCTTTTTCTTCGATTGGGTGCTACCCCTTGCGGCGGATTGTAGTTAAACTACAATTCAGTGTCAAAAATATTTTTATCGCACTACGGCTTGCTTTGCGGCCACCCGAACCCGGCGGAGACACATGCATACCGATTCCAGCTTCACCTTCGTTCTTTTCGGCGGCACCGGCGACTTGTCGATGCGCAAGATTCTGCCGGCGCTCTACGAGGCGCACCGCGCGAACATGCTGTCCGAAGCCGGCAAGATCGTCGCGGTGGCCCGTCACGCGGCGGACCGCGACGGCTATCTCCAGTGGATCGACGAGCACGTCAAGGCGCACGCGGCGAAAGCGGCCGGCAGCGCGTTCGACGACGCGAGCTGGCGCAGCTTTCTCGACCGTATCGTCTATGTAAAGCTCGACCTCGGCCGTGCGGAAGATTACGCACTGCTGCGCGACACGGTCGACAAGCTGTCCGGCATCCGCGTGTTCTACCTCGCGACCGGGCCGTCGCTGTTCGAGCCGATCTGCAAGGCGCTCGCCGCGGTCGGCCTCAACGAAGGCGCGCGCATCGTGCTGGAGAAGCCGCTCGGCTACGACCTGCGCTCGTCGAACGCGATCAACGACGCGGTCGGCGAGATCTTCGCGGAAGACCAGATCTACCGGATCGACCACTACCTCGGCAAGGAGCCGGTGCAGAACCTGCTCGCGCTGCGCTTCGGCAACGCGCTGTTCGAGCCGCTGTGGCGCCGCGAATGGGTCGAGAGCATCCAGATCACGATCGCGGAAGAGCTCGGCGTCGAGGCGCGCGGCGATTTCTACGACAACACCGGCGCGCTGCGCGACATGGTGCAGAACCACCTGCTGCAGTTGCTGTCGATCGTCGCGATGGAGCCGCCCCACTCGATGGATTCCGACTCGGTGCGCGACGAGAAGCTGCGCGTGCTGCGCGCGCTGAAGCCGATCGACCCGCGCGACATCGGCAAGGTCGCGGTGCGCGGTCAGTACCACGCGGGCGTGATCAAGGGCACCCAGGTGCCCGCCTATGCGACCGAGAAAGGCGTGAAGCCCGACAGCGCGACCGAGACCTTCGTCGCGCTGAAGGTCGAGATCGAGAACTGGCGCTGGGCCGGCGTGCCGTTCTTCCTGCGCACCGGCAAGCGTCTCGCCGACCGGGTCGCCGAGATCGTCGTCAACTTCCGTCCTGTGCCGCACTCCGCGCTCGGCCCCACCGCGCTGCGCCCCGGCGCGAATCGCCTGGTGATCCGCCTGCAGCCGAACGAGTCGATCCGTCTCTACTGCCTCGCGAAGCAGCCCGGCGAAGGGATGAACCTCGCGAGCGTGCACCTGGACCTCGCGTTCGACCAGTTCTTCAAGGAAGGCCAGATGGAGGCGTACCAGCGCCTGCTGCTCGACGTGATCAACGGCCGCCTCGCGCTGTTCGTGCGGCGCGACGAGCAGGAAGCCGCATGGCGCTGGGTCGAGCCGATCCTCAACGAATGGGCGTCCTCGATCAAGCCGCCGAAGCCGTACGCGGCGGGCACCTGGGGGCCGGCCGCCGCGAGCGCGATGCTCGCGCAGCACGGCACCTGCTGGCTCGAAGAAGAAAACTGATCCGCCGGTGCGCGCGGCCCGCCCCGCCGCGCGCGCAGCAGCACCCGCAGTCCACCGAATTCAATAAAAGCAGCCTGGAGGAGAAGTGATCGAGTTTCACGCTTTCGAAAGCCCGCGCGCGCAGACCGAGGCGCTCGCGCAGGCAGTGAGCGCGGCGCTGCAAGCGTCGCTGGCTCAGCATGCAGGCGCGACGCTCGCGGTGTCGGGCGGCACGAGTCCGCGACCGTTCCTGCAGACCCTGTCGGGCGTCGCGTTCGACTGGTCCCGCGTCGACGTCACGCTGATCGACGACCGCTGGGTACCCGAATCCGACCCTGCGAGCAACGCCCGTCTCGTGCGCGACACGCTGCTGCAGAACGCCGCCGCCGGCGCGCGCTTCCTGCCGCTCGTCGACACGCGCGTCGCGCTCGATGCGCAGATCGCCGCGCTGAATGCGAACCCCGCGCACCGGCTACCGAACGTCGGCGTGCTGGGCATGGGCGAGGACGGCCACACCGCGTCGATCTTCGCCGACGCACCCGAATGGGACCATGCCGTCTCGACCGCCGAGCGCTTCGTCGCCGTGCATCCCGGCGCGGCGCCGCATCCGCGCGTGAGCTTCTCGCTCGACGCGCTGAAGCGCATCGACCGGCTGTTCCTGCTGATCGCGGGCGCGAACAAGCGCGCGGTGCTCGACGCCGCCGCGGCCGCGCCGCAACAGAACGCCATTTCGAAACTGGCCAACGACAAGGGGACAAAGCTCGATGTCTACTGGTGTGCAAACTAAGGCCGTCCCGAGCCAGCACGCCGACGGCCCGCGCCTATTGGCCGACGTCGGCGGCACCAATGCCCGCTTCGCGCTCGAAACCGGTCCGGGCGAGATCACGCAGATCCGCGTGTATCCCGGCGCCGACTATCCGACGCTCACCGACGCGATCCGCAAGTATCTGAAGGACGTGAAGATCGGCCGCGTGAACCACGCGGCGATCGCGATCGCCAATCCGGTCGACGGCGATCAGGTCAGCATGACCAACCACAACTGGAGCTTCTCGATCGAGGCGACGCGGCGCGCGCTCGGCTTCGACACGCTGCTGGTCGTCAACGATTTCACCGCGCTCGCGATGGCGCTGCCCGGCCTGACCGACGCGCAGCGGCTGCAGATCGGCGGCGGCACGCGCCGCCAGAACAGCGTGATCGGGCTGATGGGCCCCGGCACCGGCCTCGGCGTGTCCGGGCTGATCCCGGCCGACGACCGCTGGATCGCGCTCGGCAGCGAAGGCGGCCACGCGTCGTTCGCGCCGATGGACGAGCGCGAGGACCTGGTGCTGCAGTACGCGCGCAAGAAATTCCCGCACGTGTCATTCGAGCGCGTCTGCGCCGGCCCCGGCATGGAGATCATCTACCGCGCGCTCGCCGCGCGCGACAAGAAGCGCGTCGCGGCGACGGTCGATACGGCCGAGATCGTCGAGCGCGCGCATGCCGGCGACGATCTCGCGCTGGAAACGGTCGAGTGCTTCTGCGCGATCCTCGGCACCTTCGCCGGCAATCTCGCGGTCACGCTCGGCTCGCTCGGCGGCGTGTATATCGGCGGCGGCGTGGTGCCGCGGCTCGGCGAGCTGTTCATGCGCTCGCCGTTCCGCGCGCGCTTCGAGGCGAAAGGCCGCTTCGAAGCCTACCTGGCGAACGTGCCCACCTACCTGATCACCGCCGAATACCCGGCGTTCCTCGGCGTATCGGCGATCCTCGCCGAGCAGCTGTCGAACCGCTCGGGCGGCGCGTCGTCGGCGGTGTTCGAGCGGATCCGCCAGATGCGCGACGCGCTGACGCCCGCCGAGCGGCGCGTCGCCGATCTCGCGCTCAATCATCCGCGCTCGATCATCAACGACCCGATCATCGACATCGCGCGCAAGGCCGACGTGAGCCAGCCGACCGTGATCCGCTTTTGCCGCTCGCTCGGCTGCCAGGGCTTGTCCGACTTCAAGCTGAAGCTCGCGACCGGCCTGACCGGCACGATCCCGATGAGCCACAGCCAGGTGCACCTCGGCGACACCGCGACCGATTTCGGCGCCAAGGTGCTCGACAACACCGTGTCGGCGATCCTGCAGCTGCGCGAGCATCTGAATTTCGAGCACGTCGAGCATGCGATCGACATCCTGAACAATGCGCGGCGCATCGAGTTCTACGGGCTCGGCAATTCGAACATCGTCGCGCAGGACGCGCACTACAAGTTCTTCCGCTTCGGCATTCCGACCATCGCCTACGGCGACCTGTACATGCAGGCGGCATCGGCGGCGCTGCTCGGCAAGGGCGACGTGATCGTCGCGGTGTCGAAGTCGGGCCGCGCGCCCGAGCTGCTGCGCGTGCTCGACGTCGCGATGCAGGCGGGTGCGAAGGTGATCGCGATCACGTCGAGCAACACGCCGCTCGCGAAGCGCGCGACCGTGGCGCTCGAGACGGATCACATCGAGATGCGCGAATCGCAGTTGTCGATGATCTCGCGCATCCTGCATCTCGTGATGATCGACATCCTCGCGGTGGGCGTCGCGATCCGCCGCGCGTCGCCGAACGCGGAGCTGGCCGAGGCCGTCGCGCAGGCAAAGGCGCGCGCGGGCGCCGACGAGGAAACCGCCGACGTGCTCGACTGGCTGAGCCACGGCGCGGCGCCGGCGGCGCGCGACTGACGGTCCGCCCGCGCGGCGCGGCATGAAAAACGCCGCCGGGTCGAATCGACCCGGCGGCATTTTCTTTTTTCAGGCGTTGTTCCGGTCGGCCGATCCGCCCGGCCGGCGCGCTCAGTCGCGCCCGACGGGCCAGCCGTGCCAGCGCAGCACCAGCATCCGTCCGACGAGACACAGCACGCCGATCGCGCCGATCGTCACGCCCATCCCGAACGGTGTCCCGTCGGCCATCGCGCCGATCGCGACGCTCGCCACGGCGCCGAGCGCCAGCTGCATCGCGCCGAACACGGCCGCCGCGGCGCCCGCGTTGTGCGGATAGCGCAGCATCAGGTCGGTCGTGCAGTTCGCGGACAGGATCCCGACCACGCCGACGACGAAGAACAGACATACGACGATCGACCACAACCCGCCCCACCCCGTTATCGCGACCAGCGCGACGGCGAGCGACGCGATGCCGCTGACCAGCGACGCGCCCGCGATGATCCGCAGCGCGCCGAGCCGGCCGACGAGGCGCGTGTTCATGAAGTTGCCGATCATGATGCCGACGACGTTCAATCCGAACAGCAGCCCGTAATGCTGCGGCGACACGTGGAAATAATCGATGTAGACGAACGGCGTCGCGGTGATGTACGAGAACATCGCCGCGAACGCCATCCCGCCGCACAGCATGTGCCCCCACGCGACCGGATCGGACAGGATCCGGCCGTATGCCGCGAACGAGCGCAGCACCGCCGAACTGGCACGCCGCTCGCGCGGCCAGGTCTCCGGCACGCGCAGAAACGCGGTCACCGCGCATACCGCGCCGAACAGCGTGAGCACGACGAACACCGCGCGCCAGCCGGCGACGCGCAGGATCTGTCCGCCGAGCAGCGGTGCGAGCAGCGGCCCGACCGCCGTGACGATCGCGACCATCGACAGCACCTTCGCCGCGTCGGTCGGCTCGTGCGCGTCGCGGGCGATCGCGCGGGACAGCACCGACGCCGCGCCGGCACCGAGCGCCTGCATGAAGCGCACCATGATCAGCATGTCGACCGACGTCGAAACGACGCAGCCGATGCTCGCGAGCGTGAACAGCGCGATGCCGCCCAGCAGCACCGGCCGGCGGCCGTAGGTGTCGGACAGCGGCCCGTACAGCAGCATCCCGATCGAGAAGCCGGCCATGAAGCTGGTGAGCGTGCGCTGCGCGGCGGCCGCGCTGACGCCGAAACCGTCGGCGATCGACGGCAGGCTCGGCAGGTACATATCGGTGGCGATCGGCCCGCAGGCGGCAAGCGCGCCCAGCAGCAGGATCAGCCGGCCATCGGGCCGGCGTCTGACGACATGAGACATGGGAATCCAGAAAGAAGCGGCCGGGGCGCCGCACGGCGCGAAGCCCGGTCGGGCACGGCGAACCGGCGGCCCGACAGGCCGCCTCGAGGCGACAATTGTACGCGCCCCTTTCAGCCCTCGCCGAAGCCGCATCGGGCGGGCATCGGTTAAGCTCGCCATTTTTTACGCTGGCGAATCCGCCGCGAGCCTTCGATATGACTGCCTTCCTGCTGATCTGGAGCCCCAAGAAATGGCCGTGGCCCGACCTGCCCGAGGCCGCCGCGCGCGTGAAGTCGGGCGAGGCGGTCGCGGACGTATGGGGCTGCGGCTTCTCGCGCAGCATCCTGCCGGGCGACCGGGTGTTCCTGCACCGGGTCGCGAAGGAGCCGAAAGGCGTGTTCGGCTCGGGCTATGTGACCCGGGCGCCCTACGAGGTGCCCGATCCGGACAGGAAGCGCGGCTACCGGCTGTGCATCGATTTCGTCTACGACTGGCTGGTCGACGGCCACCACGAGGTCGTGATCCCCCGCGACGCGCTGCGGATCCACCCGTTCTCGGTGCAGACCTGGGATGCGCAGACCTCCGGCATCTCGATCAAGCCGGTCGCGGAAGGCGCGCTCGAGAAGCGCTGGGCGGAGCTGACCGGCAAGCGCAAGCCGCCGCGCAGCTAGCGGCCGCCCGCGCCGAAGCGCCGCACGGCCGCCCGGGGGCCGGTTCGGCGCGTCTCCGGTACAATCGAAAGATCGTTTTTCGCCCGACGCGAGCCGCGGCGCGCCGTCCGCGCCCGTCCCGCCCTCTCTCGCAGGTCTCAATTCATGTCGAACAATCAGATCCTCTTCGAACGCGCCCAGCAAACCATTCCGGGCGGCGTCAATTCGCCCGTGCGGGCGTTTCGCTCGGTCGGCGGCACGCCGCGCTTCATCACGCGCGCGCAAGGTCCGTACTTCTGGGATGCCGACGGCAAGCGCTACATCGACTACATCGGCTCGTGGGGGCCGATGATCGTCGGCCACGTCCATCCCGAGGTGCTCGAAGCCGTGCAGCGGGTGCTCGCCGACGGCTTCTCGTTCGGCGCGCCGACCGAGGCCGAGATCGAGATCGCCGAGGAGATCTGCAAGCTGGTGCTGTCGATCGAGCAGGTGCGGATGGTGTCGAGCGGCACCGAGGCGACGATGAGCGCGCTGCGCCTCGCGCGCGGCTTCACGGACCGCAGCCGGATCGTCAAGTTCGAGGGCTGCTACCACGGCCACGCGGACAGCCTGCTCGTGAAGGCGGGCTCGGGCCTCCTCACGTTCGGCAATCCGACCTCGGCCGGCGTCCCCGCCGACATCGCGAAACATACGACGGTGCTCGAATACAACAACGTCGCCGCGCTCGAAGAGGCATTCGCCGCATTCGGCGACGAGATCGCCGCCGTGATCGTCGAGCCGGTCGCGGGCAACATGAATCTCGTGCGCGGCACGCCCGAATTCCTCGACGCGCTGCGCGCGCTGTGCACGCGGCACGGCGCCGTGCTGATCTTCGACGAGGTGATGTGCGGATTCCGCGTCGCGCTCGGCGGCGCGCAGGAACACTACGGCATCCGGCCCGACCTCACCTGCCTCGGCAAGGTGATCGGCGGCGGCATGCCGGCCGCCGCGTTCGGCGGCCGCCGCGACATCATGGCCCACCTCGCGCCGCTCGGCGGCGTCTACCAGGCCGGCACGCTGTCCGGCAACCCGATCGCGGTCGCCGCGGGCTTGAAGACACTCAAGCTGATCCAAGCGCCGGGCTTCTACGACGCGCTGACGCGCCAGACCCGGCGCCTCGCCGACGGCCTCGCCGCCGAGGCGCGCGCGGCGGGCGTACCGTTCGCCGCCGATTCGATCGGCGCGATGTTCGGGCTCTACTTCACCGAACAGGTGCCGGTGCGCTTCGCGGACGTCACGAAGAGCGATATCGAGCGCTTCAACCGCTTCTTCCACCTGATGCTCGACGAAGGCGTGTATTTCGCGCCGTCCGCGTACGAGGCCGGTTTCGTGTCGAGCACGCACGACGATGCGATCGTCGACGCGACGCTCGCCGCCGCGCGCCGCGCGTTCGCCGCGCTCGCGGCTTGACGCCGGAGCCGCCGCCGATGTTCTCGGACAGCGATTTCATTCAGATGCAGCGCGCGCTCGCGCTCGCGGCGCGCGGCATGTACACGACCACGCCGAATCCGCGGGTCGGCTGCGTGATCGTCAAGGACGGCGAGGTGATCGGCGAAGGCTTCACGCAGCCGGCCGGCCAGGATCACGCCGAGGTGCAGGCGCTGAAGGACGCCCGCTCGCACGGCCACGACCTGCAGGATGCCACCGTCTACGTCACGCTCGAGCCGTGCAGCCATTTCGGCCGCACGCCGCCGTGCGCGCATGCGCTGATCGACGCGCGCGTCGGCCGGGTGATCGCGGCGATGGAAGACCCGAATCCGCAAGTGTCGGGACGGGGCCTCACGATGCTGCGCGACGCGGGCATCGACGTGCGCTGCGGTCTGCTCGCGCAGGAAGCGCAGGAGCTGAACATCGGCTTCGTCTCGCGGATGACGCGCGGCCGCCCGTGGGTGCGGATGAAGACGGCGGCGTCGCTCGACGGCCGCACCGCGCTGCCGACGGGCGAAAGCCAGTGGATCACGGGCGAGGCCGCCCGTGCCGACGGCCATGCGTGGCGCGCCCGCGCGTGCGCGATCCTGACGGGCATCGGCACCGTGCGCGAGGACGATCCGCAATTGACCGTGCGCGGCATCGAGACGCCGCGCCAGCCTCAGCGCGTGCTGGTCGACAGCCGGGTCGAGCTGCCGCTCGACGCGCGCCTGCTCGACGGCGCGCCGCTCTTGATCTTCTGCGGCGCGCTCGACGCGGCGGGCGAAGCGCGCGCGGCGGTGCTGCGCGAGCGCGGCGCGGAAGTCGTGCCGCTCGCGAACCCGCGCGGGAAAGTCGACCTTCCCGCGATGCTCGCCGCGCTCGGCCAGCGCGGCTTCAACGAACTGCACGTCGAGGCCGGCCACAAGCTGAACGGATCGCTGCTGCGCGAGCGCTGCGTCGACGAACTGCTCGTCTATCTCGCGCCGAGCCTGCTCGGCGCCGATGCGGCAGGCATGTTCGACCTGGCCGCGCCCACGGCACTCGACGCGCGCGTGCAGCTCGCCTTTCACGGCATCGAACGCGTCGGCGACGATCTGCGCATCCTCGCGCGCTTCGCGCCCGCCCCCGACACTCACTGAACGGAATCGACCACGATGTTTACCGGAATCGTCGCGGCAGTCGGCCGCATTGAAACCATCCAGCCGCTCGGCGCAGGCCCCGATGCCGGCGTGCGCCTCACGGTGCATGCGGGCGGGCTCGACCTCGCCGATGTCGCGCTCGGCGACAGCATTTCGATCCAGGGCGCGTGCATGACCGCGATCGGCAAGACCGCCAACTCGTTCGACGTCGACGTGTCGCGCGAAAGCCTGAACAAGACGGTGGGACTCGCCGAGCCCGGCGACGTGAACCTCGAGAAAGCACTGCGCGCGCACGACAGGCTCGGCGGCCATCTGGTGTCGGGCCACGTCGACGGGCTCGGCACGGTCACGCACTTCGCGCCGGTCGGCGAGTCGCACGAACTGCGCGTGCTCGCGCCGCGCGAGCTTGGCCGCTATCTCGCGTACAAGGGGTCGATCACGGTGAACGGCGTGAGCCTGACCGTCAACTCGATCGACGATCGCACGGACGGCTGCGAATTCTCGATCAACCTGATCCCGCATACCGTCGAAGTGACGACGCTGAGGCATCTGAAAGCCGGGTCGCGGGTGAATCTGGAGATCGATCTGATCGCGCGGTACGTGGAGCGGATGCTGTCGACGTCTCAGGACGGCCACAAGCCGGTGGCGTAATTCGATTTTCGACGGCGGGCGCCTCCTGCACGAACGGTCTCGCACGCATCGGATCGCCGAAACCGCGGCGCACGAACAACGTGCGCCGCGCCAAGCAACTACATTGCCGTGTTGCTGGCGATGCAGCGCGAATAGTAGGCAAGGCAGCGTGTCGGCATGCGCGTCTGCGTGGACTGATCGACGTGGATCAATCCGAACTGCTTCGTGAATCCGCTCGCCCATTCCCAACTGTCGAACGCGGCCCGGCAGAACACGCCCTTCAATCGAACGCCCTGCCGATAGGCGGAGAGCGCCTCGGCCAGATAGCTGGCCAGGTACGACGCGCGCGGCGTATCGTCCACCATGCCGTCCGCCGGCGCGGCCTCCTGCACCGCGAAGCCGGTTTCCGTGATGCAGAGCGACGGAGCACCGTCATCGCGGTGGACCCTCAGCAGCATTTCGGACATGCCTAGGGCTCGACCGGATAGCCCGCGGTTTGCGGTTCGCCCGCGGGGGACGCGGCCACCACCGGACCTGAGCCGTCCGGCGCGGCTTTCACGTAAAAGCTTCAGAATTGCCGACGACATGGATGCAATGCTTTACGGCACGAACATCATCTCGACGCTGCTCATACCGACGTCGACTTTCAGCGGTAACGCCGCAGATCGATCATCGTCGAGGCGAGAATACGCAACGCATGCCGAACGGCACTCCGAAGCTCGCAGGAAGCAGCAGATACCGAAACTTGAACGCCCGGGCGGCAAGCGCGCTTCGCGCACTTCAGGCATTTCGATTCGCACGAGTCCAACCAGATCGAACGAAAGATCGCTTGCAACCGGCGGGATGCAGAACCGCATCACGTCGATCGAAATCGAAATCGCCCCGCGATGCTTCGGATCGCATGCTCGAGGGGCGCGCCGCCCACGGCCGGCCAGCTGTCCGCGCGGATCAACGACGGCGATGCGCTCAGACCCCGGCTGTCCGGCAGGATATCTACGGGTCATGCGATGGCGTCGGCGTTCTTGAGTTCCCGCGTCACCTGTCGGCCCGTGTTCGGACTTGACGCTCTCGACGTCGGTCCGATCCTGCTCAACCGGAGCGAGCCTGATCTCGCCGATTGCGGCGGATGCCGCCGGACCTCCCACAACGATCACTCGCCCCGCCCGCGACACCCTACCGCGCGACGGTCAGCTCGACGCCCGATTCGAAGTCCAGGGTCATGCTGGAAAACCGGGGATGACGATCGACGTACCGCTTGTAGGGCCGTACGTCGTCCCCGGCGGTATACATGTTGTCCGCGATCACGATCGAGCCCGGCCGCAGCCGCCCTTCGATCCGCTTGAACAACGCGAGATATGTACTGGCCCAGATGTCCATGAACACGATGTCGAACGTACTGTCGAGCGCCGAGACGGTCTCGAAGACATCGCCTTCGCGAAGGTCCACATACCGCTCCAGCCCGGCTGTCTCGACGTGCGCACGGATGTGTGCGCACTTCTCGGCATCCCTCTCGGTCGCGATCACGGTGCCGCGGCCCAGCGTCCGCAGCGCTTCCGCGAAATACAGCGTGGATACGCCGTACGAACTGCCCAGCTCGAGGATCCGCAACGGCCGGTGCGACAGCACCATCTGATGCAGGAAGCACCCCATGTGCTCCGACACGGCCAGCGACAGCGTCGTCCCTTGCGATGCCTCGGAATCGTCGGTGGACAGCCCGTGCGCATCAAGGAAGCGCCCTTTCAATCTGGGCGCGAGCGCCTCGTATTGCCGCGCAAGCGCCAGGAACGCTTCGTTCGTCCCGTGGAACTGCGCGCGGGCGCGGCCCATGACCTGATCGTTGCTCTGTTCATGAAGCCGCTTCAGCAGTGCGGCGCTCGAGGGTGACATGGGTTCTCCGTGTCGAACGGGTGGAATGTGTGCCGCGCCGGGTCTTGCCGATGCGCAACCTCAGCCGGTCGACCCGGCATCGGGCGGCGTCGCGCGCGCCAGCTTGATCGCGCGCTCCGGGCAGGCCGTCACGCACAGGCCGCACGACCGGCACGCGTCGGCATTCGGCGTATAGGCCACCTTCATGCCGTGCACGCGCAGCTTGAAGCGATGCATCGCGCCGAGGTTCCGGTAATCGGCATCGTCGATGCGCCGGATCTCGAACACGTGCTCCGGACACACCGCCAGACAATCGCCCTTGCCTTCGCAGCGTTTCAGATCGACCACCGGCACGATGACGCCCGGGTCCTGCCTGCAATCGCGTCCCGACGCTTCGCGCGGCATGTTCACTCCTCCCTGGCCCGGCCACGGCGCGACAGCCAGGCCTGCTGAAACGTCTCGCGCTCCTCGGGCGACATCGCTTCCCATTTGCGCCAGTGACGCCGCCCGTGCCAGCCGCCATGTCCGCGAAACCCGCCGAACAGGATGCGGCTCAGGATCAGCAGCCCCAGCGCCTGCCAATAGCCGATCGCGCGCGCGCCGACGAAGATCGCCGGCATCACCCCGTTCCACAGCAGCATCACCGCGACCCCGAGCACGCCCACGCCGACCGCCACGAGCAACACCTTGCCCACCCATCTGATTCGATACGTCATTCATCCACTCCTTCAAAGATCGAGTTCGTCATACGTGGTCTGCAGCCGCGCGCGCAGATGCAGGACCGCATAGCGTTTGCGCGCGAGCAGCGTGTTGACCGCCACGCCGCTCTCCGCCGCCATTTCCTTGAAACTGCGCCCGCCCAGTTCGTGCGCGATGAACACGTCGCGCTGATTCGGCGGCAGTTCGTCGAGCGCATCCTGCAGGGCTTCGAGCAGCACGGAGCGCGCATAAAGCGCGTCCGGATCCGCGTCGTGCGCCGGCAGCGCGAGATCGAGGCGATATTCGTCGCCGGCGTCGTCCGCCGCCTCCGGGCTCGCGATCAACGGCTGCGCCTTCTTCTTGCGAAACCGGTCGACGATGCGGTTACGCGCGACGCGAAACAGCCAGGCACTCGCCTGCTCGATCGGCGCCGGCAGCCGGTAGGCCTGCACGAATTCATGGAAGACGTCCTGCAGGATGTCTTCCGCGTCGCCCGGATCGCGCACCCGGCGCCGGATGAAATTGCCGAGCCTCGCGCGCTCACGCAAAACGGTCGCGGTGATGTCGCTGTCTCGTTCGGTCATCGTGTGAGGAGTGGGCAGGGGTTCCATGCGCCTGAAGACGTTTCAGGCTCGGGAATATTGTGCATGCCGCGAAAATTTTTCAGCGTCCGTGCGCGGGGCGGCGCCGTGCTCCGGATCTTGCCATCGGCGCGCCGGACGCGCGAACAGGGCGACCGTCCCGTGAAGAGCGTGTCCCTCCGGGAAACACGTATCGCCCGATCTCCCGCAAACCCCGCCGCCAATCATTCAACCTTTTGGTTTACTTTCTGGGTAGACATTCCTATACTCAACCATATGGTTGAACTAGAAACGACTCAATTGGATGCCGTCTTCCATGCGCTCGGCGATGCCACGCGCCGGAGGATGCTGCGCGAACTCGCCGGCGGCGAACGGACCGTCGGCCAGCTCGCGGAGCCGTTCGCGATCTCGCTCGCGGCAGCATCGAAGCACATCAAGGCGCTGGAGCGCGCCGGGCTGATCCGGCGCGAGGTGCGAGGCCGCACGCATCTGTGCCGGCTCGCACCCGGCCCGCTTGCAAGCGCCCACACGTGGTTAAGTTTTTACGAGCGTTTCTGGACCCAGCGTCTCGACATGCTCGAACAGTTGCTGCGCGACGAAGACGCGCGCACACCCCCACCCTCCGAAGGAGACGATCGATGAACGCACCCGCCATGCCGAACGCCTACGGCACGCTGACCGAGCCCGCCACCCTGACGATCCAGCGCCTTCTGCCCGGTCCGGTCGAACGCGTCTGGGCCTATCTGGTCGACAGCGACCTGCGCCGCCTGTGGCTGGCGGCGGGCGAGATGACGCTGCAGGCCGGCGCGCCGTTCGAACTGGTCTGGCGCAACGACGCGCTGAGCGATCCGCCCGGCCGGCGTCCGCCCGGTTTCGCCGCCGAGCACCGGATGCAGAGCCGGATCACCGAACTCGACCCGCCGCGCAAACTCGCGATCGCCTGGAGCGGCAGCGGCGACGTGTCGTTCGAACTGGCGCCGCGCGGCAGCGACGTGCTGCTCACCGTGATCCACCGCCGCCTGGCCGAACGCTCGATGCGGCTGAAGGTCGCCGCCGGCTGGCACATGCACCTCGACATCCTCGTGGCCCGCGCGAGCGGCGAGGCGCCCGCAACGTTCTGGGACGGCTGGAGCCGCCTCCACGACGAATACGACCGGCTCCTGCCGGCCTGACACACGATGCGGGGGCGCCCACGCGGCCGGCGGCCCCGCATGAGCCTCTCCGCCACCGCCCTTCCCGGCGCCCGCTTGCCGCGTGCCCGAGAACCGGCGGCTCCGTGGGAAGGCCGGCACCTCCCGGATCCGACCCCACAGCTGCGCGAACAGCAGGCGCGCCTTCGCGAGTCGGCGCCGACGGCTCGACCGGCGACTATCCGACCCTCGCCGAAGCGCCGCCCCGTCCTGACCCGCTGCGTCTGCGATACGCCGCCGAAGCGGCCGTCCGCCCCTTTCTCCCGACGATATCGAACTCGTTCAGCGGTCGACTTTGGGGCCGCCGGCCCCGCCGCGCGGCCCGGTCCGGCCGGTGCGCCGGGCTTGCCTCAATATCAGGCACAGACGATACTTGCAGATTCCGCGAGATTCCCTCCATCCAGACCTTGATTGAACGGTTTTCCTCATGACGACGATTCTTGAAAGCTTACCGACCGGCCAGAAGGTCGGCATCGCCTTCTCCGGCGGCCTCGACACCAGCGCGGCACTGCACTGGATGAAGCTCAAAGGCGCGGTGCCGTATGCCTATACCGCCAACCTCGGCCAGCCCGACGAGGACGACTACGAGCAGATCCCGCGCCGCGCGACCGAGTACGGCGCGCAGGGCGCACGCCTGATCGACTGCCGCGCGCAGCTCGTCGCCGAAGGGATCGCGGCGCTGCAATGCGGTGCGTTCCACATCTCGACGGCCGGCGTCACCTACTTCAACACGACGCCGATCGGCCGCGCCGTGACGGGCACGATGCTCGTCGCCGCGATGAAGGAAGACGGCGTCAACATCTGGGGCGACGGCAGCACCTACAAGGGCAACGACATCGAGCGCTTCTACCGCTACGGGCTGCTGGTGAACCCCGATCTGAAAATCTACAAGCCGTGGCTCGACCAGACCTTCATCGACGAGCTGGGCGGCCGCGCGGAAATGTCCGAGTTCATGCGCCAGGCGGGCTTCGCGTACAAGATGTCGGCGGAAAAGGCCTACTCGACCGATTCGAACCTGCTCGGCGCGACGCACGAAGCAAAGGATCTCGAGAGCCTCGAAAGCGGCATCAAGATCGTCAACCCGATCATGGGCGTCGCGTTCTGGCGCGACGACGTGAAGATCGCGGCCGAGGAAGTGACGGTGCGCTTCGAGGAAGGCCGCCCGGTCGCGCTCAACGGCGTCGAATTCACGGATGCGGTCGAGCTGCTGCTGGAAGCGAACCGCATCGGCGGCCGCCACGGCCTCGGCATGAGCGACCAGATCGAGAACCGGATCATCGAGGCGAAGAGCCGCGGCATCTATGAAGCGCCGGGGCTCGCGCTGCTGTACATCGCGTACGAGCGGCTCGTCACCGGCATCCACAACGAAGACACGATCGAACAGTACCGCGAGAACGGCCGCCGCCTGGGCCGGCTGCTGTACCAGGGCCGCTGGTTCGACCCGCAGGCGATCATGCTGCGCGAAACCGCGCAGCGCTGGGTCGCGCGCGCGGTCACCGGCGAAGTGAAGATCGAACTGCGTCGCGGCAACGACTACTCGATCCTCAGCACGAAATCGCCGAACCTCACGTACCAGCCGGAACGCCTGTCGATGGAGAAGGTCGTGTCGACCTTCTCGCCGCGCGACCGGATCGGCCAGCTGACGATGCGCAACCTCGACATCACCGATACCCGCGAAAAGCTGCGCATCTACGCCCAGGTCGGCCTGCTGACCCCGAGCGAAGCATCGGCGCTGCCGCAGTTGAAGGAAGACAGCGAGTAATACGAATACGGCGAACGGACCGGGCAGCCGTCTGGTCCTGCCGTCGCCGGCCGGGTGGCGAAGCTTCGCGCGCTCGGCCGAAACCCGCCGGGCGCGCGATACGCCGGCGCGCTCGCACACCGCTCGACGCCCCACCGGGGTACGGCGACGCCCCCCGGCAGCATGCCCGCAACGCCGCGCGTTCTCTCCAGGCTCCACCCGCTTCCCGAACCGAGCCTCGAATGGCCCGGTATCCGCTATCGCGGCACCGGCCCCCGCCGCTCACGGTTCCGACGCTTTCACCAGCCGCTCAACAGGTTCATCACGTTGACCGTGCCGATCCCCGTCGCGAAATTCCAGCCCGTTCCCGTGCCATACGCTTTCTGGTAACTGCTGCTGGTCGTCGACAGCACGCCCACGAAGCCGCCCGGCATATAGCAGTTGGTCGAGCCGCTGCAGTTCACGTCGATGTCGCCTTGCGTGACGTTGTAGAAGACGCAACTGGCGCCGGCATTCTTGCCGTTGCTCGAATTGCACGCGCTGCTCCCCGCCGCGCCGTACTCCGTCGCCGCGAGCGGATAAAGGACGGTATTCGGGTTGCCTTGTTTCGCGCCCATTTTCTGATTGACGAGCGCCTGGATACCGGCCCAGATGGGCGACGCGAACGAGGTCCCGCCCGCACCCGACCAGCCGCTCGGCGCGCCGGTGCAGGCCGCGCCGCCGTCGGCCAGATCCGAATCGCAAAACACGTAGTAGTGGCCCCACACGCCGTTCGCGGCGAACAGCGAGACATCGGGCAGATCGCGCACGCCGTCGGACGGATTGCCGACGAGCGCCTGCCACGACGGTTTCGCATATCCCTTGCAGGTTCCGCCGACAATGCCCGTCCGGGCCGCCGCGCCGGTCGCGCAGCCGCTCGGGCCGCCGCTGCCGCTCGCGGTGGTCTGGAAGTCCTCGCGGCCGGTGAAGCTGTTGCAGAATCCGTTGAATCCGTAGGTCGTCGCATAGCCGAGCTTCGTGGCGATCAGCGTGCTCGCGCAGGAATCGTTCCACGGAATTTCGTTGACGTACGACAGCGCCGAGCCATAGGTCGAGCCGTTGGTCGCGCTCCAGTAGGTCGCGCTGGTACCGGCATAGGTGTCGCCGAAGTCGGTGCCGCCGACCGCAACGTTGTACGGCGTCGACGCGAACCCGTTGACCCCGATCCCGTGCGTCGCCTTCGAAGCATCGGCATCGCAGCTCGCCGCCCCTTCGTCGCCGGCGGACACGAACACCGAGGTCCCCAGCGCCGCCGCCTGCTGATAGGCGGCGTAGTAAGCCGCGTTGGCCGAGGCGCCGTTTTCCGCTTCGCATTCGCCGTAGCTGATGCTGACGATCGGCGGCGGCGCGCTGCCGTTGAGCAGGTTCTGCAACGCGATCAGGCCGCCAAACGTGGTGCGGGTGTCCTTGCACGACGCGAGCACGATCGCCGCGCCCGGCGCGGCGGCGCTCGCCCATTGCGCATCGAGTTCGGCCTCCATCTCGTTGCCCGCGACCACGCCGGGATTGGTGCAGTTGCCGGCGCCGCTCGACGGCGCGGGATGGACCTGGGTGAACGATCCGCTCGTGTATCCCGACAGTCCGAAGGTCGCCCGGAAGGTCGTCCAGTCCGCCGTGTTGTAGACGTTCGTGTCCTCGATCACGACGATCGTCTGCCCCTGGCCGGTCAAGCCCGACGCGAACGCCGGCCCGAAGTTGTAGATGGTCGCGAGATCGGCCGGCACGACGGCCTGATAGGTCGAGCCGCCGCTCGTGAACGTATACGACGGGCGCGCCTTGAAATTCGTATGCGGAACGAAGTCGTGCAGCGACACGATCCCGTTCACGATGCGGGCGAGCGCGGCGGGAATGCGCGGATTGCTCATGTTCGCGATGTGCGTGCTGCCGTTCACGTCGAGGTAATGCATTTCCGCGCCGAAGGCGGTGCGCACCTGCTCCGCGGTACCGGAGAAATCGATCACCATGCCGCTCTTTTGCACGGAACCGACCGTGAAGCCGTGCCGCGTCAGCCAGTCGGTGACGACCGCCACGTCGGCGCCGGACGGGCCGAACTCGGCGCCGAACTGGTCGGCCGTCAGCCAGTGATGAAATGTCGGCGATGCGGGATCGTGCAGCTGATCGATCAGCCGCACGAGCGCCGCCTCGGTCTGCGCAGGCCGCTGCAGCAGCAATTGCATGTGGTCGAGCATCAGCGTGTCGTCGACGCGCCCGCGATCGTTGGCGGCTGTCGCCTCGGGCCGGACGTTGCCGGGCAGCGTCACGGTCGCCCGCTCGTCCACCGCCTGCGTCACGACGCGCGGTACCGGCTGCGCATGAAGCGCGCCGCACAAAAACCCCAGTCCCACGGCCACCGAGGACAATCCGGCCATACGTGTGGCGAACATGACGCCTCCCGAACGGAAATCGACTGCGATGTCATCCACCCGGGCGTGCAGGCGCTGGGGACGCGACGCGCATCGCATCTGCGCGCGAGGTCCGACGAAAGGCGATGCAGACCGGGGCATCGTGCCGGCCGTGGGCAGCGGGCGCAGGCCCGGCTACGCCGCGCGCGGCATCCCGTGGTGACGCATGTACCGTGCCACTGCCCGCCGGGGTTGGCGCCGTCGCGCCGCGCAGCCGTGGATCGATCGAAATGGTTTCAGAACTGAAACGGCCGCGCGGTGTCGCTGCGGACAGGCGGCGATGAGACGCCGCCGCCGCATGCGGCGCCTGCCGGTCGCGAAACGAATGAAGTCGCCGGGTACAGCCCGTCATCGGCACCGTTAAGCGCCCACGCATGGCCCGCAAACACGACGCGCGAATGTTCGAGAAGCGACGGCGGGCGGATTCCGAGCGCAGACGGGATATCGCCGCGGTCGACCACCAGGCCCTTCACTCGTCGCGCCTCGATGCGAGGTGCGGACCGTCGTCGAACGGCGTCGCATGAAGCACACCACCGAGACGCGCCGCGCGTCCGCGTCGACTTTCCTCTGGAGTGATAGCATCGACACATCGATTCCGGGCCCAGAGAGCACCCATGCCGAGTGCGAGCAGCAAATCCTCCCTGACCGAGCGCACCACGCGCGGCATCCGCGAGGTGCTGGCCGGCAGGCGCGGCGGGCTGCGTTCCGCGCTGCTGTTCGCCGGCCCCGCGGTGATCGCATCGATCGCCTACATGGACCCCGGCAATTTCGCGACCAATATCCAGGCCGGCTCGCAGTTCGGCTACACGCTGCTGTGGGTCGTGCTGATGGCCAACGTGATCGCGATGCTGTTCCAGGCGCTCTCGGCCAAGCTCGGAATCGTCACCGGCCGCAACCTGGCCGAGCTGTGCCGCGAACAATTCCCGCGCCCCGCCGTCTACGCGATGTGGGGCGTCAGCGAAATCGCGGCGATGGCGACCGACCTCGCCGAATTCCTCGGCGGCGCGATCGGTCTCGCGCTGCTGTTCAAGATGCCGCTGCTCGCCGGCATGGGCGTGACCGCCGTCGCGACCTACGGCATCCTGGTGTTCGAGAAGAACGGCTTCCGGCCGATGGAGCTCATCATCGGCACGCTCGTCGCGGTGATCGGCGTGTGCTACCTGATCGAGATGTTCATCGCGCCGGTGGCATGGGGCCAGGTGGCACTGCACACCATCCTGCCGGCGATGCCGAACGGCGCGGCGCTGACGATCTCGGTGGGCATCGTCGGCGCGACCGTGATGCCGCACGCGATCTACCTGCACTCCGGCCTGACCCAGGACCGCACGCAAGGGCGCGACGCGCATGAACACCGCGCGCTGGTGCGCTTCTCGAATCGCGAGGTGATCGTCGCGCTGTCGATCGCGGGCCTCGTCAACATGGCGATGGTGATCATGGCGAGCGCCGCCTTTCATGCCGGCTATCCGGACGTCGCGGAAATCGAGACCGCCTATCACACGCTGACGCCGCTGCTCGGCGCGAGCGCCGCGGGCATCTTCCTGGTGTCGCTGATCAGTTCGGGGATTTCCAGCTCGGTGGTCGGCACGATGGCCGGGCAGATGATCATGCAGGGTTTCGTCGGCTTCCGGATTCCGATCTGGGTGCGGCGACTCGTGACGATGGTGCCGGCCTTCGTGGTGGTCGGCCTCGGCGTGAACGCGACGCAGGCGCTCGTGATCAGTCAGGTGGTGCTGTCCTTCGCGCTGCCGATCCCGATGCTGGCGCTCGTGCTGTTCACCCGCCGCCGGGACATCATGGGCGAGTTCGCCAACGGCCGGCTGACCGATGTCGCGGCGGTCGCCGCGACGATCGTCATCCTCGGGCTGAACGCGGTGCTGCTGCTGCAGACCTTCGGCGTGGCCATTCCCGGCCTGCCGGCGGGCTGATGCCGACCGTCGGATCGACAACGCACGTTTCGATCGGTGGCCGTCCCGACTCGCCGCCGCTATAGATCGGAAGAATAGGCGCGCGACCCGCCCGCTCGATCCGGAATCCCGCAGCCGGGGCGGCGCCGGGGACACGCTCTCCGCCACACCCCGCCTCGCCGCCCCGATCCACCGGTGCCGCCCCGGTCGTTCGCGGTCCCGATTCGGCGGCTCGCCGGACAGGCGTTTCGGCCAACGGGCCCGGTCGCGGCGAAAACCGGTCCGGGGTGGCGTAAAATACGCGCTTTCCTCTGTTCCGACCTTTTTATGACGCTCGCCTCCACGCCCGACATCATCGCCGAGCTGAAAGCCGGCCGGATGGTGATCCTGGTCGACGAAGAAGACCGCGAAAACGAAGGCGACCTGGTGCTCGCCGCCGAATTCGTCACGCCGGAAGCGATCAACTTCATGGCCCGCTACGGCCGCGGCCTGGTTTGCCTCACGCTGACGCAGGACCGCTGCAAGCAGTTGAACCTGCCGCTGATGACGTACCGCAACGGCACCCAGTACGGTACCGCGTTCACCGTCAGCATCGAGGCGGCCGAAGGCGTGACGACGGGCATCTCGGCCGCCGACCGCGCCCGCACGATCGCCACCGCGGTCGCGCACGACACCCGCGCCGACCAGATCGTGCAGCCGGGTCACGTGTTCCCGATCATGGCGCAGCCGGGCGGCGTGCTGGTGCGCGCGGGCCATACCGAGGCCGGCTGCGACCTCACCGCGCTCGCGGGCCTCACGCCCGCCGCGGTGATCTGCGAAATCATCAAGGACGACGGCACGATGGCGCGCCTGCCGGACCTGATCGAGTTCGCGCACGAACACGGCCTCAAGATCGGCACCATCGCCGATCTGATCCACTACCGCAGCCGCACCGAGTCGATCATCGAGCGCGTCGCCGAGCGCACGATGCAGACGGCGCACGGCGCGTTCAGGGCGGTGCTGTACCGCGACCAGCCGAGCGGCTCGCCACATATCGCGCTGGTGCGCGGCACGCCGTCGCCGGACACCGAGACGCCGGTGCGCGTTCACGAACCGCTGTCGGTGCTCGATCTGCTCGAAACCGGCGTGTCCACCCATTCGTGGACGCTCGACGCCGCGATGAAGGACATCGCCGCCCGCGAACTCGGCGTGATCGTGCTGCTGAACTGCGGCGATTCGAAGGAACATCTGGTCGACGTCTTCAAGGCGTTCGACGAGGAAGAAAAGGCGGCCGTGCTGAAACGCCGACCGGTCGATTTCAAGACGTTCGGCATCGGCGCGCAGATCCTGCGCGATGTCGGCGTCGGCAAGATGCAGGTGCTGTCGAACCCGCGCAAGCTCGGCAGCATGTCGGGCTACGGCCTCGAGGTCACCGGCTTCGTGCCGATGCCCGGCGGCGCCGCGTCGACGTGCGGCCAGGGCGCGGCGGATGCCGCGCCGGCGTCGCGCGCATAACGGTTTCACGTTGCATCAGACTGCGTTTCAGCGCTTGCTGCAGACCTAACAACCGCTCACCCAAACTACGGAAAGAATATGGAAATCGGACAATACCAACCGAATCTCGAAGGCGACGGCCTGCGGATCGGCATCGTGCAATCGCGCTTCAACGAGCCGGTTTGCAACGGCCTCGCCGACGCGTGCGTCGAGGAGCTGGAACGCCTGGGCGTGTCCGGCGAAGACGTGCTGCTCGTCACCGTCCCCGGCGCGCTCGAAATCCCGCTCGCGCTGCAAAAGCTCGCGGAAAGCAACCAGTTCGACGCGCTGATCGCGCTCGGCGCGGTGATCCGCGGCGAGACCTATCACTTCGAACTCGTGTCGAACGAAAGCGGCGCGGGCATCACCCGCCTCGCGCTCGATTTCAACACGCCGATCGCGAACGCGGTGCTCACCACCGACACCGACGAGCAAGCCATCGCGCGGATGACCGAAAAGGGCCGCGACGCCGCGCGCGTGGCGGTCGAGATGGCCAATCTCACGATGACGCTCGACCAGTTGAGCGACGACGAAGAAGACGAAGACGAGGAAGACGAGGAGGAGCGCGCATGAAGAAGAGCGCCCGCCGACAATCGCGCGAGCTGGCGACGCAAGGCCTTTACCAGTGGCTGCTGTCGAATGCGTCCCCGGGCGAAATCGACGCGCAGCTGCGCGGCGCGCAGGGTTACGACAAAGCCGACAAGGAATTGCTCGATACGATCCTGCACGGCGTGATCCGCGACCACGCGGAACTGGCGGAAGCGTTGACGCCCAGCCTCGACCGGCCGATCGACCAGTTGTCGCCGGTCGAACGCGCGGTGCTGTTGATCGCGACGTTCGAACTCAAGCACCAGATCGAAACGCCGTACCGCGTCGTCATCAACGAGGCCGTGGAACTCGCGAAGACGTTCGGCGGCTCGGACGGCTACAAGTACGTCAACGGCGTGCTCGACAAGCTGGCCGTCACGCTGCGTTCGGCCGAGATCCAGGTCCGCCGCAACGCATGACACCCCGCGGGCGCTTCGGCGCCCGTTTTCCTTGCGCGTCACCTTGCCCGATTCAACGATGAATACCGCCGCCGATTCGCTCATCCGGCTTGCGTCGCGCGTCGACGCGATCGAACCGTTCTACGTGATGGAACTCGTCAAGGAGGCCGTGCAGCTCGAACGCACGGGCCGCGACATCATCCACATGGGGATCGGCGAACCGGACTTCACCGCGCCCGAGCCCGTTATCGACGCGGCGACCGCCGCGCTGCGTCAGGGCGTCACGCAATATACGAGCGCGCTCGGCATCGCGCCGCTGCGCGAAGCGATTGCCGCGCACTACGCGCGGGCCTACGGGCTCACGATCGCGCCGGAGCGGATCGTCGTGACGGCGGGCGCATCGGCCGCGCTGCTGCTTGCCTGTCTCGCGCTCGTGGGCCGCGACGACGAAGTGCTGATGCCCGATCCGTCCTACCCGTGCAACCGCCACTTCGTCGCGGCCGCCGAAGGACGCGCAGTGCTCGTGCCGAGCGGCCCCGACGCCCGCTTCCAGCTGACCTCGGACGACGTGAAGCAACGATGGAGCGAGCGCACGCGCGGCGTGCTGCTCGCGTCGCCGTCGAACCCGACCGGCACGTCGATCGAGCCGGACGAAATGAAGCGGATCGTCGAAGCGGTACGCGCGCGCGGCGGCTTCTCGATCGTCGACGAGATCTACCAGGGCCTGAGCTACGACGGCGCGCCGGTATCCGCGCTGTCGTTCGGCGACGACGTCGTCACGGTCAACAGCTTCTCGAAATACTTCAACATGACGGGCTGGCGGCTCGGCTGGCTGGTCGTGCCGCCCGCGCTGACGGGCACCTTCGAGAAGCTCGCGCAGAACCTGTTCATCTGCCCGTCCGCGCTCGCGCAGCATGCCGCCCTCGCCTGCTTCGAGCCGCGCACGCTCGAGATCTACGAAGCGCGCCGGCTCGAATTCAAGCGGCGCCGCGATTTCATCGTGCCGGCGCTCGAACGGCTCGGCTTCCGCGTACCGGTGATGCCCGACGGCGCGTTCTATGTGTATGCGGATTGCAGCGGCGTCGCCCATTCGGCGGCGGGCGACAGCGCGGCGCTGACCACCGCGATGCTGCACGACGCGGGGGTCGTGCTGGTGCCGGGCATGGATTTCGGCGCGGCCGCGCCCCGCCGTTACATCCGGCTGTCCTACGCGACCGCGTATCCGCGCCTCGAGGAGGCCGTCGAACGGCTCGGCCGGCTGTTCGGGCACTGACAGCGCCAGGCGGCCGCCGGCCGCTCCTGGAAAAAGAAAGGGCGCCCCCGCGGGGGCGCCCTTTTTCGTTTCGGCTCGCCGTCTTTCGACCGGCGGTATTGCTTACGTACCGAGTTCCGACGTGCCGGCGTCGTGCTTGGCCGTATCGACGCTGGCGTCGTTCTGCGGCATCGCTTTCGGCGCCATCGCCTTGATCGCCATCGGATGCGCGCCGTCGAGCGTCGCCTGCACCCGCTTCTGCCCGCCCGCCGTCGACACCGACGCCGTCGTGACGGCGCCCGGTGCGGCCTGCTGCGGCGCCTGCGCCGCGTAGATCGACACCTTGCGGCCGCGTGCGACGTCGCGCAACCGGTCTCGCTCGGCGATCACCTTCGCGCCGTAGCCGCCGTCGTCCTGCGACGTCGAGCCTACGTACAGCCGCAGACCGCCCGGCAGCGAACCGCCGCGCGCGATGCAATCCTTCAGCACCAGCGCACCGACCTGGATGTTGACGAGCGGCTGCAGCGCCGCATCCGTGCCGCCGAAGTACTCGAACTTGTCGGAATGCACCTTCGACATCACCTGCATCAGCCCCTGCGCGCCCACGCCGCTTTCCGCGTACGGGTTGAAGCCCGATTCGATCGCCATGACGGCAAGCAGCAGCAGCGGATCGAGGCCGATCTCGCGGCCGGTCTTGAATGCCGCCGTGACAAGCTGGCCGACCGGTTCCTGCGCGACGCGATAGCGGCGCGCCAGGTAGGTCGCGACAAGCGCCTGTTCGCGGTTCGACGTCAGCACGCGATCGTCGCGCGCATCGGCCGCGACCCGTTGGGTCGGAATCAGTTTCGCGAGCGAGACCGGCGACGTGCCGGTGCGGGTTGCATCGAACCCGGCGGGTGCGCCGCCGGCGAGGCCCGTGCCGTCGAATGCGCCGTCATAGGCGGTGTTCGCCGCTTCCGCGCCGGCCGCGTCGTCCTGCTGTTCGGCGTTGGCGGGGCCGAACGCGGGCAGCGGATGGCCGGACAGGAGCCGGGCCGGGCCGGCCTGGACGGCCGCCGAGATGACCGGCATCAACCGGGCCGCGATGGTGCCGCGTACGTTGGGCAGGAGCCACAACGTCAACGCGATGACGACGGCGATTCCGCCGACCACGCTGAATAAATGGTGACTGACACGCGTCCCACGACGCAGCGCTGCGCGCACTACCTGCGCATGCCGCTCATTGGGACGCCACGATAACCAAGCGTTCATTCAGATCTCCCATGAACATGACTCGTGCGGCTCGCTCAGCTCGAAGGCGAGACAGAAGGCGTTGCCGCGGAATCAAGACACCGCGTGCCTTGGTCGGGCGAAGCGGTATCGGAGAAACGGTATAAGTACCGTTCGGGGGCCACGGCGGAAAATAGGCCGGCGCCTTACCAGGCGGGCGGACGCGCGGTGGCTCCCACGCAAAAAACCAGCGTCGACTGGGCGCTGGCTAGGACTTCAAACAGACCGTCGGAAAGCCGTGCAGGTATCGGCCGACGGAGACGCGTTGCGTCTAAAGGACCGGAGATTGGCGACTTGAAACCAGGGTCCTGCAACCAATGTGAGCGGATTCTAGCAGGGTTTTATAGATCGTCAACACTATAAAATTTCAAAATCATAACAAAAAGTAATGATTTATTACCCTTCAGATCGGAGACCCGCGTGCCGTCTGGCTCCGCTGCCCCCGGCCGTTTTTTTGGGTTTCAATCGTCCGCGCGCGCGGCCGGGTAAAATCGGGCCTCGATCCCGGGCGGGGTGCCGCCTTCCGCCTACCCATCGCCGCCGCGGATCGCGGGCGGTCCGGATATTCTTCATGAAATACAAAGATTTACGCGATTTTACCAGCCGCCTCGAAAGCCTCGGCGAGCTGCGGCGCGTGACCCAGCCCGTGTCGCCCGTCCTCGAAATGACGGAGCTGTGCGACCGCGTGCTGCGCGCCGGCGGCCCGGCGCTGCTATTCGACGCGCCGACCGGCTACCGGTTTCCGGTGCTCGGCAACCTGTTCGGCACACCGCGGCGCGTCGCGCTCGGGATGGGCGTGGATGCGGGCGACGAAGCCGCGCTCGCGTCGCTGCGCGACGTCGGCCGGCTGCTGTCCGCGCTGAAGGAACCCGATCCGCCGAAAAGCCTGAGGGATGCCGGCAAGCTGCTGTCGCTCGCCAAGGCGGTGTGGGACATGGCGCCGAAGACGGTGTCGTCGCCGCCGTGCCAGGAGATCGTGTGGGAAGGCGACGACGTCGATCTCGCGAAGCTGCCGATCCAGACCTGCTGGCCGGGCGACGCCGGGCCGCTCGTCACCTGGGGACTCACGGTCACGCGCGGGCCGAACAAGACCCGCCAGAACCTCGGCATCTATCGGCAGCAGTTGATCGGCCGCAACAAGCTGATCATGCGCTGGCTTGCCCATCGCGGCGGCGCGCTCGATTTCCGCGAGTTCGCGCTCAAGCACCCCGGCCAGCCGTACCCGGTCGCCGTCGTGCTGGGCGCCGATCCGGCAACGATCCTCGGCGCGGTGACGCCGGTCCCGGACACACTGTCCGAATACCAGTTCGCGGGCCTGCTGCGCGGCGGCCGCACCGAACTCGCGAAATGCCTGACCCCGGGCGTCGACACGCTGCAGGTGCCCGCGCGCGCCGAGATCGTGCTCGAAGGCTTCATCCATCCGCAACAGGGCCAGCCGGGCGACGCGCCGGCGGGCGCGCCGCCGCGTCCGGCGAAAGGCGCCGCGGCGCACTACGAGCATGCGCTCGAAGGCCCGTACGGCGATCACACCGGCTACTACAACGAGCAGGAGTGGTTTCCCGTGTTCACCGTCGAGCGGATCACGATGCGCCGCGATGCGCTCTACCACTCGACCTACACGGGGAAGCCGCCCGACGAGCCCGCCGTGCTCGGCGTCGCGCTGAACGAAGTGTTCGTGCCGCTGCTGCAGAAGCAGTTCGCCGAGATCACCGATTTCTACCTGCCGCCGGAAGGCTGCAGCTACCGGATGGCGATCGTCCAGATGAAGAAGAGCTACGCGGGCCACGCGAAGCGCGTGATGCTCGGCGTGTGGAGCTTCCTCCGGCAATTCATGTATACGAAATTCATCGTCGTGGTCGACGAGGACGTCGATATCCGCGACTGGAACGAAGTGATCTGGGCGATCACGACCCGCGTCGACCCGGTGCGCGACACGGTGATGGTCGAGAACACGCCGATCGACTATCTCGATTTCGCGTCGCCGGTTGCCGGCCTCGGCTCGAAGATGGGGATCGACGCCACCAACAAGTGGCCGGGCGAGACCCAGCGCGAATGGGGCCGGCCGATCGAGATGGACGCCGCCGTGAAGGCCCGCGTCGATCGCCTGTGGACCGAAATCGGCCTGTCTTGACCGGCCGCCGCGCGTCCTTTCCAATAGCCCGATCGCAAACAGAGACAGATACCGCAGCATATGAACCCGCAGCCCGCATCGATGTTGTCGGATGGTTTTTTCCTGTCGCTTTCGCTGTGCCTCGATATCGGGCTGGTGAACGTCGCGATGCTGTCGCTCACGCTATCGCACGGTTTCAGGCCGGGCTTCTGGCTCGGCATCGGCTCGTGCGTCGGCGATCTGGTCTACGCGGCGCTCGCGCTGGCCGGCATGGCGGTGCTGCTGCGGTTCGACGCGGTGCGCTGGGTGGTCTGGCTCGGCGGCGGTGCGGTGCTGCTGTTCCTGACCTGGAAGATGGCGCGCGAAGCGCTCTACCCGGCGCCCGCGCCGTCCGGCGCCGACGGCGCACCGACCGCCGCAAGCGCGCCCGCCAGCACCTGGCGCAGCTTCGGGCGCGGCATGCTGCTCGCGATGTCGTCGCCGTCGGCGATCCTGTGGTTCGCCGCGGTCGGTGGCGCGCTGATCGCGAAAGCCGGCGCGACCACGCCCGTGACCGCGTCGGTGTTCCTGTCGGGCTTCTTTCTCGGCGGACTCGCGTGGACGCTGTTCCTCTGCACGCTCGCCAGCCAGGGGCGCAAGCGTGCCGGAGCAGGCCTGATGCGGGCCTGCCACGTGGTCTCCGCGCTGCTGTTCGCGTACTTCTCGTACAGCGTGATCGTCGGCGGCTATCGCGATCTGATCCTGAACGCCGCGTAGCGCGGCCGGTCGGCCGTGGCGGCCGTCAGCCCTGCAGGAACTCGCCGTAGCGCGCGAGATCGACGTTCCCGCCGCTCACCAGCACCCCCACCCGCTTGCCGGCGACCGGCAGCACGCCGTCGAGCACGGCCGCGGCCGCCAGGCAACCGGTCGGCTCGACCACCATCTTCATCCGCTGCGCGAAGAAGCGCATCGTGTCGACCAGTTGCGCGTCGCTGACCGTCACGATCTGCCCGACGAGCGACTGGATGATCGGGAAGTTGTACCCGCCGAGATGGGTCGACGCCGCGCCGTCCGCGATCGTATGCGGCACGGGAATGTGCACGACCTCGCCGCGCGCGAGCGACTGCTGGCCGTCGTTGCCCGCCTCCGGCTCGACGCCGATCACCGCGCAGCCGGGCGCAAGCGCCGCCGCCGACAGCGCGCTGCCCGCGATCAGCCCGCCGCCGCCGACGCAGACGACCAGCATGTCGAGCGGACCGACCTCGTCGATCAGTTCCTTCGCGGCGGTACCTTGTCCGGCGATCACGTGCGGATGGTCGTACGGCGGAATCAGCGTCATGCCGCGCTCCTGCGCAAGCCGCGCGCCGAGTGCCTCGCGGCTTTCCGTGTAGCGGTCGTAGGTGATGACTTCGCCGCCGTAGCCCTTCGTCGCGGCCACCTTCGCGGCGGGCGCGTCGTGCGGCATCACGATGGTCGCGCGGATGCCCGCGAGCTGCGCGGCGAGCGCGATGGCCTGCGCGTGATTGCCGGACGAATACGTGATGACGCCCGCGCGGCGCTGCTCGGCGTCGAAATGCGAGATCGCGTTGTAGGCGCCGCGAAACTTGAATGCGCCCATCCGCTGGAAATTCTCGCACTTGAAGAACAGCGACGCGCCCGTGCGCGCATCGGCGGTACGGGACGTCAAGACGGGCGTGCGATGCGCGGCGCCGGCGAGCCGGGCGGCGGCATCGGCGACATCGGCGAACGTGGGGGCGGCGAGAGCGGGACGGGCGGAAGTAGCGGACATTGCGGCAGGCGGCGAAAGAGGGAGGAACAGGCATTCTCCCAGCTTCACGCGGCGCATGCAGCCCCCGCATAACGAAAAACGGCGCGGCGCGGACCGATGCCGTGCCGCGCCGGATCGCGCGCGGCGCTCAGGCCGCGCGACGGATCTCAACGACGCCAGTACGGGTGGCCATACCAGCCGCGATGGTGCCAGTACGGATGGCCGTAGTACCCGCCGTATCCGCCGCCGACCACGACGGCGGGCGGCGCGTAGTAGGCAGGCGCCGGCGCGTAGTAGACAGGCGGCGGAGGTGCGTAATACACGGGCGGCGGCGGCGCATAGACCGGATAAGCAGGCGCGATCGGCAGACCGATGCCGATGCCGACCGACACGTGCGCCTGCGCGGCGCTCGCGACCCCGAGACCCAGTGCTGCGGCGGCAATAAACGGAATGAGCTTTTTCACTTCGGTTCTCCTGGCGGCGCGGCAGAGAGTGCGCGCCACATGACAGCCGCTGGTTGCTTGCTGTATGGATGCAATGTAGCGAAAACCCGTATGACGATCCATGCACATTTGTTGCAAATTGCAATTGCTGGAAGCCTTACAGGACGGTGCTTCGCGGTGAACGGCGCAAGTCCGGAGCCGTGCCGGGGCGGCACTTCGGCCGACCCGCGAAAAACGCCCGGACCGATCGGGCACTCTTACCGATTCCGGCGCGCGCGCCGCACCGTGTCCCGTAATGATTGATTACAAATTTGAGACAAGGCGCTGACGGGGCAGCGCCCGGGCCGGGCCGCTCCGCCACCCCGCGCGCCGGACAATCCGTCGCAGCCGGCCTGACCGGCCGGCGAATACGCGATACTGACGGCCTGTGCCACGGCTTCCCGAGCTTCCCATGACCTTACCCGCCCTCCCTCGTCTCGGTTTCATCGGCGCGGGCCGGCTCGCCCGCTGCGTCGCGCGCCGCTTCGCGCGGGCCGGCTACCCGGTCGCCGCGATCGCGAGCCGCGCGCCTGCCTCCGCGCAGGCGCTCGCGGACCTGATCGCCGCCGTCGCCGCACCGTCGGCCGCGCCGCGCTGCGCCGCGCTCGACACGCCGCAGGCGGTGGTCGACGCCGCCGATCTGATCTTCCTGACCGTGCCCGACGATGAACTCGCCCCCCTTGCCGCCCGGCTGCGCTTCGATCCGTCCCGTTCGCACGAGCAGGCGCTCGTCCATTGCAGCGGCGCATCGGGCGTCGCGCTGCTGGACCCGGCGCGCGAGCAAGGCGCGGCGACGGGCGGCTTCCATCCGCTTTATCTGTTCGGCGGGGGCGACGCCGATCTGGCCCGCATCGACGGCTGCTCGGTCACGATCGAGGCCGACGGCGCGCTCAAGGACACGCTGGCCGCGCTGGCGGCCGCGCTCGGCTGCCATCCGCTGTCGATCCCGGCCGGCGGCCGGATGCTGTATCACGCGGCCGCGCACTACGCGGCGAGCTTCGCGCTGTGCAACCTGGCCGAATGCGTGGAACTGTGGCGTTCGCTCGGATTCGACGAAGACGACGCGCTGCGCGCGCTGCTGCCGATGCTGGCCGGCACGATCGAAACCGCGCGCGACAAGGGCCTGGCGAACGCGCTGGCCGGTCCCGTGTCGCGCGGCGACGCGCGTATCGTCGAGCAGCAGCTCGCGCTGCTCGAAACGCGCGGCGGCGACCACGCCGCGCTCTACGCGCTGCTGACCCGCCGCGCGCTGATGCTCGCCCGCCGCCGCACCCCGCCGCCCGCGTCGCTGGATGCGCTCGAGCGCGCGGTCGAAAACTCGCTCGGGCGCGCGCTCCCGCCGGGTGCACCCGCCCGGGAAAAGCCGTGATAAGGTGACGCCCGATGCGCCGTCGCCTTGCGCGGCGGCCTCACGCTACCCGACTGTACAAAAAGGATTCCAACGATGTTCGGCGAGATCGCCCGCTTTCTGCTCAATACCGTCTTCACGCTGTTCGGCGCCGCCCTGATCCTGCGCGTCTGGATGCAAGCCGTGCGCGTGTCGCCGTACAACCCCGTCACGCAGGCCGTGCTGCAGGCCACCAACTGGCTCGTGCTGCCGCTGCGCCGCATCATTCCGGGCGTGCGGGGCATCGATTGGGCGAGCGTCGTCGCGGCGCTCGCGACCTCGCTCGTCTACGTGGTGCTGATGGTGACGATGTCGGGCGTGGACGCGATGTCGATGGCGCCGACACTGATCGTCGTCGCGCTGCTGACCGTCGCGAAATGGACGCTGCAACTGGTGTTCTGGATGACGATCCTGATGGCGTTCCTGTCGTGGCTCAATCCGCGCTCGCCCGCGATGGCGATCCTGTATCAATTGACCGCGCCGTTCCTGAACCCGCTGCGCCGCGTGTTGCCGCAGTTGGGCGGCATCGACCTGTCGCCGATCCTGCTGTTCGTGATCGTGCAGGTGTTGATCATGATCGTGACGCGCGCCGCCGTGTCGATGACGCTGTTCGGGATCTGATCGCCCGTCCGTCCGCCCGTTCGCCCGTTCGCCCGCTAGTTGGCGACGGGCGGCGCGGTATCGAGGTTGTCGATCACACCGAAGCGCGCGGGAATCATCGCATAGCAGAGCCGCACCTTTTCCTGCGACACGAGTTCGATGAGGCGCTGCGCCTCCGCCTCGGTGACGACGAACTCCACCTCCACCGCCAGCGAGCCCTGCAGTTCGAAGAAACGGTCTTCGTGCAGCACGTGATGCTGGCCGAAGCCCGCCATCGCCCGGAACGCCGAGCCGCCCGCCACGCCCGTCCTGCTGGCCGTCTCGAGCAGCCACTCCCATAGCGGCTTCCAGTGCAGCCGGTGATTCTCGTGCACGTAGAAGCGCAGGAAAACCCTGTCCATGATGCGTCCTCCGCCGGCAGCGGATCAGGCCGCGATCAGCCACGCGCGCGCGGTCCACATGCCGAGTCCCGTCAATACGAACGACCCTATTAAGTGTAGGACGGCCACGGTCATCGCCCAGCCGATTTCGCCCTGCACCACGTGCGTCATGACTTCGACGGAATAGGTGGAGAAAGTCGTCAGCCCGCCCATGAACCCGGTGATGACAAATAGCCGCCATTCGGGCGGGAGTCCGGCCTTCGTCGTAAACACCACGGCGGCGATGCCGATCAGGTAGCCGCCGATCAGGTTCGACGCGAGCGTGCCGAGCGGCACCTCGGGCAGGACCGCGTTGAGGGTGAGGCTCAGGAACCAGCGCAACAGCGCGCCGAGACCGGCGCCGATGAAGATCGCGAGGATGGAATAGATCAAGGCGGTTCCTTCAGGTTGGGCGCCGGCCGCGAGCCGCCGCCCCGGGTTCGGCGAGGCGCGGGCCGACCGGCCGCGCGGGCGGTCGGCCGGACGGCGAGCTTCCTCGGGCGGGATCGGGATCTACTTTAGGCGCAATGGGATCGGCTTCGCAACCGTGCGGGGGCTTCGGGACGTTTCGACCTGACGGACGAGCGCGACGACGGGCGTGCTCGAACCGAAGGGACACGACAGCGCGAGCCGGACGGCTGGTTGAAGAACTCGAGCCGCAAAGCGTTCCGGACCGACGTCAAAACAAGCGCCGAAGGAAAACGAGGCCTGGCAACAGGTCATGGCGTCTTTCATGCCGCTTCGCCGCAGGATCGCCGTTCCACTCATCGAGCACGCCATGACCCGCTCCGTCCTCAGAGAAAACGTCCGTCTCCGATATTCGCCGGCTGGTTCGATCATCCGTTCCCGCGCGTCACGTCGACGCAGAAATCATGGACAGCCGTCACCATCCGATTCAGTCCGGGTTGCTCCAGCGGATAATGTCCGGCGTTTTCCAGCATCGTCACCGTGACGGGAACCTTGCCCGATCCGCCGCAGGAACAGTTGACTCAGGTGCAACGGCGTCCATCGGTCCTGTGCGGGCTGCGTCAGCAGGATCGGGTACACGTCGAAATGTTCCGGCTCGAGCGCCGGCTGATAGTCCGCGTGGCTGGCCAGAAAGCTCGGGGTCACCCACTTGCCCGCCGAGGTCCTGTCCGCCAGGCAGGCCTTCAGCGCGGCCGGGTCGTTGACCAGCGTGTGCATCTTGCTGGCCGCGGACATCGGCACGCGCAGTCCGGCGAACGGCGTCCGCGCCATCAGGGTCGCGAACGGCCCGCCGACCCGGCTCATGAAGCGGTTGTACGCCGTCTCGTCGCGAACCTGCCGGATGCGCTGATCCGGAAAGGTCATGCCGACGATCCCTTGCACATTCCGGTTCTTCGCCGCGACGATGCGGCGATCGAGGTGACGGCCGCGTATTACAACGCCCATCCCGCCGCCTGCGTCCTGCTCCTGCGCGGATCGTTCTCCGACACCGATCTCGCGGCGCACGACGCCAAGAACGCGACCCTCGGCATGCTGTTCCGCGCCAAGGCCGCGAGCATGGGCGTGCTTGCGGCGCTGCCCTCGACGCCCGACGCCGCCACCATCAGCCTGGAGATCGCTTTCGCCTGCATGAAGCACGGCTATGCGAAGGAAGGCCGGGTGTCGCCGGAGATATGCCGCGAAGCATCGCGCGCGGTGATCGCCTATCTGGCGTCATGGGATGACGCCAGATAGGCGCCGATAGCGGAGCGGGCAGCGCGACACTCGATGCCGGTTGCCTGGACGCTCCGCAGGAGACATGAGTCGATGATTCCCGACGCGTCGAGCGATGCCGCCGTCCTCGTCGGACCATGCCGGTTTCGATGCCGTCCGCCGCGGCCGCGTTGCTTGCCAGATTCGTGCCAAGCCCTGTAGAATTGCGCGTTCTGCGGGCGTCGTATAATGGCCATTACCTCAGCTTCCCAAGCTGATGACGTGGGTTCGATTCCCATCGCCCGCTCCACTTTTCCGCTGCCCGGCAACCCGAAACGCAGCCCGTAGTCCGCGCGAAGCCGCCTCGTCGAAGGCGGCTTTTTCGTATCGGGCGGGCCTGCCGGCCGCACCGGCGGCGCGCTACACTCGCACAACGAGATTCGGCCGCTTTCGCCCATTCCTTGTCTTGCCACGATGATTCACGATCCGAACGACACCGGCCTGCCGCACCACGACCCCAGCGCCGACGACACCGCCCCCGGCCATCACGCTGAAGATGGCGCGTCCGGCGCGGCGAACCCGCTCCATCATCGCCGCATCCGCAGCTTCGTGACGCGCGCCGGCCGCGTATCCACCGGCCAGCGCCGCGCGCTCGACGAGTTCGGTCCGCGCTTCGTCGTCCCCTACGCGCCCGAACGCCTCGACTGGGATCGGGCCTTCGGCCGCGCTGCGCCGCGCATTCTGGAGATCGGTTTCGGCATGGGCGCCTCGACGGCGGAGATCGCCGCGCTGCGCCCGGGCGACGATTTCCTCGGCGTCGAGGTGCACGAACCCGGCATCGGCGCGCTGCTGAAGCTGATCGGCGAACACAGCCTGGCCAACATCCGCATCATTCAGCACGACGCCGTCGAAGTGCTCGAACACATGATCGCGCCCGAGAGCCTCGACGGCGTGCACATCTTCTTTCCGGACCCGTGGCACAAGGCGCGCCATCACAAGCGCCGCCTGATCCAGCCGCCGTTCGTCGCGCAGCTCGCATCGAAACTCAAGCCGGGCGCCTACCTCCACTGCGCGACCGACTGGCAGAACTACGCGGAACAGATGCTGGACGTGCTGGGCGCCGATCCCGCGCTCGAGAACACGGCCGACGCGTACGCGCCGCGCCCCGACTACCGCCCGGTGACGAAGTTCGAACGGCGCGGCCTGCGCCTCGGGCACGGGGTATGGGATCTCGTGTTCAGGAAGCGCGCGGGCTGATCGCTGCCCGCTCCATCCCGCCCAAACAAAAAGGCGACGGCATCATGCCGTCGCCTTTTTTATCGGCCAGCCGCCGCGCAGCCTCGGCCGCTCAGCTCCAGTTGAGCCAGCCGCTGTAGCCGACCAGCAGCACGAACAGCCCGAACACGATCCGGTACCACGCGAACACCGTGAAATCGTGCGACGCGATGTAGCGCAGCAGCCAGCGCACGCACGCGAACGCGCTGACGAACGCCGCCAACAGCCCCAGCGCGAACAGCCCGATCGAATCGACCGAGAACGCATGCCAGTCCTTCACGGTTTCGTAGAGCGTCGCGCCGAAGATGATCGGAATCGCGAGGAAGAAAGAGAATTCGGTCGCTACGCGCCGGTCGAGACCGAACAGCATCCCGCCGATGATCGTCGAGCCCGAGCGGGACATCCCCGGAATCAGCGCGAAGCATTGCGCGGCGCCGACCTTCAGCGCATCGAGCGGCGTCAGCTCGTCGATCGTCCGCACCCGCGGCGGCACGTCGCGATCCCGCTGGCGCGCTTCCGCCCACAGGATCACCAGACCGCCCGCCACCAGCGCGAAGGCGACCGGCACCGGCGAGAACAGCGCCGCCTTGATCGCCTTCTCGAACAGCAGGCCGAGCACGATGGCCGGAATAGTGGCGATCACGACATTGAGCGTGAAGCGCCGCGCCTGCGGCTGGGACGGCAGCCCCGTCACCACTTCGCCGATCCGGCGCCGGTACTCCCAGCATACCGCCAGGATCGCGCCGAACTGGATCACGACATCGAACGTCTTGGCGTGCGCATCATTGAAATTGAGGAAGCTGCCCGCGACGATCAGATGCCCCGTGCTCGACACCGGCAGAAATTCCGTCAGCCCCTCGACGACGCCGAGAATCAGCGCTTTGCAGATCAGTATCCAGTCCATCCGTGGCCCGATTTTGAAGAAGCCTCAACCCCAGGCCACGACACAGGCGCGGCCCACCCGGCCGCACGTGCAGCGTCACGTCATTTTTCGACGATCGCCACGCGTATGCCGTTTGTAAGAATCGTGATTGTACCGGGTTCGTAGTTCACCCCGGCAAATTGCAGTTGTTCGGGCTTGAACGTGTAGATCGGATAGTTGGTCAGCAACTGGGTCGCGAGCATCCCCGCCGCTGCGCCGACCTGCTGCGTGTAGGCCTGCGCGTCGCCGTCGAGGTTCACGCTGTCGACGGACGGCGCTTTCAGCACGACCGAACGGCTCGGCGCGTCGTAGGCGAGCTGGCCCGACACCGTGAAGGTGCCGTTCACCGGCGTGCGCAGGAACGGGCTCACGAAGCGCGCGTCGAGCTGCACGGCCACCCGGTTCTGGTCGGGCTTCAACCCCACCACCGGATTCGCGAGCGCGACGTCGACCACCTGCGCCACCGTCTTCTGGTACGGGAATTTGCGCGCGACCGCCTTCTGCACGTCGCCTTGCGAGAACGTGTAGTGGTCGGGAATGAACGGGAACGTCGACGCGCACGCGGCCAGCGACAGGGTCACACCGACAGCGGCGCCGGCGGCGAACAGAAAGCGGCGCCGGTTCGGCACGCGAGTCTGGGTCATGCACAATCTCCTGCGAAAAGGGACGGGGCCTGCGGCCGTGTCGCGGCCTCGAGCTGCGTCAGCCACGCGAGCGCATGCGCGCGCGACGCGCCGCACATCTCGTCGCTCGGCTGCAAGCCGGAGCAGCATGCGGGGCGCTCGGGGCGGCCGAAGATCCGGCAGCGCGCGTCGTCGCCCAGCTGAATGCAGCGCACGCCGGCGGGCTTGCCGTGCGGCATGCCCGGAATCGGGCTCGAGATCGACGGCGCGATGCAGCACGCCGCGCATCCTTCGCGGCACGCGTGCGCCGGCGGCCCCGGCGATTTTTCTGCAACTTCGGCAAACATCACGCCAAACACTCGCAAATTCGATGAAATACGCGGCGCGCAACACCCGCTGCGCACCGCCCGAACCTGCATTGTGCCATCGCCCGCTGCGACGTTATTACACAATTCAGGTCAATCGGCCGTTTATATACTGAATGGCGTCCTGGAGAACGATTCGAGCCCCGCATGACGCCGCTTCCCGCCGATACCCTGTTCCGCCCCGACCTGCTGTCGAAATACAGCGCGAACGGCCCCCGCTACACGTCCTACCCCACCGCGCTGCAGTTCCGCGACGATTTCGACCCCGCCGACTACGTCCGCGCGGCCGCCGACCCGGGCGCGGCGGCGAGCGAACTGTCGCTGTACTTCCACATCCCGTTCTGCGACACCGCCTGCTTCTACTGCGGCTGCAACAAGATCGCGACCCGCAACCGCCGGCGCACGCGGCCCTATCTCGACCAGCTGAAACGGGAACTCGCGCTGCAGGCGGCGCTGTTCGATCCGTCGCGCACGGTCACGCAGCTGCATTGGGGCGGCGGCACGCCGACCTTCCTGTCGGACAGCGAAACGGCAGAGCTGATGGCGGCCACCCGCGAACATTTCACGCTCGCGCCGGATCCGCACGGCGAGTTCTCGATCGAAATCGATCCCCGCAGCGCATCGGCCGCCACGCTGGTGCACCTGCGCACGCTCGGCTTCAACCGGCTGAGCCTCGGGGTGCAGGATTTCGATCCGGCCGTGCAGCAGGCGATCAATCGCGTGCAGCCGCTCGCGATGACCGCCGACCTGATCGCCGCGGCCCGTGCAACCGGCTATCACTCGACGAGCGTCGATCTGATCTACGGGCTGCCGCACCAGAGCGTCGCCAGCTTCTCGCGCACGCTCGACACGATGATCGAACTGGCGCCGGACCGCCTGTCGGTGTTCGGCTACGCGCACATGCCGCATCTGTTCAAGATGCAGCGGCAGATCGACGCGGCGGCGCTGCCTTCGCCCGCGACGCGTCTCGCGTTGCTCGGGCTCGCGATCGAGCAGCTGACCGGCGCGGGCTACGTGTACATCGGCATGGACCACTTCGCGCGGCCGGGCGACGAACTGGTGCGCGCGCAGCGCAACGGTACGCTGCAGCGCAACTTCCAGGGCTACAGCACGCGCGCGGACACCGACCTGATCGGCATCGGCGCATCATCGATCGGCAAGGTCGGCGACGTCTACGCGCAGAACGCGAAGGATTTGCCCGGCTACGGCGCGGCGCTCGACGCGGCGCGCCTGCCGATCGCGCGCGGCGTGCGCCTCACCGCCGACGATCGCCTGCGCCGCGACCTGATCACCCAACTGATGTGCAATCTCGAACTGCCGTTCGCGCCGTTCGAGGCGACCTACGGGATCCGCTTCGCCGACCGGTTCGCCCGCGAGCTGGACACCTTGCGCGGCTTCGAGCGGGACAGCCTGCTGTCGATCGCCGGCGACCGGCTGACGATCCATCCGGCCGGCCGGATGTACGTCCGCAACATCGCGATGGTGTTCGACGCGTACCTGTCCGGCACGGCCGCGACGCGCTACTCGAAGACGGTCTGAAACCGCCGGCGGGCGGCGGCGCAATCCGCGCGCTCGCGCCCGGATATTGTTAAAGTGGCGCCTTCCCCGCACTCCGTTTGACGCCACGCCATGCGCACCACCCGAGCGACCTCCGCGGTCGAACGCCTGAAATCCCGTTCGGACCATCCGCAGTACGCGGCGGTCAGCCTGCCGAGCGGCCTCTTTTATCTGGCCGACCGCTCGGGCGGCGCCACCGCGAAGCTGTGCGAGCCGCTGCCGCTCGACGAGTTCGTCGCGTTCGTCGACGGATTCGGGCCGAAAAAGCCGCGCAAGGCCAGCAAGCTGGACCTCGCGTTCGAGGAGCAGATCAAGAACAGCAAGCGGTAAACGCCCTTGCAGGGGTTCTGAAGGCAAGATGCGCGCCCCGTTTGGTACAATCGACAGGTTTTTCTATCCACGCTGATGGCCGTCCAGGCTGCATGACCACCATGAATATCGAAAAAGCGCGTTTCAACATGATCGAACAGCAGATCCGCCCGTGGGATGTGCTGGATCAAGAGGTCTTGGGCCTGCTGTCGGTCGTCAAGCGTGAAAACTTCGTTCCGGCCGCGTACCGCGACATCGCGTTCGCCGATCTGGAGCTGCCGCTGCCCGGCGACCAGAAAATGCTGTTCCCCCGCGTCGAGGCGCGCATCCTGCAGGAACTCGCGATCAAGAAGCACGAAAGCGTGCTCGAGATCGGCGCCGGCTCCGGCTACATGGCGGCGCTGCTCGCGCATCGCAGCCAGCACGTGGTCACGGTCGAGATCGATCCGACGCTCGCGAAGCTCGCGGAAGACAACCTGAAGAACAACGGCGTGACCAACGCGGAAGTCGTGCTCGGCGACGGCTCGCGCGGCTTGCCGGCCAAGGCGCCCTACGACGTGATCTGCGTGTCGGGCGGCCTGCCCGTCGTGCCGCAGGAACTGCTCGAGCAGCTGAAGGTGGGCGGGCGCCTCGCGGCGTTCGTCGGCGGCCGTCCGGTGATGAAGGCGCAGATCATCACCCGCATCGACGACAAGCAGTTCCGCGTCGCCGACGTGTTCGAAACCTATGTCGAGCACCTCGCGAACGCCGTCGAGCCATCGCGCTTCAAGTTCTGAGCGGGCCCCCGATGTCGATGCAGATCCTGACCGCGCCCGCCCTCGCCGCGTGGCTCGCCGATTCGTCGCGCACCGCGCCCGTCGTGCTCGACGTGCGCGAGCCGTGGGAAATCGATACGGCGAAGATCGCCGGCAGCGTGTCGATTCCGATGCAGCAGATCCCCGCGCGCAGCGAAGAGCTGGACGACGAAGCGGAGATCGTCTGCGTGTGCCACCACGGCATGCGCAGCGCGCAAGTCGCGATGTTCCTCGCGTCGCGCGGCTTCACGAAGCTGTACAACCTGCAAGGCGGCATCGATGCCTGGTCGCGCGACGTCGATCCGTCGGTGCCCCGCTACTGAGCCTGCCTTGATGCGGCGCGCCGCCGTGCGCGCCGTCCCCGCCCGTCCTCTTCCGTTTGTTCCCGCGCATTCGCGGCTCGCTTCAAGTCGCGCGGCTCCACGACGCGGCGCAGCCTGCAACGCACGCAGCCTCGCGCGGTCGCGCAACGCCGATCCGTTCGTTGCATCCCGCTACTGATCCCGCCTCGACACGACACATCGCCGCGTTCGTCCGCACGATTGCGCCTCCCATGCGCTCGTGACGATCGACGGCAGAGAGTACGCGAAGAAAGCGCCCACATCGCGCGTCTTCACATCCTTCCGAAAATCTCCGACGTCGCCGACGCATGACTCCGTTTACCTTCACGCGGCTTACGCGCGACGGCACCGATCGGGATCAGCGCAGTCCCGGCCTCCCCAAATAGTCGCGCCCGGGGCACATCAGGCGCGCGCCGCACGTTGCCCGGCGACACGCCATCGCCGAGTGCGTCGCCGACAGCCTCCGAGTCAGAGGATCTTCGATAAAAGGCGACCTCCGTCTTGGCCAGGTTGCCCCGAGCGTGCCGCGCCACTGTCTCGAACGCTCGCGGACGCGTCCATCCGCAAGGCCGCCGAACGATCCGGCAAACCAATTCGCCCCAACCCGACGCAGCCCGGCCATGCACCATTTGAGCCCGTCGCACTGCACCGCGACGGCCCATGCGATGCCTCCGCATGCAGCCTGCGATCTCGGCTTTCGTCACGCCGGCCCCGTCCGGCCTTGCGGCAGCGTCCGCCGGACGCGATCTGGCACATGCCTTGCGTGACCCGTCGTGCAGCGCACCCGATTCGGTGCGCATGCACTCCAACACGCCAAGGGGAATTCGATGAAACGTCGCAGTCTGTTGAAGTTCGGATCGATGACGGGCGCGCTGGCGCTCGCGGGACAGAGCCCGTTCGCGCGTGCGGCGGACCCGGCCGGCGGCCCGCTCAAGGTCGGCATCCTGCACTCGCTGTCGGGCACGATGGCGATCTCGGAAACGTCGCTGAAGGACACCGCGCTGATGACGATCGCCGAAATCAACCGCAGCGGCGGCGTGCTCGGCCGGCCGATCCAGCCGGTGGTGGTCGATCCCGCATCGAACTGGCCGCTGTTCGCGGAAAAGGCGCGCCAGTTGCTCACGCAGGACAAGGTCGCGTGCGTGTTCGGCTGCTGGACGTCGGTGTCGCGCAAATCGGTGCTGCCGGTATTCGAGGAACTGAACGGCCTGCTGTACTACCCGGTGCAGTACGAAGGGGAAGAGATGTCGCGCAACGTGTTCTACACCGGCGCGGCGCCGAACCAGCAGGCGCTGCCCGCCGTCGAGTACATGATGAGCGCGGAAGGCGGCGGCGCGAAGCGCTTCTTCCTGCTCGGTACCGACTACGTCTACCCGCGCACGACCAACAAGATCCTGCGCGCGTTCCTGAAGTCGAAGGGCGTGAAGGACGCGGACATCCAGGAAATCTATACGCCGTTCGGCCACAGCGATTACCAGACGATCGTCGCGAACATCAAGACCTTCGCGCAGGGCGGCAAGACCACGGTGATCTCCACCATCAACGGCGATTCGAACGTGCCGTTCTACAAGGAACTCGGCAACCAGGGTCTCAAGGCGACCGACGTGCCCGTCGTCGCGTTCTCGGTCGGCGAGGAAGAGCTGCGCGGGATCGACACCAAGCCGCTGGTCGGTCACCTGGCCGCGTGGAACTACTTCATGTCGGTCAAGAACCCGACCAACACGAAGTTCAAGGACCAGTTCGCCGCCTGGGTGAAGTCGCAGAACCTGCCGGGCGGCGCGAAGCGCGTGACCAACGATCCGATGGAGGCCACCTACGTCGGCATCCACATGTGGAAGCAGGCGGTCGAGAAGGCGAAGAGCGCCGACGTCGACAAGGTGCGCGTCGCGATGATCGGGCAGACCGTCGCCGCGCCGTCGGGCTTCACGCTGGCGATGGACGGCAACCATCACCTGCACAAGCCGGTGATGATCGGCGAGATTCGCGGCGACGGTCAGTTCAACGTGGTGTGGAAGACCAAGACCGCGATCCGCGCGCAGCCGTGGAGCCCGTACATCGCGGGGAATCAGGGCAAGCCCGATGTGGTCAGCTCGATTCCGGCGTTCCTGCGCCGCAGCCGCGTCGCCGTCGCGTGACGCCCCCGCCGGCGCCGCGTGCTCACGCGGCGCCCTGCCCGCGCGCGGCCGTGCCGCGCGCGCCCTTTCCGCCTGCCAGGATGTACCGATGCCGATGCTTTCCCGCCGCGCGGCGCGCGCACTCGCCGCGCTCGCCGTCTTCCTGACGCTCGCCGCCGCAACGCCCGCCGCGTTCGCGCTGGCCGCCGCCGATGCCGCCGCGCTCGCCGGCGACGATTTCGACGCGAAGGCCGCCGCGATCGACCACCTCGCCGCCGCCGGCGATCCGCCCGCCGTCGCGCTGCTGAACGCGCTCGCGAACGGCGACGCGCTCGCCACCGACGCCGGACGCCTCCTGATCCAGACCGGCGACACCGCACGCGACGCCGTCACGCAGGCGCCCGCGCCGGCCGGCGACGCACAGCCCGTGATGCTCAACAACCTGCTGCGCAGCAAGATCGCGAACGCGCTGTCGGGGCTCGACCTCGCGTCGCCCGATCCCGCCGCGCGCCGCGCCGCGATCGACGCGCTGCTGAAGAATCCCGACGCATCGCTGAAGCCGCTGATCGACCAGGCGCGCACGAAGGAAACCGATCCGGCGCTCAAGCGCCGCCTCGACGCGCTGTGGGCGATCGCCGCGCTGCATGACGCCGATCCGGCGAAACGCCTCGAAGCGGTGCGGCTCGTCGCCGCGCGACGCGACCTCGACATGATCGAGCAGTTGCGGCCGCTGGTCGCGAAGAATCCGGACGGCAGCGACGTCGAACCCGATGCACAGGTGCGCGATGCGGCCCGGCAGGGCCTCGACGCGCTGCATGCGCTCCAGCGTCGCAGCGAGATCGTCGGTACGCTGTTCGCGGGGCTGTCGCTCGGCAGCGTGCTGCTGCTCGCCGCGCTCGGCCTGGCGATCACCTACGGGCTGATCGGCGTGATCAACATGGCGCACGGCGAATTCCTGATGATCGGCGCGTATGCGACCTATGCGGTGCAGGCGCTGGTGCAGCGCTACCTGCCCGGCGCGTTCGACTGGTATCCGCTGCTCGCGATACCCGCGTCGTTCGCCGCCGCGGCAGCGATCGGCATCGTGCTCGAGCGCACGGTGCTCAAGCACCTGTACGGCCGCCCGCTCGAAACGCTGCTCGCCACCTTCGGCGTCAGCCTGATCCTGATCCAGGCGACCCGGACGATCTTCGGCGCGCAGAACGTGCAGGTCGAGAATCCGTCGTGGATGAGCGGCGGCGTCACCGTGATGCAAGGCCTGATCCTGCCGTACAACCGCCTGGCGATCCTCGCGTTCGCGCTGATCGTCGTCGCGATCGCGTGGGCCGTCCTGACGAAAACGCGGCTCGGCCTGTTCGTGCGCGCGGTCACGCAGAATCGCCGGATGGCCGCGTGCGTCGGCGTGAAGACCGCGCGGGTCGATTCGTATGCGTTCGCGTTCGGCGCGGGCATCGCCGGTCTCGGCGGCTGCGCGCTGTCGCAGATCGGCAACGTCGGCCCGGATCTCGGCCAGAACTACATCATCGATTCGTTCATGGCCGTGGTGCTGGGCGGCGTCGGGCAGATCGCCGGCACGGTGCTCGGCGGCTTCGGGCTCGGGCTCGTCAGCAAGGCGATCGAGCCGTTCTGGGGCGCGGTGCTCGCGAAGATCATCGTGCTCGCGATGATCGTGCTGTTCATCCAGAAGCGCCCGCAGGGCATGTTCGCCCCGAAGGGCCGCAGCGCGGAGGCCTGACATGACATCGATCGCCCAACCCCTGTCCGCGCCGAAGCCCGCCGTCGCACCCGGCGCCGACGCGCCGGCCACCGGCTTCGCGCTCGGCCTGCCGCCGCGCCCCGCCTTGCTGTCGCGGCGCGCGTGGCTCGCGCTGCTCGCGCTGTGCATCGCGATCGGCGTCGGCGTGCCGCTCGCCGCGCTGGTGGTGCCCGAGACGAGCGCGTTCCATCTGTCCGCCTATGCGATGACGCTCACCGGCAAGCTGATGTGCTACGCGATCGCCGCGCTCGCCCTCGACCTGGTGTGGGGCTACTGCGGCATCCTGAGCCTCGGCCACGGCCTGTTCTTCGCGCTCGGCGGCTATGCGATGGGCATGTACCTGATGCGCGCGATCGGCCGCGACGGCAAGTACGGCAGCGACCTGCCCGACTTCATGGTGTTCCTCGACTGGCACCAGCTGCCGTGGTACTGGAGCGGCACCAGCCATCTCGCCTACGCGCTCGCGCTGGTGATCCTGGTACCCGCGGCGCTCGCCTGGGTCTTCGGCTATTTCACGTTCCGCTCGCGCGTGAAGGGCGTATACCTGTCGATCATCACGCAGGCGATGACGTTCGCCGCGATGCTGCTGTTCTATCGCAACGAAACCGGCTTCGGCGGCAACAACGGCTTCACCGACTTCAAGCGGATCGCCGGGTTCGCGATCACCTCGCCGGGCACCCGCACGACGCTGTTCCTGCTGACCTTCGCGACCCTCGTGCTGTCGTTCGTCGCCGCGCGCGCGATCGTCACGAGCAAGCTCGGGCGCGTCGTCACCGCGGTGCGCGACGGCGAAACCCGGCTGATGTTCCTCGGCTACAGTCCGCTCGCGTACAAGCTGTTCGTGTGGACCGTGTCGGCGGCGCTGTGCGGCATCGCGGGCGCGCTGTACGTCCCGCAGGTCGGCATCATCAATCCGGGCGAGATGTCGCCGGGCAATTCGATCGAGATGGCGATCTGGGTCGCGGTCGGCGGACGCGGCACGCTGATCGGGCCGATCGTCGGCGCGTTCGCGGTCAACGGCGCGAAGAGCGTGTTCACCGCGTACTTCGCCGAATACTGGCTGTTCTTCCTCGGGCTGATTTTCGTGCTGGTGCCCCTGTTGCTGCCGCGCGGCATCATGGGTCTGATCGACACCCTGACCGGTCGAGGAGCGCGCCGATGAACGATCCCCACACGCCCTTCGGCGGCGACCTGCACGCCGTCAGCGGCTCCGCGCCGATGTCGCGCCTGGTGACGCCCGGCGCGATCGACACCGCTCACGGCACGATCCTCTACCTCGAGGACGTCGAAGTGAGTTTCGACGGTTTCCGCGCGCTGAAGAAGCTGTCGCTCGCGATCGACGCGGGCGAACTGCGCTGCGTGATCGGCCCGAACGGCGCCGGCAAGACGACCATGATGGATGTCGTCACCGGCAAGACTCGGCCCGACGCGGGCAAGGTCTTTCTCGGCCAGACCATCGACCTGTCGCGCATGAGCGAACCGGAGATCGCCCGCACGGGCATCGGCCGCAAATTCCAGAAACCCACCGTGTTCGAGCAGCATCCCGTGTGGGAAAACCTCGAACTGGCGATGCAGACCGACAAGCGCTGGCTCGCGTCGCTGCGCGCGCGACTCGACCGCGCCGCGCAGGCGCGCATCGAGGAAACGCTCGCGCTGCTGCGGCTCGAGGACAGCGCATACCGTCTCGCGGGCGAACTGTCGCACGGCCAGAAGCAGCGGCTCGAGATCGGCATGCTGCTGATGCAGCGGCCGGCGCTGCTGCTGCTCGACGAACCGGCGGCCGGCATGACCGACCACGAAACGATGGAGCTGGCCGAGCTGCTGAACACGCTGCGCGGCACCTGCTCGATGATGGTGGTCGAGCACGACATGGAATTCGTCGCGGCGCTCGCGGGCGACACGGGCCGCGTGACGGTGATGGCGGAAGGCGCGGTGCTCGCGCAAGGCACGCTCGATCAGGTACAGCGCGACGAAGCGGTGATCGAGTCTTATCTGGGACGATGATGCGATGCTGACGATCGAAGGACTCAATCAGTACTACGGCGGCAGCCATATCCTGCGCAACGTCGGCCTGAGCGCGCGCGAGGGCGAGCTGACCGTGCTGCTCGGCCGCAACGGCGTCGGCAAGACCACGCTGCTGCGCTGCCTGATGGGCGTGGTGCCCGCGAAGAGCGGCAGCGTCGCGTGGCGCGGCCGCGCGCTCGGCGCGCTGCCGCCGTATGCGCGCGTGGCGGCGGGGCTCGCATACGTGCCGCAGGGCCGCGACATCTTCCCGCGGCTGACCGTCGAGGAAAACCTGCTGGTCGGCGCGGCGAGCCGCAAGGCGCCGTCGAAGGTGCCGGACCGGATCTATGCGCTGTTCCCGGTGCTGAAGGACATGCGCGCGCGGCGCGGCGGCGACCTGTCGGGCGGCCAGCAGCAGCAGCTCGCGATCGGCCGCGCGCTGATGAGCGAGCCCGGACTGCTGATCCTCGACGAACCGACGGAAGGCATTCAGCCGTCGATCATCCAGGACATCGGGCGCACGCTGCGCCAGCTCGTCGAGGAATCGAAGATGACCGTGCTGCTGGTCGAGCAGTACTACGATTTCGCGCGCTCGATCGCCGACCGGTACTGGGTGATGAGCCGCGGCGAGATCGTCGCGGGCGGCGCGGGCGGCGACATGGATGCGCATGGCGTGCGCGAGCTGATCGCCGTCTGAGCGGCTGCCTCGCGCGGGCAGTGCCGGGTCCGCTCATCGGATCCGGCGCGCCGCATGCGGCGCGCCCATCGGACGGCTCGCATCCTGTAGCATTAGCGCGCCCGCTTTCTCGATTCGACCGATGTCCGCCCACGATTCCCACGCTACGCTCGTCCGCACCGCCGCCGCCAAATCATGGCGCGCCCGGCTGGAACTCGGCTTCGAGCGACGCGACGCGCGCACGACCCTCGTGCACCGGCTGCACGACGGACCGCTGCGGGTCCAGCGCGCGCTCTATCCCGAAGGCGACGGCATCTGTCACGCGGTGATCGTGCATCCGCCCGGCGGCATGGCGGGCGGCGATCGCCTCGACATCCGCGTGCGCATCGGCGACGGCGCGCACGCGGTGCTCGCCACGCCCGGCGCGACCAAGTGGTACAAATCGAACGGGCTCGACGCGAAGCAGCGGATCGACATCGCGGTCGGCGCGCACGCGAAGCTCGACTGGTTGCCGCAAAACAACCTCTTCTTCGACGCCGCGCAGGCCTCGCTCGACTTCAGGCTGACGCTCGGCGAAGGCGCGAGCGTGCTCGGCTGGGATGCGTCGCAACTGGGCCGGCAGGCGGCAGGCGAAACCTGGTCGACCGGGCGGATCGCATCGCATTCGAAGATCGTCGGCGCCGACGGCCGCGCGCTCTGGGCCGAACGCGCGCACCTGTACGCGGACGATCCGCTGCGCAACGCGCTGCAGGGGCTCGGCGGCTTTCCGGTCTACGGCGCGCTGTGGGCGCTCGGCGCCGCCTGCACCGATACGCTCGCCGAAACCCTCGCGCCGCAGCTGCCGTTCGACGACACGCTGCGCGCCGGCGTCAGCTGCGTGACGCCCGGCGTGATCCTCATCCGCGCGCTCGCGCATTCGATGGAAGCCCTCCAGCAGCTGTTCGTCCTGCAGTGGCTGCACCTGCGTCCGATCGTGCACGGCGTCGACGCCCGGCCGCTGCGGCTCTGGCAAACCTGAAGCCTGCACCGTCCTGACGCATGCCTTTCATCGGCGCGCGTCATCGCGGTGCGCGCGGCACCACGATCGCGCGTTTTGCCTCGAAAGAACGCGTGGCATGCCCCTTGCTCAAAGGATTCAGCGCCGTCGCGCCACAGTCGAAAGCGCGGTGCTACGATAGCCGCGCATCGTCGGCCACGCAGCCGGCATCGACATATTACGTTTTCCAAAGCATTCATCTTTCATGAAGCTGACTCCCCGCGAGAAAGACAAACTCCTGATCTTCACCGCGGCGCTGCTCGCGGAACGCCGCCGGGCACGCGGCCTGAAGCTCAACTATCCGGAAGCGGTGGCGTTCATCACCGCCGCGCTGATGGAAGCGGCGCGCGATGGCAGGACGGTCGCGGAAGTCATGCACTACGGCACGACGCTGCTCGGCCGCGACGACGTGATGGACGGCGTGCCCGAGATGATTCCCGACATCCAGGTCGAAGCGACGTTCCCCGACGGCACCAAACTCGTCACCGTTCATCATCCGATTCCTTGAAGGCACGCCATGCTGCGCTTTCGCGACTCCGCCCGCCGCCGCTCCCGCGCCGACGCCTCCACCGGCCCGTTCGGACGGGAGGCCTCGTGATCCCGGGCGAAATCCTCACCGACGACGGCGAGCACGAACTGAACGCCGGCCGCAAGACGATCGTGCTGAGCGTCTCGAACACCGGCGATCGCCCCGTGCAGGTCGGCTCGCACTACCACTTCCATGAAGTCAACGACGCGCTGTCGTTCGATCGCGCACAGGCGCGCGGCTTCCGGCTGAATATCGCGGCAGGCACCGCGGTGCGCTTCGAGCCCGGCCAGTCGCGCACCGTCGAGCTTGTCGAACTGGCCGGCGCGCGCGTCGTGTACGGCTTTCAGGGCAAGGTGATGGGGCCGCTCTGAGCGACGCGCCGCACGCCGCCACGCCATCCACGGATTCGACCACACCATGACACTACGCTTGAGCCGCCGCGCGTACGCGGAAATGTTCGGCCCGACCACGGGCGACCGCATCCGCCTCGCGGACACCGAGCTGCTGATCGAGATCGAGCGCGACTGCACGATCTACGGCGAGGAAGTGAAGTTCGGCGGCGGCAAGGTGATCCGCGACGGCATGGGCCAGTCGCAGCGCAACGCGGCCGACGTCGCCGACACCGTGATCACCAACGCGGTGATCCTCGATCACTGGGGCATCGTGAAAGCGGACATCGCGCTCAAGCACGGACGCATCGCCGCGATCGGCAAGGCCGGCAACCCGGACATCCAGCCCGGCGTCACGATCGCGATCGGCGCGGCGACCGAGGTGATCGCCGGCGAAGGCATGATCGTCACGGCGGGCGGCATCGACACGCACATCCACTTCATCAGCCCGCAGCAGATCGACGAAGCGCTGGCGTCCGGCGTGACGACGATGCTGGGCGGCGGCACCGGCCCGGCGGCCGGCACCAACGCGACCACCTGCACGCCCGGTCCGTGGCACCTGGAGCGGATGCTGCAGGCGGCGGACGGCTGGCCGATCAACCTCGGCTTTCTCGGCAAGGGCAACACGAGCCTGCCGCAGCCGCTCACCGAGCAGATCGCCGCCGGCGCGATCGGCCTCAAGCTGCACGAGGACTGGGGCACGACGCCCGCCGCGATCGACAACTGCCTGTCGGTCGCGGACGACACCGATACCCAGGTCGCGATCCACACCGACACGCTCAACGAAGGCGGCTTCGTCGAATCGACGGTCGCCGCGTTCAAAGGGCGCACGATCCACACGTATCACACCGAAGGCGCCGGCGGCGGCCACGCGCCCGACATCCTCAAGGTGTGCGGCGAGCTGAACGTGCTGCCGTCGTCGACGAATCCGACCCGTCCGTACACGATCAACACGCTCGACGAACATCTCGACATGCTGATGGTGTGCCATCACCTCGACCCGTCGATCGCCGAGGATCTGGCGTTCGCCGAATCGCGGATCCGCCGCGAAACGATCGCCGCCGAGGACATCCTGCACGACCTGGGCGCGCTGTCGATGGTGTCGTCGGATTCGCAGGCGATGGGCCGGGTCGGCGAGGTCATCATCCGCGCGTGGCAAACCGCGCACAAGATGAAGGTGCAGCGCGGCGCGCTGCCGGGTGACGGCGCGCGCAACGACAATTTCCGGGCGAAGCGCTACGTCGCGAAGTACACGATCAATCCGGCGCTCGCGCACGGCATCGCGCACGAGGTCGGGTCGATCGAACCCGGCAAGTGGGCCGATCTCGTGCTGTGGGAACCCGCGTTCTTCGGCATCAAGCCCGCGATGATCCTGAAGGGCGGGATGATCGCGATGGCGCAGATGGGCGACCCGAACGCGTCGATCCCGACGCCGCAGCCGGTCCACTACCGCGAGATGTTCGCGACCCGCGGCGGCGCGCTCGCGCGGACTTCGCTGACCTTCGTGTCGCAACTGGCGGCGGACGCGGGCATCGCCGAGCGCTACGGGCTCGCGAAGCGCGTGGTGCCGGTGCGCGGCTGCCGCAGCGTGACCAAGGACGACATGATCCACAACGCGTGGCGGCCGTCGATCAGCGTCGATCCCGAGACCTACGACGTGGTCGCCGACGGCCAGCTGCTGACCTGCGAGCCCGCGACCGTGCTGCCGATGGCACAGCGCTACTTCCTGTTCTGACGCTTTCGACATTCCGACGACACCCGATCCATGCGCACCCTCGACAAACGCATCGCCCCCAACGTGAAGCTCGCCGCCTCGCTCGTCGCGCGCGCGCCGACGCTCACCCTCTCCTACGACGCGCGCTGCAGGAGCCGGCTCGCCGCGACGCTCGACGGCGGCGAAGAGATCGCGCTGGTGCTGCCGCGCGGCACGGTGCTGCGCGACGGCGACGTGCTGGTGGCCGACGACGGCGCGCTGGTGCGGATCGCGGCGGCGGCCGAAGCGGTGCTGCTGGTACGCGCGCCGGACCGGCTGACGCTCACGCGCGCCGCCTACCACCTCGGCAACCGGCACACGCCGGTCGAGGTCGGCGCCGATTATCTGAAGCTCGAGGACGATCCGGTGCTCGCCGACATGCTGACGCGCGTCGGCGCGACGGTCGAGCGCGTGGCGGCCACGTTCCAGCCGGAATCGGGCGCATACGGCGGCGGCCATCGTCACGGACACGATGCGACCTTCGCGGAAGACTACGCGCTCGCGCAGCAGGTGTTCGGCGAACATCATGGTCATTCGCACGGTCACGATCATGCTCACGACCACGACCACCCGCATGGTCCGTCCTGCTCGCACGCGCACGGCCATGGACACCGCTGAACTCGTCGCGCTGCTGCACCTCGCGTCGCCGGCGCTGCCGATCGGCGCGTTCAGCTATTCGCAGGGCCTGGAAGCCGCGCTCGACGCAAACCTGATCCGCGACGCCGACAGCGCGCGCGACTGGATCGCGAGCGGGCTCGCCGACGTGCTCGCGTCCGGCGAGCTGCCGTTTCTCGCGCATCAGCTCGCGCGCTGGCGGCACCACGACGCGGCCGCGCTCGCCGACGCCGACGAGGAATTCCTCGCCAGCCGCGAATCGGCCGAGTTGCGCCGCGAGACCGCTCAGATGGGCTGGTCGCTCGCGCAGCTGTGCACGTCGCTCGAATGGGGCGATGCGGCGCGGCGCGCGACGCTCGCGTCGTTGACGCCGGTCGCGCTGCCGACCGCGTTCGCCTTCGCCGCGGCCGCGCACGATGCGGGCGCCGAGGCGGCGCTGACCGCCTATGCATTCGGCTGGATCGAGAACCAGACGGCCGCCGCGCTGAAGGCCGTGCCGCTCGGGCAGTTGGCCGGACAAAAGATCCTGGTCGCGCTGCGCGCGCCGATCCGCGACGCGGTGCGCCGCGCGCTCGCGACCGCGCCCGCCGATCTCAACACGTTCGCGCCGCAGCTCGGCATCCTGTCGTCGCGGCACGAATCGCAATACTCGCGGCTGTTCCGCTCCTGATCTCATCCATCATGAATACACCTCCTTCGTCCGCCGCCCGCCGCACCCGGAAACTGCCGCCGCTACGCGTCGGCATCGGCGGCCCGGTCGGCTCCGGCAAGACCACCCTGCTCGAAATGCTCTGCAAGGCGATGCGCGACCGCTACGACCTCGTCGCGATCACCAACGACATCTACACGAAAGAAGATCAGCGGCTGCTGACCGTCGCGGGCGCGCTACCCGAGGAGCGGATCATGGGGGTCGAGACGGGCGGCTGTCCGCACACGGCGATCCGCGAGGACGCATCGATCAATCTCGAGGCGGTGGACCGGATGCTCGCGCGCTTTCCCGACGCGGACATCGTGTTCATCGAATCCGGCGGCGACAACCTGGCCGCCACCTTCAGTCCCGAGCTGTCGGACCTGACGATCTACGTGATCGACGTCGCGGGCGGCGAGAAGATTCCGCGCAAGGGCGGCCCCGGCATCACGAAATCGGACCTGCTGGTGATCAACAAGACGGATCTCGCGCCGATGGTCGGCGCGAATCTCGACGTGATGGCATCGGACACGCGCAAGATGCGCGGCGAACGTCCGTACGTGATGTGCAATCTGAAAGCGCTCGACGGCGTTGCCGACGTGATCGCGTTCATCGAGAAGAAGGGGCTGCTGACGGCCTGAGCGCCGGCCGGGCACGAAGCGCCGTGTCCGGCCGGCCACGCGGTATCAGTCGGTTTCGAACTCGCCGTCGCCGCGTGCCTGTGCACCGCGCTGTGGCAGCAGCGCGGCCAGCACGTCGACCGTGCGCGCCGTCGCGCCGCGATGCCGCGCGGCAAACGCGGCGGCCGCCGCGCCCATCGCCACGCGCCGCGCGCGGTCCTCGAACAGCGCGCCGAGCGCCTGCGCGAGCCCCGCCGGATCGGGCACCTGCACCGCCGCGCCGGCGGCCACCGCATCCGTCGTGGCCTGCGTGAAGTTGAACACGTGCGGCCCGATCAGCACCGGCACGCCGACCGCGCAAGCCTCGATCAGGTTTTGCCCGCCCAACGGCAACAGGCTGCCGCCGATGAACGCGACATCCGATGCCGCGTAATACGCGACCATCTCGCCCATCGAATCGCCGAGCAGCACCGACACGTCCCGCGGCAGCGCGGCGATCGTCTGTCCCGCCGCCGCCGCGGCGGCATCGGGCGCCCACACCGACCGGCGCACGCAGGTCATGCCGCCGCGCTCGACCAGCGCGGCCACCTCGGCGAAACGCTGCGGATGGCGCGGCACGAGGATCAGCAGCGCGCCCGGCGTCGCGAGCGCGGCGAACGCCTCCAGCACCAGCGCCTCCTCGCCCTCGCGCGTGCTGGCCGCCACCCATACCGGCCGCGCGCCGATCGCGGCGCGCCACGCGCGGCCGCGTGCCGCCAATTCGGGCGGGGTCGCCATGTCGAATTTCAGATTGCCGAGCACCGCTACGTTGCGCGCGCCGAGCGACGCCAGCCGCTCCGCATCCGCCGGACTCTGTGCGAGCACGCGAGAAAAACCGCCGAACACCTCGCGCGCGGCCGCGCCGAATTTCGCGGCGCGCCGGAACGAACGCGCCGACATCCGCGCGTTGGTCAGCACCAGCGGCACGTCCGCGCGGCGGCACTCGTCGATCAGCGTCGGCCATACCTCGGTTTCCATCACGAGGCCGAGCGTCGGCCGCCATGCGCGCAGGAACCGGCGCACCAGGTGCGGCATGTCGTACGGCAGATAGCAACGCAGCACCCGGTCGCCGAAGATCTGTTCGCCCGTCGCGCGGCCGCCCGGCGTCATGTGCGTGAGCAGGATCTTCACGTCGGGCCGGGCGTGCATCAGCGCCTCGATCAGCGGCTGCGCCGCGCGCGTCTCGCCGACCGATACCGCATGCACCCACACCAGCGGCGCGAGATCGTCGGGGCCCCGCGCGGCGACAGCCGACGCGCTCCGGCGGCCGAAGCGCTCGCCGATATGCTCGCGGTAGCCGCGTTCCCTGCGCGAACGCAGCAGCAGGCGCAGCACGGCCAGCGGCGCGACGAGCCACCATAGTGCGCGATAGATCGCTCTCAGCATGAAACCGTCACCCCGGTGTAATTCGATCGATGCGCGTTCACACCAGCGCCCTGCCCTGCAGACGCTCGAGGATGCCGAGCGGCGCGTGATCCGGCCGCGCCATCGCGGCGACCGGCAGGAAGAAAGTCTGTTCCATCATGAACTGGCCGGACATCACCGCGTGCGAGGTCTGGTCGGAGAAGCAGATCCACACGCAGCCGGGCGGGAACGGCATCGTCTGCTGCGGGCTGTTGCGCTGGTAGTCGAGGTCGGCCTTCATGCCGTCGTGCAGATTCAGCATCAGGTGGTCGTACGCGCTGCGCCGCGACTTCGTCACGTGCAGCAGATCGAGCAGCCATGCGGAGCCCGGCCGTTGCGGCCTGATACGGGGCAGGAAGCGCTTCGCGACATCTTCGAACGGCTCGCCGACGCGCCACACGCGCGGCACGGCAGCCGGGTTCACGTTCGTGAAGACCCGCAGGATCCGTTCGCCGTAGTTCGGGCGCGACGGGAACGCATCAACGTGCAGCCGGCTGTCGTCCTTGCGCCACGAAGTCTGGCGCGTCTCGACCTGCATCAGCCGCAGGCTGGTGGGCGCGACGCGCAGCTTGCCGCGATACTCGGGGAATAGCCCGTCGACGAGCGTGCCCGCCTGCTGCTGGAAGCGCGCGACGAGCGCGCGCACCGCCGACTGGGTGACGCCGTCGCCGAGCACGCCCGCGAGCGCGCCGCCGTTCGGCGCCAGGCTGATGTTCTTGCGTTTCGGGTCGGCGAGCGCCGGATCGAGCAGCGCTTCCTCGCCGCCTTCGATCGGAAAGCGCAGGTGCGGGAAATACAGCACCTTGCCGGTTTCGACCGCGGCGAGCAGTTGCTCGCGCGGCACGGAGAGATTGAGTCCGCTCCAATCGGCGGACGTCACTTCGATGATCTGGGATTCGCTCATGATCGCCTGTGTGGATTACAGCAGGCCGAACGCCGCGAGCGCCGCCTTCACCTGGGAAAGCGACGGCGGCTGGCCGGCCGTGCCGAGATTGACGACGTTCGGCGACCAGTAGCCGCCGGTGCGCCAGGCAGTGGCGAAATTGTACAGTTCGACGCTCGGACGCTTCAGCGCCGCGGCGATGTGGACCAGACCCGTGTCAACCCCGACCGTGGCCGCCGCGCCGTCGATCAGGCCGACCACGGCCGGCAGCGGCAGCTTCGGCGGCACGATCGCGGCCGCGCCGAACTCCTTCGCGAGCCGTTCGCTGGTCGCCCGCTCGGCATCGTTGCCCCACGGCAGCACCAGCGACGCGCCGCGCCGCACGAGCGCCTGGCCCAGTTCGATCCACGCGGCGTCGGGCCACTGCTTGTCCGAGCGCGACGTCGCATGGACGAACACCACGTACGGCACCGGCAGATTCAGGTCCAGCGCGGACAGCGCGAGCGCCGCCCGGCGCGTGTCGAGGCCGAATTCGACCGGATCGGCCGGCGTGGGCGCCGGATCGCCGAGCGCCGCCGCAACCAGCTGGCGCGAGCGCTCGACCACGTGGGTGCGCGGCGGGATCGGCACGCGCCGGCTGTAGAAGAAGCGCACGGGCCATTCGTAGCCTGCGCCGTCGGTGCGGTTACCGAGCCCGACCAGCGGCCCCCGCGCCCAGCTCGCGACCCAGGCGGTCTTGATGAGGCCCTGGCAGTCGATCACCAGATCGTAGTGTTCGGCGGCCAGCCGGCGCCGGAACGCGCGGATTTCGCGCCAGGTAGCCGCCGAGCCGAGCCGCTTGCGCCAGCGCCGCAGCGAGAACGGCAGTACGTTGCGCACGCCGTCGACCAGACGCACCAGGTCGGCGAAGCTCTCCTCGACAAGCCAGTCGATTTGCGCATCGGGATGGCGCCGGCGAATATCGGCGATCACCGGCATGTTGTGCACGACGTCGCCCAGCGACGACACCCGCACGATCAGAATTTTTTGCACGCTGAAAAAAAGCCGGCTGACGGCCGGCACAGGCATAAAGGACGGATTTTATCGCGGCGCGGCCCCCGCACAGGCAAAAAGCGGCGGACGCTTGCGCGCCTCGCCGCTTTTTGCCGCCGGCTTGCGCCGGCGCAAGGGTCGCGAACGCCCCGCGCCGCCGCCCGGCCGGGCCGGATCAGACTGTCAGAATGGCAGCTTCGCGTCCGGCTTCGCCGCCGTCAGTTCGCGACGGAACGCGTCCTGGATCCGCGCGAGCGCCGCTTCGCTGGTGGCCTCGAAACGCAGCACGACGACGGGCGTCGTGTTCGACGAACGCGCGAGACCGAAACCGTCCGGATATTCGACGCGCAGCCCGTCGATCGTCACGACCTCGTCCGCGCCGTCGAACTTCGCGTTCGCGAGCAGCCGGTCGATCAGCTTCACGTTCTCGCCTTCCTCGAGCTTCAGCTGCAGTTCGGGCGTCGAGATCGAGTTCGGCAGGCCGTTCAGCAGTCGGCTAGGATCGGCGACGCGCGCGAGGATTTCGAGCAGGCGCGCGCCGGTGTACAGGCCGTCGTCGAAGCCGTACCAGCGATCCTTGAAGAACACGTGGCCGCTCATCTCGCCCGCCAGCGGCGCGCCGGTCTCGCGCAGCTTCGCCTTCACCAGCGAGTGGCCGGTCTTCCACATCAGCGGCTCGCCGCCCTTGTCGCGCACCCATTGCGCGAGATTGCGCGTGCACTTGACGTCGTAGATGATCTGCGCGCCCGGGTTGCGCGACAGCACTTCCTCGGCGAACAGCATCAGTTGGCGGTCCGGATAGATGATCTGGCCGTCCTTCGTGACGACGCCGAGGCGGTCGCCGTCGCCGTCGAACGCGAAGCCGATCTCCGCATCGGTTTCCTTCAGCGCGCGGATCACGTCCTGCAGGTTCTCGGGATGCGCCGGGTCCGGATGGTGGTTCGGGAAATTGCCGTCGATCTCGGTGAACAGCTCGACCACCTCGCAGCCGAGCGCCTTGAAAAGGCGCGGCGCGAGTTGCCCCGCGACACCGTTGCCCGTGTCGACGACGAGCTTGAGCGGCCGCGCGAGCTTGATATCGCCGACGATGCGCTCGATGTATTTGTCGGCGAGATCGTAGCGCTCGTAGCTCCCCTCGCCCTCGGCGAAGTCGCCCGCGACGATGCGGCGATAGAGCGCCTGGATCTGCTCGCCGTAGATCGCCGCGCCGCGCAGCACCATCTTGAAGCCGTTGTAGTCGGGCGGATTGTGGCTGCCCGTCACGACGATGCACGAATCGATCCGGCGCTCGCCGCCCGCGAGCGCGAGCGGCACGCTCGCGCCGAAATAACCGACCGGGGTCGGCACCATGCCGACGTCGACGACGTCGACGCCGGCCGAACGCAATCCGTCGGCCAGCGCGCCGACGAGGTCCGGGCCGGACAGGCGCCCGTCGCGGGCCACCACGACGGCGTCGCCGCCCTGGGCGCGCACTTCGCTGCCGAATGCGCGGCCGATCGAGCGCGCGGTGTCGGTGTCGAGCGTCTTGCCGATCACGCCGCGAATGTCGTATGCCTTGAAAATGGATTGGGAAATCATCGATTCACTCTCAGTGTCGTGCATGAAAAAAAGGCCGCCCGCCAGCCGCGCGCCGAACCTGCCGCCCCGGCGGATTGCCGGGGACGGGCGGCGCGGGCCATGCCAATGCCGGGAGCGAACCCGATCCAACTTATAATCGCCGGTTTCAGATACGCGGATCGCGCCCATTTTAATGCCTGGATGCTTCATTGCAGCAAAGTTGCGGGCGGAAGCGGCTCGCCCGGTCATCTTGCGTACATTTCCACCCCGATTCCCATGCTGAAGCTCTCGCTCACGCGGATCGCGAACCCGGACGTCGCGAAAGCCGTCGCGAACCTCGTCTGGCTGGGCCTCGAGCGGCTCACGCAGATCGGCGTCGCGATCGCGATCAGCGGCCTGCTCGCGCGCTACTTCGGCCCGGACGTGTTCGGCAAGTGGCAGTACGCGAACACGCTGCTGCTGGTGCTCGCGCCGCTCACCTGGGTGTGCGGCGCGGAAATCCTGGTGCCGACCATCGTCCAGCGCCCGGCCGCCCAGCTGGGCGCCGTGCTCGGCAGCGCGTTCGCGCTGCGCTTCGCCGTATCGGCCGCGGCGCTCGCGCTCACCTGGGGCGGCATCGCGGCGGGCATGCTCGATCCGCTCGTCGGCGCGATGCTCGCGGGGCTCGCCGTGACGATGGTACTGCGCGAACCGTTCGTCGGCGTGGTCAACGCGTGGCTGCAGAGCATGACCTACAGCAAGCCGCAGCTGCTGGCGAGCATGGCCGCCGCGCTCGCCAAGGCCGCGCTGGTCTGGCTGCTGGTGCGGGCCGCCGCCGGCCCGGCGCGCTTCGGCTGGCTGTGGGCGCTCGAAGCCGCCGCGATCGCCGCCGCGCTGCTGCTGTATTACCGCCACCGCCACGGCGGCACGCTCGGCTGGACCGTCGAGCGGCCGCTGTTCCGGCATTTCGCGACCGCCGGCACGGTGTTCTGGCTTGGCCTGATCTGCATGTACCTGTTCCTGAAACTCGACCGGCTGATGCTCGAACGCCACGTGTCGTTCGCCGAACTCGGCCGCTACGCGGCCGCGCAGCAGTTGAACGAGAACTGGATCACGCTCGCGCTGATGCTGGCCCAGACCATCGCGCCCGCGTTCATCTATCGGGTGCAGGACGTCGCCCGGCTGCGCCGCAACGTCTGGCGCCTGATCGGCATGACGGCCGCGCTGATGGTGGCCGGCGCGCTGGTGCTCGACCTGCTCGCCGGGCTCATCATCGGCAAGGTGTTCGGGCCGGGCTACGAGGCGTCGGTCAGCATCTTTCGCTGGGCAGTGTGGCTTTCCGTACCCGCCGGCATCGAAGCCATTGGTAATCTTATCGTTCTCAAATATCAGGCGAAATTCGTTTTGCTGACGAAATGGCTGCTCGCGCTCGCGATCGCCGCCGTCGTCAACCTGATCGCGATTCCACGACTCGGCCTGTACGGCGCACTGGTCGGTCTCGCGGCCGGCTATCTGGCCGCCGCTTCGGTCAATTTCTACTACATCCGCTTCAAGCTGCGCCCATGACGTCCTCCCCCATTTCCTCGCTCGACGACGTCGCCGTGCTGATGCCCGCGTACAACGGGCACGACGACGTGCTACGCACGCTCGCGTCGTTTCGCGAGGACGCACCGGTCCGCGTGCTGATCGTCGACGACGGCAGCACGCCGCCGATCGTCGCGCCGGACCTGCCGGGCCTCGCGGTCGACGTGCTGCGGATGCCGCACAACGTCGGCATCGAGCGCGCGCTCGCGGCCGGCATCGATGCGCTGGCCGCGCGCGGCTTCCGCTATGCGGCCCGGATCGACGCGGGCGATCTCGCCGCGCCCGGCCGGCTCGCGAAGCAGCGCGCGTACCTCGACGCGCACCCGCGGGTCGCCGGGCTCGGCATGTGGACCCAGGTAGTGACGCGCGACGGCCGGCCGCTGTTCATGCTGACCCCGCCCGCCGATCCCGCGACGCTGCGGCGCACGCGGTTCTTCCGCTCGCCGTTCGTGCATCCCTCGATGATGCTGCGGATCGACGCGGTTCGGGCGGCCGGCAACTACCGCGCCCGATACCGCGCGGCCGAGGATCTCGATCTTTTTTTGCGCTTAATGGAACGCTACGATTGCGCGAATTTGCCCGAGCTGGGGCTGTACTACGAGCTGAACGAGGGCGGGATCAGCGCGACAAAGCGGCGCCGGCAGGTCGCGTCGACGCTGGCGCTGCTGCTGCGGCATTTCAATGCGCTCAACCCCTACGACTGGGCCGGTCTCGCCAAGAATTTGCTGCATTTCGTCACGCCGTACCGCACGCTGCAATGGCTGAAGCGCACCCTGTTCGCGTCGCGCAAACCAGCATGACGCGCCGCCGCCCGCTATTTATTTTCGAATTTTCATGAGCGATGCTTCCCCGCTGCGCATCGTCCTGGTCTGCAACACGGCCTGGGCGATCCACACCTACCGCCACGGACTGATCCGGATGCTCGTCGCCCGGGGCGCGGACGTGATCGTGCTCGCGCCGCGCGACCGCACCGTCGAGCCGCTGATCGAGATGGGCTGCCGCTACCTGGCATTGCCCGTCGCGTCGAAAGGCACGAGTCCGTGGGAAGACCTGCGCACGCTCGCGGCGCTATACCGGCATTACCGTGCGCTGAAACCGCATCTGGTGTTTCACTACACCATCAAGCCGAACATCTACGGCTCGATCGCCGCGTGGCTCGCACGCACGCCGTCGATCGCCGTGACGACGGGGCTCGGCTACGTGTTCATCCAGAAGAGCCGCGCCGCGCAGGTCGCGAAGCGGCTCTACCGGTTCGCGTTCCGCTTCCCCCGCGAGGTCTGGTTCCTGAACCGCGACGATCTGGCGACGTTCGAGCAGGAACGCCTGCTCGCGCACCCCGAACGCGCGCGCCTGCTGCACGGCGAAGGCGTCGATCTCGAGCAGTTCGCCTTCACGCCGCTGCCCGCGCGCGACACCTTCGTCTTCGTGCTGATCGGCCGCTTGTTGTGGGACAAGGGCGTGCGGGAGTATGTCGATGCGGCACGCGCGCTGCGCGGCCGCTATCCGCATGCGCGCTTCCAGCTGCTCGGGCCGGCCGGCGTCGACAATCCGAGCGCCATTTCGATGCGGGACATCGATGCGTGGGCGCATGAAGGCGTGATCGACTACCTGGGCGAGGCGCACGACGTGCGGCCGCATATCGCGGCGGCGGACTGCGTCGTACTGCCGTCGTACCGCGAAGGCGTGCCGCGCACGCTGATGGAAGCGTCGGCGATGGGCCGCCCGATCGTCGCCACGGACGTGCCGGGCTGCCGCGACGTGGTCGCCGACGGCGAAACCGGCCTGCTCTGCGCGGCGCGCGACAGTGCGAGCCTTGCCGCGCAGATGGCGCGGATGCTCGACCTAGGCGACGATGCCCGCCGCGCGATGGGCGAGCGCGGCCGGCGCAAGGTTGCCGACGAATTCGACGAGGCGCGGGTTGTCGAGCGCTATCAGCACACCATTCACGCCCAGACGGGCATCACATTCTGAGGGAGTACATCGGCATGAGCACCAAAGGCACGATTCTCGTCACGGGCGGCGCGGGTTACATCGGCTCCCATACCGCTGTCGAGCTGCTCGAACACGGCTATGACGTCGTGATCGCGGACAACCTGGTCAACAGCAAGCGCGAAGCGCTCGCGCGGATCGCCGCGATCACCGGCAAAACCCCCGCGTTCCATCCGATCGACGTCTGCGACGAAGCCGCGCTCGGCCGCGTCTTCGATGCGCATCCGATCACGGCGGCGATCCATTTCGCGGCGCTGAAGGCGGTCGGCGAATCGGTCGCGAAACCGATCGAGTACTACCGTAACAACGTGGACAGCCTGCTCGCGCTGCTGAAGGTGATGCGCGAACGCAAGGTCCGGAACATCGTGTTCAGTTCGTCGGCGACCGTCTACGGCGTGCCCGGGCGCTCGCCGATCGACGAGACCTTTCCGCTATCGGCCACCAATCCGTACGGCCAGACCAAGCTGATCGCCGAGCAGATCCTGCGCGACGTCGAACGGGCCGACCCGGCCTGGCGGGTCGCGACGCTGCGCTACTTCAATCCGGTCGGCGCGCACGCGAGCGGCCTGATCGGCGAGGACCCCGCCGGCATCCCGAACAATCTGATGCCGTATGTGGCGCAGGTGGCGGTCGGCAAGCTCGACAAGCTGCGCGTGTTCGGCAGCGACTATCCGACCCCCGACGGCACGGGCGTGCGCGATTACATTCACGTGGTCGACCTCGCGCGCGGCCATCTCGCCGCGCTCGATGCGCTGGCGACGCGCGACGCGAGCTTCGTCGTCAACCTCGGCACCGGCCACGGCTACAGCGTGCTCGACGTCGTGCGCGCGTTCGAGCAGGCGTCGGGACGGCCGGTGCCGTACGAACTCGTCGCGCGGCGCCCCGGCGACGTCGCCGAATGCTATGCGAACCCCGCCGCCGCCGCGGAAATCATCGGCTGGCGCGCGCAGTTCGGCATCGAGCAGATGTGCGCCGACCACTGGAGATGGCAGGAAAAGAACCCGCAGGGTTTTGTATAATCCGCTGACCTTTCCCCGGGCAGTCCCATGCTGAGTTTCGCCTCCGGCTTCATCGTCTCCCTGCTCGTCACGCTCTTCATCGTGCGTTACGCCCATCTGCACGAGAAATTCTCGACGGACAGCGATCTCGCGGGCGTGCAGAAATTTCACACGCATCCGGTGCCGCGCGTCGGCGGCATCGGGATTCTGGCCGGGGTGATCGTCTCGTCGCTGCTGATTTCCCGTCAGTACCCCGTCATCGCCGGCAGCATCCTGGGGCTGGCCGCCTGCGGCCTGCCGGCGTTTGCGTCCGGGCTGATCGAGGATCTGACCAAACGCGTATCGCCGCGCGCGCGGCTGATCTGCACGATGGGTGCCGCGGCGCTCGCCTTCGGGGTGCTGGGTGTCGCGGTGACCCGGATCAGCGTGCCGCCGCTCGATTTCCTGCTGGCCTACACGGCGATCTCAGCCGTGGTGACCGTTCTCGCCGTGGCCGCGCTTGCCAACGCGATCAACATCATCGACGGCTTCAACGGTCTGGCGTCGATGGTGGCGTTCATGATGTTCGCGTCGCTCGCTTATGTGGCGTTCAAGGTGGGAGATGCGATCGTGCTGTCCGCGTCGCTGGTGATGATGGGCGCGATCATGGGCTTCTTCATCTGGAATTTCCCGGCGGGACTGATCTTTCTCGGCGACGGCGGCGCGTATTTCATCGGCTTCATGCTGGCCGAACTGGCGATCCTGCTCGTGATGCGGCATCGCGAGGTGTCGGCATGGTACCCGGTGCTGCTCTTCATGTATCCGATCTTCGAGACCTGTTTCTCGATCTACCGGAAGAAGTTCGTGCGCGGCATCTCGCCGGGCATTCCGGACGGCGTTCACCTGCATATGCTGGTCTACAAGCGGCTGATGCGCTGGGCGGTCGGCACCCGCGTGGCGCACGAGCTGACGCGGCGCAATTCGCTGACGTCGCCGTATCTGTGGCTGCTGTGCCTCGTGGCGGTGATTCCGGCGACGCTGTTCTGGCGGCACACGGTGCACCTGTTCGCGTTCGTGATCGTGTTCGCCGTCACTTATGTGTGGCTTTATATGAGCATCGTGAGGTTCAAGGTGCCGCGCTGGTTGGTGGTGAGGAAGCGGCAAAAAACAAACCAGTCATGAGAACAGACGCTTCGGATCGCCTGTTCTCCAGTCTTGGCCATCCAGGTTCACGTGCCACCACGAGTCCGGCTATCGCGGCTTTTGCTGTATTGCACCGTCTGTAGCGTCGGACTGACCGCCGGCTGGTATTCGGGCACCCAGCGCCGCAAATCACGGCGGACTTCGTCATCGCTCAGTACCCGATGCTGCATCAGCCAAGGCAGCAGTTCATCCAGCAAGTTGTCCGCTACTTCGCGCGCACGCGCAGTACGCAATTTCGGATGCGGGGTGCGCGTGGTCGTCTCGTCATCCGCCAGCAATTCTTCATATAATTTTTCGCCTGGACGCAGACCGCTGAATTCGATACGGATCTGATCCTCGGACAAACCGTACAGGCGAATCAAGTCGCGCGCGAGATCGACGATCTTGACGGGTTCGCCCATGTCCAGGATGAAGATTTCGCCGCCCTGCCCCATGCTCGATGCTTGCAGCACCAACTGCGAGGCTTCGGGGATCGTCATGAAAAAGCGCGTGATTTCCGGATGCGTGACCGTTACAGGGCCGCCTTTAGCGATCTGTTGCTGGAACTTCGGGATCACGCTGCCGGCGCTGCCCAGGACATTCCCGAAGCGCACCGTTTCGAACTGGGTGTGGTCACTGGTTTGCTGTAACGCCTGGCACGCCATTTCGGCGAGGCGTTTGCTCGCACCCATCACATTGGTCGGGTTAACCGCCTTGTCGGTCGAAATCAGCACGAAATGGCGGACGTCGTGGCGGATCGCCGCACGCGCGACGCGATAGGTTCCGAGCACGTTGTTGCGCAGCGCCTGCCATGCATTAAGCTCTTCCATCAGCGGCACATGCTTGTACGCAGCGGCATGGAATACGATATGCGGCGCGTAGCGCGACATGACCTGGTCGAGCAGCAGCGAATCCTTCGCATCACCGATGATGGGAACGATGTATTGCTCGGGGAAACGTTCACGCAATTCCTCCGTCAGGCGATACATTGCATACTCTGACAGATCGAACGCGATCAGTTGCGCAGGTTCAAAGCGAAGAATTTGGCGGCACAGCTCGGAACCGATCGAGCCGCCCGCACCGGTCACCATGACCACCCGGTCGCGCAACAACGCCTCGACGTGAGGCGTATCGATCGACACGGCATCACGCCCGAGCAGATCTTCGAGATCAATCTGGCGGACCTGAGATAGGAAGCCCTGCCCTGGCATCAGCGCGGTGAGCGACGGCAGCACCATCGCGCGAACACCAGCACGCACGCAGAATGTGGCGACTCGACGCTGCGCTTCGACGGTCGCCGAAGGAATCGCGATAATGACGTGTTCCGCTTTCGTCGCCTCGGCCCACCGGGCCAAATCGCTAATCGGCCCCAGCACCTTGTAGCCGTAGACTTCGCGCCCCTGTTTCATGGGATCGTCGTCGAGCAAACCCGCGAGCCGCCATTCACCGGAGCGCGACAACTCCCTCGCAAGGCTTGCGCCGGCCGTGCCCGCTCCCAGCACCAGTACCGGTTTGCCCTGTCCGACGAGCCCCCCGTACAAATAGAATTCTTTCGTGGCGCGGTAGAGTGCGCGCGCGCCGCCCATCGCAAGAAAAAGCAAAAGTGGCGACAGCAGCAGAACGGAGCGAGGAATGATCGGCGTGGGGCGCAACATCACTGCACCCACCATGACGACAAGGCCGCCGCAAATCACGGCTTTCGAAATACGCAGCAAATCGGGCAGGCTGGCGAACACCCACAGCCCGCGATAAAGACCGAAGACCCGAAACATCAATGCATAGACGGGTAGCACCCAGACGAGCGCAGCAATCCCGCCTTCAAGAAATTCCGGGGGGATGCCGCCATTGAATCTGACCAGGTACGCGACCAGCCACACTACCGCGACTGCCAGTAGATCGAACAGGAAAGCACAGAAGGACAGCCATGACGCTGGGGGTCTGAACATCGGCGTCATACCTCTCACGATTTAGCAATAGTTGTTTGATACCGGGACCAACGAACGTCGATCACAGCACCGATCAGCATCAACACCAACATCCACCCGGCGACAACCGTCCATTGGACCCACGCGGAGCGTCCTAGCGCCCACCACGCGCATATGATGCCTCCAAGCATGGCGGCGTACCAATACAATGCGACACGGGCGTGCCCGATTCCCGACCGAACCATACGCTGATAATAATGGTCACGGTGCGCTTGCCAGAACTTTTCGCGTCGTAACAAACGTCTCAAAAGCGTTACAGATGCATCTGCAATGAATGGAGCGAACAGCAAAACCGGTAGCCACACCGGCCAGGTCCCTGTCCGCGCCCCCCAGATACCCATGGTTCCACCCAGAAAACCCAACGAGATCGAGCCGGCATCGCCCAAAAACAGCCGGGCGGGATGAAAGTTGAATAGCAAGAAAGCGAACGCCGCGCCGGCTATGCCGCCACATACCCAGGCAATAGCCGGGTTGGGCAGAGGACTATAGAGCGCCGCAAGCGCGTACCCGCCAAAACCGAAACACGCCATTCCACCCGCAAGTCCGTCGGACCCATCCATGAAGTTATAGAGATTGGCTCCCCACACAAGTCCAATCGCGAGCACGGCCGACCACCACCACGCGAGCCCCGTCGAACCGCAGGCGACAAATACGATGGCAGCAATCAGGTGCGCGGCAAACCGGTACCGGGCCGGCAAGCCTCGCCGATCGTCGATCTGCGAGACAGCAGCCAGAAATAGCGTCAACACTCCGATGAGCCAGGCCTCCTGCCCGACGGCGAACATCACGATTGCCGCAGCCGGTACCACCCCCCATCCCCCGACACGCGGCGTCGGGCGCGTATGCATCGAACGATCGTTCGGTATATCGGTAGCCAGACGCCATGCCCATCCCGTTTTCAATAGGCCGAACAGAATGACCAGACAGATGAGGCAGGCGCTCGCCGCGCTCAACATCAGGCTTCCCCACGGTGACATCGAATGAAACTGCATCGGCCAGCACACCCTTTCATCAATCATGTGTCGAACGATACCAGCAAGCCGTCGCCAACAACCCTTCATCTACCGTATGAGGAGGTCGCCAGCCAAGCGCCTCGCGAATCAAGGAAGCATCCACCCTCAAGTCACCCGTCAATCGCTCGATCATTCCCGTTCTTCCCGTCAACTTTCCCACAGCACGCAGCCATGCGACGGGAACCGGAACCAACCTTGCCGGTCGCTGCAAATGCAGACCAATGCGCGCCAGCAGTTCGGGGACGGTCAGGGCACCGTCATCGGCAACATGAAAACAGTGGTTCGCGGCGCGTGGATCAGCGGCGCACAAAGCAAGCGCATCCGCTAGGTTGTCGACGTAGACGAGGCTGCGCCTCGCGCCGACCGCCCCCAGCGGCAGCGGTATTCCTCGCCGGACCACATCCATCATACGCAGAAAATTGGCCCTGACATGCGGCCCGTAGACCAACGGCGGGCGCACTATCACCGTTTCCATCCCGGTTTCGCTCCCGAACTGCACCAGCATCTTTTCTGCCTCGAGCTTCGAGCACCCATAAGCGTCTTGCGGCGACGGTTCCGCCGTCTCATCTAGCGGCCGGCCGTCATCGATCTCCGCGACGGCCTTGATGCTGCTCAGAAATACGAAACGCCGCACCCCGTGCCGCTGGGCGGCCTGCGCGACCCGCTGCGTGCCCAGGACATTGGATTCGCGAAATGCCGCTTGCGGGTCCGGGGCCTTGTCATCCATGACATGCACTCGAGCGGCTAGATGAATGACGCAATCGGCCGCGAATCCTTCCGGCCAGTTATCCGGGAGTCCGTGAAAATCCGCGCGCTCGTCAACCCATTCAGCGACGCCGCGGACGCAGCTGCCGCTCTTCCGGACCAAGCCGGTCACGGTGTGCCCCCGTGCGAGCAACACGCGGCACAGCGCGCGTCCGACAAACCCGTTCGCTCCCGTCACCAGAATCCGGCTCATAACCACTTCCAGCCAAACCGATTGAAGAACCGACATGCCGATGCGACGAACATCCGGATATGCGCGGACCCTTTCCGGGCCGCACCCCCACCGTAATGGCGGACCCGGACGGACGGTACGTATGCCACGCGCGCCACCTCATGCACCCTCAGGCTCAGGTCGTAGTCCTCGAAATAAAGAAAATAACGAGGATCGAAGCCGCCGAGTTTCCTGAGCACATCGGTACGGAACAGCATGAAGCACCCGCTCACGATCGGAGGATCCCAAACGACATCGCGATCGTTGATGACGTCGCGCATCTCGTATCGCGCGAGGCGCCGATCGAACAGGACGCGCATTCGTGCTGGCAGGAACCCTCGGACGAACAGATCAGGAAGCGTGGGATAACGGCGACACAGATACTGGATCGCTCCGTCGCCGTCGCCGACGCGCGGGGCCAGCAAGCCCAGATCGGAATACGTATTGATAAAAGACAACGCACGCACCAGCGCGTCGCGCTCGAGATCGATGTCAGGATTCAGAACAAGATGATAGCGGCTGCTTGCTTTCGCGACGGCAAGGTTGTGGCCACAACCGTAACCCACATTGCCATGTCCCGCGATCATCGTGCAAGCAATGCCGCCCTCCGCAAGCACCGCCATCGTTGCCGAATCGGCATCGAAGCCGCCGTTGTCGATCAGGTACAAATGCGCCGACAGACCGGGAAGATGCGAGCGCGCCGCAACGAGTGCGTCGCTCAGGCTGCGCAAGGTACCGCGCAATTCATCCAGATCCGGCCGATATACGACCACCGACACCGAAAGTTCCACGCGTTCTTCTGGGAATGCACTAGTAGCAATCATGGCAGTCTGCAGCCGCTCCACCCGAATCCGGCCAGCCGACGGGAAAACCGCCAGTGTGCTCAAAAGCACTCGTTTGAGCAATCCCCGCCTCGGCTGCAACCCGCCGCGCGGGCGATCCCGATACCCGCCGCATTGAAATAACGCGAAATAAATACATCAAGTGCCCTTGAACTCAATATTGCATTTCATACTCTCGGCGCCGGCCATGGTGTAACAATTCGCAACGCATGCCGCGGTCCGATTGCTCATCGCGAGCATCGTAGCAGTTAGAATAGAGGCCACTATCCTGATGCTTCTCGATTCGATCGCCGTGCATTCGACTACCCCATCGACATCGACGCTCCAAATCAGCATCCATCGTTTCATCCATACGTGCAGGATCCGTTATTTCCGGCACCAGAATCAGTAACGCGAACAAAAATATCGTGCGTTACATTTCGCAGAATCCACCGGACAAAGCGAACCATCCCCCCACGTTGGAAAGATCGAGCCTCTTGTTAATATGCAGTCTTCCAAGACAAGGCGCCTAGCCTCACAAGCGCAATGACCCATCACCTCGTTATCGCCGGCACAGGTCGCGCGGGCACCAGCTTCCTGGTCCAGTACCTGACAGCATGCGGGCTCGACACTCGGCTCACGGCCAACCCCCACGAGCAACTCGACGAAAATGCCAACGCAGGACTCGAAGACGTGCTTGTGCAGGATAGTCAACTGCCGTACGTCGTCAAATCTCCCTGGCTGTTCGAGATGGTCAATGACTTGGTTGCTCGGACCGACATCACCCTCGACGCAGTCATCATCCCAATGAGAAACCTTGTCGAGGCGGCGACAAGCAGGGTCATTTTGGAAATGCGTGCGCGATATGGCAATGAACAGCTACCGCAGGACGCGACACACTGGGAAAATTGGGCGGAAACTCCTGGCGGCGTCATCTACTCACTGAACCCGGTAGATCAGGCGCGCATCCTGGCGCTTGGCTTTCACGAAACCGTACGGGCACTTGTCGAGAAAGACATCCCGATCATTTTTCTGGATTTCCCCAGACTGATCAACGATCCGGAATACCTCTGGTCAAGGCTGGCAAATATCATCGGCGCGCGCAGTTCGCATGAGCAGGCAATAGCTGCTCACGCACGTCTTGCCGATACCTCGAAAGTACGAACAGGGCGGGAAGTCAACGCAATCGGCCAGCGCGTGAACAGTACCCAGGGGACGGAATATCCGTCTCACGACGAGCTCAGCCGTGTCGCCCTTATGCGCGAACTATCGCGCCTGCGAAAAGAAACGGTCAACCACTCCGCCTTGATCGAAAGACTGCAGCAGGAGACCGTCACGTTCCAGGAGCAATCCGCCAGAGTCACCGAGACAGTCAGGCGCCGCGAAGAGACTCTAAGGCATGAGCACCAGATCGAGATCTCGGCGTTGCAGCATGAGGCGGCATCGCGCATCACTGCCCTCGAGCAGATAATCGCCCAAGTGACCGCCTCCCGGTCCTGGCGACTCACTCAACCGCTCAGAGCCCTTCGTCGGTGGCTCAACCCAACCCGCTGAAACTCGCCGCTCTACCCGCTGAAACGGCGAATATCGCATCTCCCTGCGTCATTCGCAGATCAAATCGGCGATACGGGTCGGTACGCGTCGCATTCGTCTTAGCGGGGTACTCGACCGCCTCGCCGTCCAGAGCAAGGCGGTCTAGCCAAGGTTTTGGATAGTCCCCCGGCGTAGCCCCATCAATCCCCCCCGCCTCTAACGAACCTCTTTGGGGGCTATGCGGACGGTATGCTTTCTTCCTGCAGGTCCAGAACGGCAAGCGTTCTCTGATGGAAAATGCGTTTCGTGAAATTCTCTTCGAACACGTTCCGTGCGTTGGTACCGATAGACGGCCAGTCCGCCATCTGGTCGAGCGCTTGCTGCAAGGCGTCTGCAACGGCTTCCGGCGATGCCTGTGCGGCGACAAATCCGGAAACGCCCTCCTCGAGAAAATCGGAGGTTCCGGTTTCACGGGTACACACCATGATTCGCCCGAGCGCCAAAGCGTCCAGCGACACCAGCGGCAGCGTGTCGTCGCGCGCAGCCGACAGGACAATATCGGACGCTCCCAGCGCTGCGATATAGGCGTCATGTGGCAATTCCGGGCCAAGCTCGACCTCGGGCATATCGGCGACCAGCTTCTCCAGCCTCGCAACGAACGCGGGCTCATGATCCCGTCCATACAATCGCAAAACCACCTTGCGCTCTCGATAGCGGCTCGTCAGCAAGCGCAGCGCCTCGACGGCAATATCTTGCCCCTTGCGGGACTCCTTGGAGCCGATCAGCGTCACCACGATCGCCGCACCGGGCACCGGAGTCTCATATTTTTTCCAGGGAAGATCGTCCGCTCCGTACCCCGGCAGAATATCGATATCGCTGCGGAATCTTTCAAGGTGACTTGCCGCGCGCGAGCTTGCCGCCATCACCCCTGTTGCAGACTTCACCGCGGAACCAAAGCCATGCAACCCGGCGAAGTGATCCGAAACAATCTGAGACTCGTGACTATAAAGATAGGTTTTCGTGTATCCCGCCAATCGATCGATGTCTTTCCAGCACAGTACGGTATTGCCGATCACGATATCGAAATTCTTCGCAAGATCGAACAGATGATCCGAACCGGTCAACACCAGCTCATCACAAATAACCGGAATGCCATGCTCGACAAGCGGCACCCGGTACGCGCCGTCCGCTGGCGTCGCCACCACAACGAAATGCCCGCTGCGCTTCAGGAAAAGCGCCATCTCGAACAACAGCCTCGGAGCGCCGCTCATCGTCAGATCATGGGCGAGGAGCAACACGTCGCGCCCGTCTTCATGCGCGACTTCCCGCGGCGCAAAGATCTGGAAACGCTCGGGCGAGTCGTGAAACAGCTGCTCCCGCATCGGTTTCGTAAAGTACGGATCGTCGGCGACGAACCAAGGCCAGCGCCTCAGCATATTGATATCGGCCTTGTCTTGCTTGAAGGGCCGGGCCGCCTTCTTGTCTTCCTTCTCGGTTTCGGCAATCGATACGTGGCCGATATGGGTTAGCTCGGCGTACGGTGTATAGACGCACGAGAGACCGCGATCGCGTATCTTGAAACACAGGTCGACATCCGAATGCGAGATTGCGGCATTGACGGCATCGAACCCATCGACTTCCTCGAATACTTTCTTCGTGACGGCAATACACGCGCCGCACAACACGGACACTTCACGAATGGATTGCGCAAAATTATAGTGAAGGGTCGTCTGCGCATCGAGGCAGTGAAACGCCGTACCGAAAAGACGCCTCACACCGGTCACCATGCCAGCGTGCTGGATCGTGCCGTTTTCATACAACATCTTGGGCGCTACGGCGCCCACGCTTGCCATCTGCAGCAATTCCAGAATTCGCTGGACCCACTTCTTCGTGATAACGCGAACGTCGTCGTTGTAGAAAACAAGGAACTCGCCACTGGCGACAGCAGCACCGACATTGCACTTATCCGAAAAGTTGAACGGCTTGTCGTAGCGAACATATCGAATCCGTTTGTCCCCGGAATCCGCAGACAAACGATCAACGATCGTCGAATTCGTCACCACGAGGACTTCCCAATGCGGGTAGTCAGTCTCGTTCTGAATCGACTTGATCGATTCAGTGATGTTGCGCTCGTTGTCGGAAGGGATGATGATCGAAACGAACCCGGAGACGGCGTCATCGCCCCATTGGAGATAGTTCGCGGTCGGCAGCGGAATCGCCTTGGCCTTCAGGTTTTGTCGGTCTGCCGCCGATTGCAGTGCATTGATGTTGCTTAGCCGTGCATAGGGCTTTCCACCGGCGGCTCCCGATGCGGCAATCATCCGCCATCCGTAGAGCACCTTCGGGATATGTACGATACCGTCCGTCAATTCCACTGCTCGCAAGGCAAAGTCATAATCTTGCGAAAAGTCGAAATCGCTGCGAAAGCCCCCTACACGCTCCATCAGGCTACGCCGGTACACCGACAGATGGCCGATATACATCGACGAATGCAGCAGTAGCGGGCTCCAATCCGGCTTGGAAAACACTTCGAGCGGTGTACCGCGCGGATCCACCTTGCACTCGTCGGAGTAGAAGAGGTCCGCCGACGGATTGTCGGCAATCGCGGCAACCACCTCCGATAGCGCGTCATGCGTCAACAGGTCGTCATGATCGAAGAGGGCGATGAACTCCCCCGTCGCCATTTCATATGCCAGATTGGTCGCGGACGAGATACCACCGTTCACGTCCGCAACCTTGATCTTGATGCGCGCGTCCTTGCGTGAAAATTCCTCGAGAAGGCTGCGCAACCGCTCATCCATCGAGGCGTCATCGACAACGCACAGTTCCCATGACGGATAGGTTTGCTGAATCACGGAAGCGATTGCTTGACGCAATGCATCCAGCGGTGTCCGGTATACCGGCATCAGCAGTGAGATCGTCGGGCCGCGCAGCGGCTCCGCAGGCTTATGGATAGCCGGTCCGAAGCGAGCCGCGATACCGGACAGCGTCTGTGTCATACGCACCTGAAGCGCATCCGGTCGATGAATCTCGACGCTGTCGCCAGCGAACTGTCTCGAACGTTGCTCCACGCCGCGCCATCCCTGCTCGCGTAGCGTCCGGCGCACAATCCGCAGCAGCGGCGCCCATCCCCCCGCGGCACGTTTCGCATACATTACGCGCTTAACGGCAGCCGAACGATGCATGAGCTGTGTGCCGAGCACCCGAACAGGCGCTCCGAACCTCCACGACGTACTGCGCATGATCTCGCCGAGTCGGCTTTCCAGATTCGTCAGTTCGCCACTCAATGCATGCGCCCTGGCGGCAAGTTCACCTCGCTCCTCCTTCAACGCTCGAATCTCTTCCGCAGCATCCTGGCTCGATTGCACCGCCACGCGAGATGCAGCACGCAAACGACGAATCTCCGCGTCGGCGAGCATGCTGACGCCCTTCGTTTGTTGATGCTCCTCGCGCAGCCGGCCAATTTCCGCAGCAAGCTCGCGCGCCTCCGTCGCCGACTTGGCGGCCAACCCGTCTCTCTCGGCACGCACTCGCTCCAGACTCTCTTTCGTCGACGCGAGGGATTCCAGTATCAGCGGTCCGAATGCACCCGTTGCCGCCGATGACAGGACAAACTCCCGCAACAGCGGCGCCACCTCTCCGACGATCGCCGGCGAAGGATCCGCCACCGGCATTTTCTTGCCTGTCATGATTCGACGATATGGCTGCGTTTTCGGCGTCATCAGTTTTCGCACGACCACGACAGAATCGTAAAACGACACACTGGCCACGTGACGATTCATCTCCTTCAGATATGCCCGTTCCTCACTGGCCATCGAAGAAAGTGCATCCTCTTCGACATGATCGAAGTTGACTGCATCAGCCAATCCTTTGAGCATCTCGATGGCCGCATCACGCTTGCGGAACCCACCGACGTGCGACGCCATGTAGCTACAGTGGATGTCCTCGATAATGAACACCCCTCCCGCACGCAATCGATCGAAACATGCGATGAACGTGGCAATAATATGGTCCGACCGATGCGAGCCGTCATCGACGATGACATCGAACGTGTCGTCACCAAGCAGCTGCTGAATTTGCACCGGGTCGGACGCATCGCCGATCAGGATCTCGATGTTTTCACCGAGATCCAGGCCACGACATGCTTCCTCTATGTCGAGGCCGACAATGCGCGAGCCGTTCGTGAAGTACTTCTTCCACACTTGCAGCGAGCCACCATTTTGCACACCGATTTCCAGTAGGCTAACGGGCTGCGCCCGTTCGACGAACCCTCTCAGCTCCATGTCGTAAATATTGAGATATTGTTCCCACTTATCCGACAGATTTCCATTGTGGTCAAAAAATATCTCGACCAAACGATTGCTTGAGGTATCACTCATTGCATCTACCTTTTCCACAATATGCCTACCGAGCGTACAAGCCGCCGCTCGCCATTTTAAATACCGCTCACCGGAAAGCCAGATTCTGGCCATGCCCCCAGCGCTCCCGGCGCTTGCCACGTGATGTAGAGGACGTCAGATCTGCGCCTCGTAGGCCGCGACAACATCGTCGACAGCCCCGAATGCCCTGACCTTCCCTCGATCCATCCAGAGCGCCTTGTTGCATACCCGCCGAATTTCGGAGTTGGAATGCATGGCGAGCACGACAATCTCGGCACGGCTGTGCAGATCCTCGAGTCGCTCCTGGGCTTTGTGTCGGAATGACGCATCACCAACGCCCATGACCTCATCGAGCAGCAGAATTTCCGCATCTACGGCGGTCGATACCGCGAAAGCCAACCTCACGCGCATCCCGCTCGAGTACGTGCGAATCGGTAGATCGAGATAATCTCCAAGCTCGCAAAACTCCGCGATGTCATGTTGCTTGGCGCGAATTTCTCCATCGCTCATGCCGAGCAGCAAACCGCGCAGCCTGATGTTTTGCAGGCCGGTCGAATTCTCATCCATCCCGAGGCTGATATCCAGCAACGGGACAACCTTGCCGTCGCGAGAAATCTGGCCGGTCGTCGGGGCGTAAATGCCCGACATCGTTCTTAGCAACGTGGATTTGCCCGCACCGTTATGACCGATCAGACCGACCCGATCACCCGACTCGAAGCGAAAACTCACGTCATCCAGCGCGCGCACGACCACCACGCCGTCACTGTCTTCCGCGATCGTATTACGACGTCCCATCCGCATTACTTTCTTCTTCAGCGAACGGCCTTGCACATCGTAAATCGGCAAATCGAGGGTAACCCCGTTCAATTCGATAAAAGCCATATTCGTAGTCTCTCAAACCCAGTACGGAATGCGCTTCAGGTAGCGTCCGGTCAGCAGCAGCGCGGTCGGCAGCCCGATGACCGCCATCCCGATGGTGACGCCCCACGTCATCAGCGTTGGGGCTTCTCCGATCAGCGGCGTCCGCACCAACTCGATCAAATAAGCGAGGGGATTGAATTCAACGATGAAGGTAAAGCGGCTCAATGCGCTCGGCTTGTAGATGACTGGCGTCACATAGAACGCGATCTGCACCAGAGCGGCAATGATTTGCGGAAGATCCCGGAATCTTGCGGAAAGCAGGCCGGCCAGCATCGATATCCACAGGGCATTGATCAAGTACACGATCATGGCCGGGATGAAAAGTGGCGCGATTTCCCAATTCTTGACACCAAAAATCGCGAACAGGACAACGACAATCACGAAGTTATGTGAAAGAACGATCAGATTCCTCCACATCACCTGGAACACATATATCAGCTTCGGAGTAGATGCCTGGCGAATGTACGCACTGCTATTGATATAAGCGAGACTACCCTCCTGAATCGTCTGCGCGAATACGTTCCACACCACAAGACTGATCGCCAGGAACGGCAGATACTCGCTCATTTTCTGGCCGAACAGGGTACCGTAGACGATGCCGATCGACGCAATCATCACGCCCATGCTGATGGTCAGCCAGAACGGACCGACCCTCGAGCGAGCATATCGTTGCCTGATTTCCAACCATCCAAGCAAAGTCCACAGTCGCCACGACGCGATGCTTTGCTTCAAGTCTGTCAATGCGAGATTAAGCATGAAATGTCCAAGATCTCTCAAAATTCCGATGGGTGCCGCTACCGCCATCAACGCCTGAACGGCCCCAGCCTACCACTCAAACCGTGCCGTACGCCCAGGATGGACAGCCGGACATGCTCCATGCCCGACGGCATGAAGCAACCGTAGACGATCAACCTGATGGGAAGCTTGACGAACTCCGTGGACTTCCAACTCCATGGAACATAGCTTCGTTTCATCAATTCGATCGCGTTACGGAACATGTAGTAATGACGTAGCGCGCTGTGTCCGGGATAGCTTCGCCCAAGTACGTTCACGGGCTCGCCGCCGAGCTCATGCTTCAATCGGACCGTGGGCGCGCCGAGGATCACATACCCCTTCGAGCGAGCCCGGATGCACCACTCCAGATCGACGAAGTCGATAAACAAGCGATCGTCCATCGGTCCTACTTCTTGCCACACCGCGAGATTGACACACGAACCCGACGTGATCAGAAAGTCCACGTTGACGGGCTCCTCTCCAAGCGGTATAACTCGTTGCAGTCGCCAGTAGCCAAAGCGCACGAACGGTGCTACCCCGCCGAGGCGAACATCTTCGTAAGCCGGTCCAATCAGCGCGACGCGCACGCCACGATCCAGTTCCCGTTGCAGCAGACGAGGCAATTCGCTTAGCAAGCGTGCCGAGGGCTCGCTATCCTGATCGAAGATGAGCGCTTTATCGCAGCCTTCCTGCAACAGTCTCTCGATACCTTGGTTGATGGCGGTCGCCACCCCCAGATTCTCGCCGTTGGACACATAGATGATCCGTGCATCCAAGCCCAGTGCACCGGCATCGCGAACCTGCTCCGTGTTGTCGACTACGACACAGAGCCCGGACTCTGCAAGCCGGTTGGCGCGCGCCACGCACGCGCGATCAGGTCGATAGAAAACAACCACGGCCCCCGATGCCTCACATCGGGTAACGTTTGAGCTCATCTAGTCGCTCAAACAAAGTCGCAGTGCGTCATGCCATGCCGGCATGCGCAAGCCAAACGTCTCCGTGAGCTTATCGTGCGCCATCTGCGAGTTGACCGGCCGCCTTGCCGGAACTGGGTATTCGCTCGCAGGAATCGGCACTGCCTTCGGTGCGTGCTCGCCCAGCGCGAGGTCGAAAATAGCCTCGGCAAAGCCATGCCAGGAAGTCAAGCCGGCCGCCGTAAGATGATAGACACCGGAACGCTCGCGCCACCACTCCTGCGCATTACCCGCAGCAACGCCTTGCGCAACGATATGCGACGTAGCAACAGCAATCGTATTGGCCCAGGTCGGTGCCCCAAACTGATCCGCGACGATTTTCAGCTCCGGACGCTCACGCCCGAGCTTCAACATCGTCAACAGGAAATTCCGGCCCCTTCGACCATACACCCAACTCGTCCGCAGAATCAGATGGGCGCAGCCTGTCGCCTCGATCGCCTGCTCTCCGGCGAGCTTACTGCGGCCATATACATTCGACGGATTCGTAGCGTCGGTTTCGACATAGGCTCCCTCTTTGGTGCCATCGAAAACGTAGTCGGTCGAGTAGTGAAGAAGTGTTGCACCGCATCTCGCGGCTTCCTCTGCCAAGACACGAGGCGCATCCGCATTGAGTCGCATTGCAGCGTCGACATCCGTTTCAGCCTTGTCGACCGCTGTATACGCGGCAGGATTGACGATGATGGCTGGCTTCAACTCGCGCACCACCGAGCGTATCTGTTCCAGATCGGACAAATCGAGCCCGGACCGATCAAGCGCAACAACGCGCCCCAGACCTTGCAACGTACGCGCCAGTTCGAAACCGACCTGCCCGTTAATGCCGGTGACGAGGATCGTAGCTTCCTTGTTCATGGCACTCTCAGGCAAATACTTCGGCGTCGCAAAACCGCTTACCGGCGGCATCCTTCGCCGCTACCAGCGGTTCGCCGTCGATCGGCCAATCGATCCCGATCTCGGCGTCGTTCCAGACGATGCTGCGCTCGAACTCGGGATACCAGTAGTCGGTCGTCTTGTACAGAAATTCGGCCGACGCGCTCAGCACGACAAAACCGTGAGCGAAGCCCGCAGGCACCCACAGCTGACGCTTGTTTTCCGCCGACAGGACGACACCTGCCCACTTGCCGAAATTCGGTGAACTCTTGCGCACATCCACGGCGACGTCGAACACTTCTCCTTCGACTACGCGAACGAGCTTTCCCTGCGCATGCTGAACCTGATAATGCAATCCGCGCAGCACGCCTTTGGCCGAACGCGAATGATTGTCCTGTACAAACTCAATACCCGCTTCGACATGCTCGGCGAACTCTCGTGCATTGAAGCTCTCGTAGAAGAAGCCCCGTGCATCGCCGAACACCTTCGGCTCGATGATCTTGACTTCAGGAAGCACTGTCGACGTTACTTGGATGGCCATGCCACTTGATCCGTAAGAAGGTTTTTCAGGTATTGCCCATAGCCGTTCTTGGCAAGCGGCCGCGCCAGCTTCAGCAACTGCTCGGCATCGATCCAGCGCCTTCTGTAGGCGATCTCTTCCGGACACGCAACTACAAGCCCTTGGCGCTTCTGCAATGTCGCGACGAACGTCGCGGCTTCGATCAGCGAATCGTGCGTACCGGTATCTAGCCAGGCGTAGCCGCGTCCCATGATCTCGACGTCCAGCGTGCCAGCGGCAAGATAACGCGAATTCACGTCGGTAATCTCAAGCTCGCCGCGTGCCGACGGCTTGATATCCGACACTATGTCGCATACCTGATTGTCGTAGAAGTACAGCCCGGTCACCGCGTAGTTCGAACGGGGTTTCGTCGGCTTTTCCTCGATGGAGACAGCCTTGAAATCCCGGTCGAATTCCACGACGCCATAACGCTCCGGATCGTGCACATGATACGCGAACACCGTCGCACCGGACGGCTGTGCCGCCGCGCGTTCGAGTTGTTTCGCCAGATCGTGCCCGTAGAAGATGTTGTCGCCGAGAATGAGTGTCGACGGATCGTTGCCGAGAAACTCTCGGCCGATAATGAAGGCCTGCGCCAGACCATCCGGCGAGGGCTGGACGGCATAACGGAGATTCATGCCCCACTGACTACCGTCGCCCAGCATGGCTTCGAAACGCGGCGTGTCTTGCGGCGTCGAGATGATCAGCACATCGCGTATGTCCGCCACCATCAGCGTCGACAACGGGTAGTAGATCATCGGCTTGTCGTACACCGGGAGCAGTTGCTTCGAAACGGCATGCGTGATCGGATACAGCCGTGTGCCGGAACCGCCGGCAAGAATAATGCCTTTGCGTGTCATCGCTTTGCCCTCACACACGCTGTGCGTAGTTCGTTTCGACCCACTTGCGGTAATCGCCCGACAGCACGTCGTCCACCCAGACCTGGTTGCCGAGATACCACCGCACGGTTTTCCTCATACCGGTTTCGAATGTTTCCGCAGGCTTCCAGCCCAGCTCCCTCTCGAGCTTGCGCGCATCGATCGCATAACGGCGGTCATGGCCCGGACGATCCGTCACAAAGGAGATTTGCTCGCGATACGAACCGCTGGCCTTCGGCCTGAGTTCGTCGAGCAGATCGCACAGCACATGCACGACATCGAGATTCTTCTTTTCGTTCCAGCCACCCACGTTATACGTTTCGCCAGGAATGCCGCGTGCCAGCACCTCACGGATCGCAGCGCAGTGGTCGCCGACATACAGCCAGTCGCGCACATTCTGTCCATCGCCATAGACCGGGAGCGGCTTGCCGGCGAGCGCGTTGGCGATCATCAGCGGAATGAGCTTCTCGGGAAATTGATACGGGCCGTAGTTGTTCGAGCAGTTGGTCGTCAACACCGGCAGACCGTAGGTATGATGATAGGCACGCACCAGATGGTCAGAGCCTGCCTTGGTCGCGGAATAAGGACTGTTCGGCGCATACGGCGTGGTTTCCGAGAACTGGGGATCCGTTGCGGACAACGAACCGAACACCTCATCGGTCGACACATGCAGGAAGCGGAATGCCGCCTTCGCTTCGCTATCGAGCCCGTTCCAGTACTGGCGCGTCGCCTCGAGCAGCGTGAACGTCCCGACCACGTTGGTCTGCACGAAATCCGCCGGACCGTGAATCGAACGGTCTACATGGCTCTCCGCGGCGAAATGCAGCACCGCACGGGGTTTGTGTTCGGCCAGTAACGCGTCGAGTGCCGCCCGATCACAGATGTCGACCCGGGCGAAAACATGCTTCGGATTCCCCTGCAACGACTTTAATGTGCCGAGATTGCCCGCATACGTGAGCTTGTCGAGATTCAGCGCAGCCTCGTCGGACTGCGACAGCCAGTCGAGCACAAAGTTGGCACCGATGAAGCCGGCACCGCCCGTTACCAAGATCATGGGATTCCTTTTGTCGAAGTATGGAGGGATCAAACGGACGGCGATCGCAACCGCAGCCTACTTATCGACTTCTCTGCAGGAATACCGTAAGTAACGCTAACTCCCGGCCCGCCAAGCCCTGAGCCCGAACCGCCGGACAGTCACGCTGCCGCATGCTCCATGAAGGCGCGATTATAAGGCCATGGAGGTCAAAAAAACATCCCTCTGACATCTTGAAACAGCTTGACAGATACAATAACAAATAAAAAACGAGTAAATTTTCACCAAAAAATATCATTCTTAGACAAATTTCACCTGCGCCCCCCACACCCGAAGTGGGTAACGACTTGTGTTACCGTCTGAGTGCTTTCGCGCGCCTTAACTCTCCTCGATCGTCAAGCAATGACAAAGCCTGCCGCCACCCTGCCGCCCCTCGCCTTCGGCGACCTGCAAGGCTGCCATACCGCATTCGAACAATTACTCGCGCTCGTTGCTGCCCCTCCCGACACCCCCCTCTGGTTCGTCGGCGACCTGATCAACCGCGGCCCAGCCTCCCTCGCCACGCTGCGCGACGTCATCGCGCTGGGCGACCGCGCAACGGCCGTGCTCGGCAATCACGACCTGCACCTGCTGTCCGCCGCCGCCGGCATCCGCCAACTCAAATCCGGCGACACGATCGGCGAAATTCTCGCCGCCCCCGACGCCGACGACCTGCTCGAATGGGTCCGCCATCGCCCGTTCGCTCATTTCGAGCACGGCATGCTGATGGTCCATGCTGGCCTGCTCCCCCAATGGGACGCAACGCTCGCGCTCGAACTCGCCGACGAACTGCAGCGCGCGCTGCGCGCGCCCGGCTGGCGCGACACGCTGCGCGGCCTGTACGGCAACGAGCCGAATCGCTGGAGCAAGGATCTGAACAAGGCGGACCGGATGCGCGTCGCGTTCAACGCGTTCACCCGCATCCGCTTTTGCACGCCGGACGGCGCGATGGAGTTCCGCGCAAACGGCGGCCCCGCGTCCGCGCCGGCCGGCTATCTGCCGTGGTTCGACGCGCCGGAACGCAGGAGCGCCGGCATCACGGTGGTGTTCGGCCACTGGGCCGCACTGGGATTGATGTTGCGCGACAATCTCGTCGCGCTGGATTCAGGCTGCGTATGGGGTAACAAGCTGTCGGCCGTGCGGCTCGCCGCGGACCCCGCCGCCCGGGAGGTCACGCAAGTCGCCTGCGAAAGCTGCGGCGCGGACGGCGAATAAGCCGTCGCGCCGGCGCCTACCTTTCCCGGCCGGACATGGCCTCCGGCGCGGCATCCGGCCCGGCCGCCGTCCCGCGTGCGCCGTCGGCCGGCTCGGCGAGGCGCGCACGCGCCGCGAGCTGCGCCAGCGCCTCGTCCGTCGGACGTGCAACCCGCGCCTGCAACCCGGCCAGCGACGCCGCCACCGAGGCCTGCGCGCGCGCCGCCAGTTCGCGACGGTCGCCCGCCGCGTCGATCGGTTCGCCGACATACAGGTGCGCCACCAGCGGTCCGCCGCCCAACACCCGGTCCAGCGACTCGCCCAGCGAGATCTCGCCGACATACGCCGGCGCGACCGACTGCCGGCCATGCGCATCCTCGTACATCAGGCACACCGGCTGCACCGGGCACCCGGCCGATACCGCCGCCTGGAACAGGTTCGAATGGAACGGCAGCAGCCCGAGCCCGTCCGACGTCGTCCCTTCCGGAAATACGCACATCAGCTCGCCGCCGTTCAAGCGATCGGCCAGCTCGTGCATGATCCGCTTCGCCTCGCTGCGCTTCTCGCGCTGGATGAACACCGTGCCGAGCTTCTCGGCGAGCCAACCGACCACCGGCCACTGCCGCACCTCGGCCTTCGACACGAACGGCGTCGGCCGCCACGCGTTGATCACGTAGATATCGATCCACGAGACATGATTGCCGACCACCAGCGCCCGCGCGTCGAGACGCGCGCCGTCGTTGTGCACGACGAGCCGCATCCCGCACAGCCGCAGCATCTGCTCGGTCCAGCGCCGCGTGATCTCCTGCTGCCGCTCGGGCGTCACGCGTCCGAAGCACAGCGCCGCGATCGCCATGCCCCGCAGCAGATGGAGAACGAGACGCGCCTTGCGCAAGGCTCTCATGACTCGCGATCCGCTCAGTGGCGCTCGAACGCCACCTGCCCCGCGACGAGCGTCGCGCGCACCCGCGCGGGCAGCTCGTAGCCGAGGAACGGCGTGTTGTGGCCCTGGCTCTTCAGCGCGCGCGGCTCGACGCGCCAGTGCGCGCGCGGATCGAACACGCACAGATCGGCCGCACAGCCCTCCGCGATGCGCCCGGCCGGCAGCTTCAGCACGTCGGCGGGCGCCGCGCTGATCCGGTTCAGCGCACGCGCGAGCGGCACGCCCGCTTCGTCCGCCCACTTCACGGTCAGCGACAGCAGCAGCTCGAGGCCCGTCGCGCCCGGCGTCGCCTCGGCGAACGGCAGCAGCTTCTCGTCGTCGTCGACCGGCGTGTGATCGGAGCAGATCGCATCGATCGTGCCGTCCGCGACCGCGGCGCGAATCGCTTCGCGGTCGCGCTCGCCGCGCAGCGGCGGATCGAGACGGAACTGCGCGTCGAAATAGCCGATGTCGACATCGATCAGATGCAAGTGGTTCGCGCTCACGTCGCACGTCACGGCCAATCCTTCCGCCTTCGCCTCGCGCACCAGCGCGATGCCCGCGGCCGACGACAGCCGCGCGACGTGCACGCGCGCGCCCGTCACGCGCATCAGCTCGAACAGGGTATGCAGCGCGATCGTCTCGGCGGACACCGGCACGCCGGACAGCCCGAGCCGCGACGCAAGCGGCCCGCTCGCCGCGACACCGCCCTTCGCGAGGAAGGGATCGAGCGGCCGCAGCCAGACGGTGTGGCCGTAGGTGCTCGCATATTGCAGCGCGCGCAGCAAAACCTGCGTATCGACGATCGGCTCGTTCGCCTGCGTGAAACCGACGCAGCCCGACTCGGTAAGCGCGACCATCTCGGTGATCACCTGGCCCTTCAGGCCGACCGTCAGCGCGCCGAGCGGATACACGTGCGCCTGGTGCAGATTGCGCGCGCGGAACTTGAGCATCTCGACGAGGCCCGGCTCGTCGAGCACGGGATCGGTGTCGGGCGGGCACACGAGGCTCGTCACGCCGCCCGCGACGGCCGCGGCCATCTCGGACGCGAGCGTCGCCCGATGCTCGTTGCCGGGCTCGCGCAGCCGCGCGGACAGGTCGACGAAACCCGGCGCGACGATCATGCCGGTCGCATCGAGCGTCTTCGCCGCATGGAAATCGGCCGGCGCCGCACCGATCGCCGCGACCTTGCCGGCGGCGACGAACACGTCGGCCCGCCGCTCCGTGCCCGCGACCGGATCGATCAGCGTGCCGCCTTTGATATGAATCTTCATGCGCTGCCTGTTGATTCGTTGAATTCGTTGAGTTCGATGAAAAGCCGCGGCGAAAGCGCGCGTCAGTCGCTGGTGCCCGCGACGAGGCCCATCACCGCCATCCGCACCGCGATGCCGAACGTCACCTGGTTCAGGATCACCGATTGCGGACCGTCGGCCACCTGCGAGTCGATCTCGACGCCGCGGTTCATCGGCCCCGGGTGCATCACGATCGCATCGGGCGCGGCGAGCGCGAGGCGCTCCGGCGTCAGCCCCCAGCTCTTGAAGTATTCCTGCGCGGAAGGCAGCAGCGCGCCGCTCATCCGCTCGTTCTGCAGACGCAGCATGATGATCACGTCGACGCCCTTCAAGCCTTCGTCGAGATTGTGGAACACCCGCACGCCCATCTGTTCGAGCCCGCCCGGCAGCAGCGTGCGCGGACCGATCGCGCGCACTTCCGGCACGCCGAGCGTCGTCAGCGCGTGGATGTCGGAGCGCGCGACGCGCGAGTGCAGGATGTCGCCGACGATCGCGACGCGCAGCTTCGTGAAGTCGCGCTTGTAATGCCGGATCGTATACATGTCGAGCAGGCCCTGCGTCGGGTGCGCATGCCGGCCGTCGCCCGCGTTGATCACGTGCACGTGCGGCGCGCAATGCTCGGCGATCAGGTACGGCGCGCCGCTCGACGCATGGCGCACGACGAACAGGTCGGCATGCATCGCCGAGAGGTTGTTGATCGTGTCGAGCAGCGACTCGCCCTTGCTGGTCGACGACGCATTGATGTTCAGGTTGATGACGTCGGCCGACAGGCGCTTCGCGGCGATCTCGAAGGTCGTGCGGGTGCGCGTCGAATTCTCGAAGAACAGGTTGAACACCGATTTGCCGCGCAGCAGCGGCACTTTCTTCACTTCGCGGTCGGTCACGCTGACGAACTGCTCGGCGGTGTCGAGGATCTGGTTGACGATCGCGCGCGGCAGGCCCTCGATCGACAGCAGATGTTTCAGCTCGCCGTTTTTCGTGAGCTGCGGGTTGCCCTTCAGGAAGCCGTAGCGAAAACGCTCGGCGGGCGCGGCCGCGACGGCGTTGCCGATGCGGCCGGAGATGTCGGTGGTCATGGTGTGCGTGATTCCAACGTGTTGCTGATCGAAGCCCGGGCGCATCCGCGCCGCGGCGATCCGGGTTCGGCGCGTGCGCTCAAGCGCCGGACGCCTCGGTGCGAAGCGTGAAATGCGCATCGTCCGTGCGCGCCAGTACGAGCGTCGCGCCGGCCGGCACGTCGAGCGTGCCGCCGACGAAGCGCGCGGCGACCGGCAGTTCGCGGCCGCCTCGGTCGGCGAGCACCGCCAGCTCGACCGCGGCCGGACGGCCGTAGTCGTACAGCTCGTTCAGCGCGGCCCGCACCGTGCGGCCGGTATACAGCACGTCGTCGACGAGCACGATCCGGCGCCCGTCGACGTCGAACGGCAGGGACGTCGGGCTGGCCTGGCTGTGCAGCCCCTTCTTCGCGTAGTCGTCGCGGTGCAGGGCGACATTGACGACGCCGAAGCCGGGCGCCCGCAGGTCGCGCGCGAGGCGCTCGGCGAGCCACGCGCCGCCGCTGTGAATGCCCGCGAGCACGGGGCCCGCCGGATCGGCGAACGAGGCGTCGCCGTGGGCGCCGCGAATCTGGTCGAGCAAGACGCGATAAAGCGCCTCGGCATCAATGAAGCTCATGATGATCGGGCAATTGGTCGAAGTATTGTTGAAGGATGACGCGCGCGGCTTCCGCATCGACCAGGCCGACGCGCTCGCCCCGCGCTCGCAGGTCGGCTTTCGCTTCGACCGACGAATAGCGCTCGTCGACCCAGCTCACGGGCAGATCGAAGCGGCCGTTCAACTGATTGCCGAAGCGCTTCGCCTGCTGGGTCATCTCATGCGGCGTGCCGTCCGGATGCAGCGGCAGGCCGACCACGAGGGCATCGGGCTTCCATTCGGCGATCAGATCGCCGACCGCCTTGAAACGGTGCGCCCGGTTCAGATTGGGGACGATCACGAGCGCGCGCGCCAGACGCGTCAGCGTATTGCCGACCGCGACGCCGATGCGCTTTTCGCCGTAATCGAACGCGAGGAGCGTCGCATCGCGCGAGCCCGCCGCACTCATGCGTGCCCTGCCTCGCCGGAAAGCATCGACGAACTGACGCCGAGCAGACCGAGCGCGGCTTCGAAGCGTTCATCCGCCGGCGTGTCGAACACGATCTTCGGATCGGCCTCGACCGTCAGCCAGCCGTTCTTCGAGATTTCCTCCTCGAGCTGGCCCGCTCCCCAGCCCGCGTGGCCGAGCGTCAGCAGGAAGCGCTTCGGACCGGTGCCCGTGGCGACCGCTTCGAGCACGTCCTTCGACGTCGTCATCTCGAGCCCGCCTTCGACGCTCATCGACGAATTGTACGAACTGCCCTCGACCGGCTCGTGCAGCACGAAACCGCGCTCGGTCTGCACCGGGCCGCCGAAATAAACAGGGATATGCAACAGCGGTTCGATCTCGAGCTTCAGGTCGATGCGGTTGAACAGCGATTCGAGATCGATATCGGTAGGACGATTGATGACGAGGCCGAGCGCCCCGCGCTCGCTGTGATCGCACAGATAGACCACCGTTCCCGAGAACGTCGGATCGGCCATGTTCGGCATGGCGATCAGGAACTGGTTGGTGAGATTAATGCGATCGGAACTCTTTGGCATGGTTTGAATTTTAGCAAAGACCTCGCGGCGTGACCGATGTCGCGATTCGCGGCTTCACGGCGCCGCGCGGGTCAAAATGGCGGATCACGCTGCACTCTATCACGCGTTCGGCGCAGATCGTCGCGGGTTCGGCCGGCGAGCGGGCACCCCCCGGGAAAACACAAAAACGCTCCGCATCGCCGCTGCCGCGCGCGCCGCGCCAAGCGGGATTCATGCCGGTTGCGCCGCATGGGCGAGCAGGTCCGCGAGCGCCCAGCAGGCGGTCGACAGGTCGGACGGCGCGACTCCCGCCGCGATCTTGTGCAGCGCCGCGCGCAGCGCCTCCGCGGCCTGCGTGAGCACCGCCGCGCCGTCTTCGCTCGGCGGCCCGGCATGCGCGCTGCGCCGCCACGCGAGCCCCAGCGCGTCGGCCAGCAGCGCCATCTGGCCCAGCCCGAGCGCGCAGGCCGCCGCACCGATGCGGTACGCCGCGTCGGCCGCCTGCAGCGCCGCGCCGGCATCGGCCGAGCGAACGTCGCGCGACAGGTCGGTCATCGACGCATCGGCGGTCTGCAGGAAATCCTCGTACGCATGCTCGTTCACGGTGACGACACCTAGCTCGCGGGTCGGCGCGGATCGTACCGCATCGCGTTCCGCCCGCGCCGCGCCGGCTTCCCACAGCACTTCCGACGCCTGCGTCGCCGCCACGTGCCAATCCACCGTCAGCCCGTAGTCGCGCAGCAGATCGACATCGTCGACATCCTCCGCCGCCGCGCCATACAGCGCGTAATCGCACCACAACAGCGCGAGGGTCTCCCTGACCAGTACGGGCGGCGGCGCGGCGAGGCCGCGCGACTGCTCGCCCAGCAGCACGTTGCAGCGCGCGAGAAAGCGTTTGAATTCCACGCCGCCGCTCATGCGCAGCGTACGCGCACAAGCGCCGGCCAGCCGCCAGAAATCGTACGGATGCGGGCCGGCCAGCTCCGCGATGCAGGCGGCGATCTCGTCGAGCGCCGCGCCGGGCGGCGACTGCGGCGCGCGCAGCACGCCGAGCAATGCCTGCTCGAAACGGGCGCGCACGTGGGCGAACGCATGAGGCGGCAGCGGGTGCAGGACGGTGGGCGGCACCGGCCGGCCGGCCAGGGCCAGCACGTCGCGCGGCGTATCGGCCCGCAAATCGCGTGCGAACTGGGTAAGGAGCGCGCGGTAGTGATCGAAGAGCGTGGGCGAACAGGCCAGCTCGCGCAGGTTGTGCCGCTCGACGGCCATCCGGAAATCGCGCAGCGCCGCCCCGAACGCGACAGGCGACGGATCGGCCGCCGCCAGCGGCGCGGCCTGCGACAACGCGACCGCGAAACGCTGCGCGGCCAGCCAGCCGGCATCACGCAGCGCAGCAGCAGCAGCCGCGAGCGGCGCGGCAGGATCGGCGCGCCGCTCGAACAGGCGCTGCGCGTCGTGCAACGCGGACTCGGCCGCCCGCACCGCACCGCCTCGCGGATTAGGCAACGCCTCGAGGACCGGAATCGCGGTGGGATCAGGATTCATGGGCACCTGCGTCAGCACGAGCAAATGAAGCGGCGCCGCGGCCGGCGCCTGGGCCCGGCGGACGACGCACCGCATGAACGCCGCCGGCGCACCTCGAACGGCGGCGCCGGCGCGGGACGGTCAGATCTGCACCATCTCGAAGTCTTCTTTGCGCGCGCCGCACTCAGGGCATGTCCAATTGATGGGAACGTCTTCCCAGCGTGTGCCCGGGGCAATGCCCTCTTCCGGCAAGCCTGCCTCTTCGTCGTAAATCCAACCGCAGATCAGGCACATCCAGCTTGTATATTCCATCTTAAGCCGCGTAGGGACAGTCCGTTGATTTGAGAGCCATGATGGTACCGTGTCGGGGCCGGACTGCCTAGCGATCCGCCTCTAGCCGGGCGGCTTCGTTGCGGTGCGATAAAAAAACCCGGTCGATCCGTCAAATTCAGCCGCATAATGCCTAGCAGCACGCACATTCGTGGTGCGTTCCGCACTTCCGTTTTTTCTTTCCCCATTTTTTCCATGTCCAGCAACGCCCCTCCGATCGTCCTCTCCTTCGGCCTGTCCGATCCCACTGGCGGCTCCGGCCTCCAAGCCGATCTGATGACGCTGGCGAGCATGGGTTGTCACGGCGTTTCCGTCCTGACGGGCTATACCGTGCGCGACTCCGCCGCCTGCGACGAAGTCACCGGGCTCGACCCCGACACCGTCGCCGCGCAAGCCCGCATGCTGCTCGAGGACATGCCCGTGGCCGCCTTCAAGATCGGCGCCGCGACCCGCGCCGAAGTGGTGAGCGCGATCGCGGAAGTCGTGGCCGACTACGACGGCGTGCCGCTCGTGCTCGCCCCCGACTTCACGCTCGACGATGAGCACGTGCTCGCGGCGGACGATCTGCGCGAGTCGATCGCCGATCTGCTCGCTCCGCAGACCACCCTGCTCGTGGCCGATCACGCGACCCTGATCGCGCTCGCGCAGCCCGACGGCGACGCCGAGGCGCCGAATCTCGACGCCGCGATCTCGCATCTGCTGTCGCAGGGTTGCGAGTACATCCTTGCGACCGAAACCGGCACGCACCGGCTCGTCAACACGCTGTACAGCGAAGACGGCCAGATCCGGCAAGACCTGTGGGAACGGACGCCGCACCGGCTGATGGGCATCACCGATACGCTCGGCTCGGCCATCGCGGCGCTGCTCGCCAACGGCCAGGAGCCGCCCGAAGCGGTGCGCGAGGCGCAGGAGTATCTGTACCAGGCGGCGCGCGACGCGTTCCGGCCGGGCATGGGCGCGTATCTGCCCGATCGTCTCTTCTGGGCGCGCAGCAACGACGACGAGGCACCCGTCACACCGGCAAGCGCCGGCGCGGCGGCCAGCGCGGCTCGCCGGCACTAGTCGCGCCCCGTTCGAAACGGCGCCTGTTTTGCGCCCAACAAAAAACCCGCATCGCTGCGGGTTTTTTGTTGGGAGAACGCGCGTTGCCGCGCGCTCCTCAATGCAGTCGGCGCAATGCCGATTACATATCCATGCCCATGCCGCCCATGCCGCCCGGCATACCGCCCGGCATCGGAGCATCTTCCTTCGGCAGTTCGGCAACGGCTGCGTCCGTCGTCAGCAGCAGGCCCGCGACCGATGCCGCGTTCTGCAGCGCCGTGCGCGTCACCTTGGTCGGGTCGACCACGCCGGCTTCCACCAGGTCGCCGTACTCGCCCGTTGCCGCGTTGTAGCCGTAGTTGCCCTTGCCTGCCGCAACCGCCGCCACCACGACGCTCGCTTCTTCGCCGCCGTTCGTGACGATCTGACGCAGCGGCTCTTCCATCGCGCGCAGCACGATCTTGATGCCGGCGTTCTGATCGGCGTTGATGCCCGTCAGGCCCGCGATCGCGGTGCGAGCGCGGATCAGCGCGACGCCGCCGCCGGCCACGATGCCTTCTTCCACAGCTGCGCGCGTTGCGTGCAGTGCGTCTTCGACACGTGCCTTCTTTTCCTTCATTTCGACTTCGGTCGCAGCGCCGACCTTGATCACCGCCACGCCGCCGGCCAGCTTGGCCACGCGCTCTTGCAGCTTTTCACGGTCGTAGTCCGACGTCGCTTCCTCGATCTGCGCGCGCACTTGCTTCACGCGTGCTTCGATGTTCACGGCTTCGCCTGCGCCGTCGATGATCGTCGTGTTTTCCTTGCCCACTTCGATGCGCTTCGCCTGGCCCAGTTCGGCCAGCGTTGCCTTCTCGAGCGTCAGGCCGGTTTCTTCCGCCACCACCTGGCCGCCCGTCAGGATCGCGATGTCTTCCAGCATCGCCTTGCGACGATCGCCGAAGCCAGGCGCCTTGACCGCAACGGTCTTCAGGATGCCGCGGATGTTGTTCACCACCAGCGTCGCGAGCGCTTCGCCTTCGACGTCTTCGGCGATGATCAGCAGCGGACGGCCAGCCTTCGCGACTTGCTCGAGCACCGGCAGCAGATCACGGATGTTCGACACCTTCTTGTCGTGCAGCAGCACGAACGGGTTGTCGAGCACGGCGACTTGCTTGTCCGGGTTGTTGATGAAGTACGGCGACAGGTAGCCGCGGTCGAATTGCATGCCTTCGACGACGTCCAGCTCGTCGGCCAGCGACTTGCCGTCTTCGACGGTGATCACGCCTTCCTTGCCGACCTTGTCCATCGCCTCAGCGATGCGATCGCCGATCGACGAATCGCTGTTCGCCGAGATCGAGCCGACCTGAGCGATTTCCTTGTTCGTCGTGCAGGGCTTGCTGATCTTCTTCAGCTCTTCCACCGCAGCGGCCACGGCCTTGTCGATGCCGCGCTTCAGGTCCATCGGGTTCATGCCCGATGCGACGTACTTCATGCCTTCGCGAACGATCGATTGCGCGAGGACGGTTGCCGTCGTCGTGCCGTCGCCGGCGTTGTCGCTGGTCTTGGAAGCCACTTCCTTGACCATCTGCGCGCCCATGTTCTGGAGCTTGTCCTTCAGCTCGATTTCCTTCGCGACCGACACGCCGTCCTTCGTGACCGTCGGGCCGCCGAAGCTGCGCTCGAGCACCACGTTGCGGCCCTTCGGGCCCAGCGTGACCTTCACCGCGTTGGCGAGAATGTTCACGCCTTCGACCATCTTCGCGCGGGCGGAATCGCCAAATACAACGTCTTTAGCTGCCATCTTCTAACTCCTTGAATACTTTGGGAATGTAGAGCGTTAGTGAACGCTTACTTGGCGTTGACCACGGCCATGATGTCTTCTTCGCGCATCACGAGCAGTTCGTTGCCGTCGACCTTGACGGTCTGACCGGCGTACTTGCCGAACAGGACGCGATCACCGACCTTCACGTCGAGGGCGATCTGGGCGCCCTTGTCGTCGCGCTTGCCCGGACCGACTGCCAGGATTTCGCCTTGATCCGGCTTTTCAGCAGCGGCTTCGGGGATCACGATGCCCGAGGCGGTCTTGGTTTCCTGATCCAGACGCTTGACGATCACGCGATCGTGCAAAGGACGAAGGTTCATTACTCACTCCTCTCTTGATTGAGACTGAAGAACGCTGAGGGAATCTGCCGGGCCGGAAAGCCCGACAGAGAATTGTTAGCACTCTCGTGCAGCGAGTGCTAATTATATGGATGGGTTTTGACAAATTCAAGAACCGACCCGGGTTCTCCCCGAGGACGGCCGGATATCGCTCAACGCCCCGCCCGGTGGGCTTTCCGCCGATTTCGGCATGCCCGCGCGCCGACACGGAAAGTGTAACAGTTTCAGGGGTCTGATCCGATGAACCGGCTTTTACCCACCCCGCCGCCTCAGGACAGCGTGCAGACGAGCTTCGCGATCTGCCCGTCCCACGCGAACTGCGTCTCGGCCGCATGGATCCGGCGGCGCGCCGCCGCGGAGCGGTCGGCCGCCAGCGCGAGCGCCTCCCGGTGGATCTCCGGGCTCTGCGCCTCGAGCGCCGCGAGCCGCTGCGCGTTCGCGCGCACGGCAGTGTCCGGAAACAGTTTCTCGCACACGCGCGACAAGCCGATCATCTGCGCGGCGGGGTCCTGGCCGGGATCCGGACTGTCGGCCGGCGCCGGCGACGCGCGTTGTTCCGCCGCGGGCAGGCGGCGGCGCGCGGCGTCCGCGACGGCCGCCGCGTAATCCGCCGCCTGCGCGCCGGCCGGCACGACCTCGGGCTGCTTCACGACTATCTGGCTGGCGGTGGTGATGAAATCGTTTTCGCACGCACGGCGATCATCAGCGGGGCCTTTCGCGCAATAGTCGACGGCCTTCGCATGAATCAGTGCCGCCTGCAGCGCCAGTGGCGCGTCGGCGGCGGACGCCGCGCGGCTTGCCTGCACACACAGCATGCAGACGGCGGACAACAGCAGGGTTCGGGTGAAATCGGTCATCGGCTCGGCAAGCGGGGCGGACCGGCGCGAGCGGCGCGCATCGCGCGGACGTATCGGGGCGGGCCGCCGGATGAAGAAGGGACGGCCGACGATGGTACCAATCCGTGCGCGCCGCCCACAAGCCCGCGGCTCCGCCTCGAATACACCGCGCCCCGGGTCACTCCCGAGCCCGGCATGTCCCGATTGGCGACTACACTACGAAGAAGGATCCGGCACGCTCCGGTCCCTGCCGGGAGATGCCGCCATGAATCGGCCGCTGGTTCGGATTCCGCTTCGTTCGCTCGGTGCCGCCTCGATCTGGAGGCGGGTCGCCTGGCTGCTGGTCGCGCTCGTCGCGATCGGGCTCATCATCGTCGCCCGGCTGTGTCAGGTCGAGATCGAAACCTCGCGGCTGCAGGCCCGCTATCTGTCCGAGTACGCCCGCGATCTCGCGTATCGCGTCGACAGCGGCCCGAGCGATCGCATCCGGTTCCCGACGGACGGCCCCTACGATCTGCGTCTCGGCTACGCGGCGCTGCCCGGCTTTCGGCAGCGTCTGCTCGAACACGGTTTCGTCGTGACGTCGCAGGCGCGTCAGTCCGAGCGGATGCTGTCGCTCGCCGACTACGGCCTGTTTCCCCCTTACGACGAGAAAGACCAGACGGGCCTGACGCTGCGCGACGATACCGGCGCGCCGCTGTTCGCCGCGCGCTACCCGCAGCGCATCTATCCCGGCTTCGACGCGATCCCGCCCGTCATCGTCGCGTCATTGCTGTTCATCGAGGACCGTTCGCTGCTCGACGCCGGCGAACCGAACCGCAATCCGGCACTCGACTGGGGCCGCTTCGGCCGCGCGCTGGCCGACCAGGGCGCGCGTCTGATCAATCATCATCAGGCAACGCCGGGCGGCAGCACGCTCGCGACGCAGATGGAAAAATTCCGGCACTCGCCGGACGGCCGCACCGCGACGCCGCCCGAGAAGCTCCGCCAGATCGCGTCCGCGTCGCTGCAGGCCTATCTGAACGGCCCGCAGACGATGCCCGCGCGGCGGGCGATCGTCGTGCACTACCTGAACGCGGTCCCGCTCGCGGCCCGCCCGCCTATCGGCGAAGTGATCGGCATCGGCGACGGTCTGGCCGCGTGGTACGGGCGCGATTTCGGCGACGTCAACCGCGTGCTCGCCGCGCCGGCGTCCGCCGCCAATCTCGCCGAGCAGGCGCTGACCTTCCGCCAGGTCCTGTCGCTGCTGATCGCGCAGCGCGCGCCATCGTATTTCCTGCACGGCGGCTATCCGGCCCTGCAGCGGCTGACCGACAGCTATCTGCGCCTGCTCGCGAGCGGCGGCGTGATCTCGCCGGCGCTGCGCGACGCGGCGCTCGACGCGCATCTCGCGCTGAGCCGCGCGCCGGCGCCCGAGCCGGCGGCGTCCTTCGTCGAACGCAAAGCCGTCACGTCGGCGCGTTCGCACCTGCTCGGCGCGCTCGGCCTGCCCGGCTTCTATCAGCTCGACCGGCTCGATCTCGATGCCACCGATACGCTCGACAACGCGGTTCAGCAGGCGGTGGCCGCGCGCCTCGCGAACCTTTCGACGCGCGCGGGCGCGCAGGCGGCCGGCCTGTACGGCTTCGAGATGCTGCGCCCGGCGGACGATCCGTCGAAGATCACCTACAGCTTCACCCTGTACGAGCGCCGCGGCGGCGCGAATCTGCTGCGGGTGCAGACCGACAGCGTGGACGAACCGTTCGACATCAATCAGGGCGCGCGGCTCAATCTCGGGTCGACCGCGAAGCTGCGGACCATCGTCACCTACCTGCAGATCGTGTCCGCCCTGCACGCGCGCTACGCGTCGCTGTCCGCCGCGGAGCTGGCCCGCGTCGAACCCGATCCGTCCGACGGACTGACGCTCTGGGCGCTCACGTATCTCGCGCACGCGCCGGATCGCGCGCTGCCGCCGATGCTCGACGCGGCCATCGAGCGCAAGTACTCGGCGGGCGCGGGCGAGACGTTCCGCACGGGCGGTGGCGAACAGGCATTCACCAACTTCGACAAGTCCGACAACGGCCGGATCCTGACCGTGCATTCGGCGTTCACGCATTCGGTCAATCTCGTGTTCGTGCGCTTGATGCGCGACATCGTCCACTACGAAATGATCGAGACCGCCGGGCCGTCCTCGACGTGGCTCGACGATCCCGTCGAACGGTCGCGCTATCTGCGTCGCTTCGTGGATCAGGAAAGCCGCGTCTACGTGAAGCGCTTTTACACGCGCTACGCCGGCATGCCCGCCGACGACGCGCTGGCCGCGCTGCTGCGCACGGTGCGCAAATCCCCGCCCAAGATCGCGACGGTCCTGCGCAGCGTCGCGCCGGACGCGCCGCTCGACTGGTTCGATGCACGCATGCGCGCCGCGCTGAAGGGCACGCCGGCGGCCGCGCTGCCGGACGACGCGCTGGCCGCGCTGTACGCAAAGTACGCCGTCGATCGCTTCAGCCTGAACGATCGCGGCTATATCGCCAGCGTGCACCCGCTGGCGCTGTGGACGCTGGCCTACCTCCGCCGGCATCCGGACGCCTCGCTCGACCAGCTCCAGGACGCGAGCCGGGACGTGCGCACGAGCACCTATGCCTGGCTCTACCGAACCCGCTACCACGCGACCCAGGATCGCCGGATTCGGCGCATGGTCGAGCTGCGCGCGTACGACACGATCGGCAAATCGTGGCAAGCGCTCGGCTACCCGTTCGCGAATCTCACGCCATCGCTCGCCGCCGCGATCGGCGCATCGGGCGATCAGCCAGACGCGCTCGCGCGATTGATCGGCATGATCGCGAACGGCGGCGAAGCACGGCCGACGGAAAGCATCACACAGCTCGCCTTCGCGACGGGCACCCCCTACGAGACGCACTTCGCCCGCGCGCCCGCGGCCCCGCAGACGATGCTCTCCCCGCAGATCGTCGCCGTCGTGCGGCGGATGCTGCGGGACGTCGTGCTCGACGGCACCGCCAAACGGCTGGCGCAAGGGCTGACGCTCCCCGACGGCCGGACCTTCGACATCTACGGTAAAACCGGCACCGGCGACCAGCGCTTCAATGTGTACGCATCCGGCGCGCGTCTCATCGAATCCCGCAAGGTCAACCGCAGCGCGACCTTCGTGTTCGCGATCGGCACGCGTTTCTTCGGCGTCCTGACCGCCTATGCGCACGAGCCTTACGCTGCCCGCTACGACTTCACGAGCGCGATGTCGGTGCAGTTGCTGAGATCGCTCGCTCCCCAGCTGCAGCCGCTGTTCGACGCGCCGCCTGAAGCGGCACGGCCCGCGCGTCACGCCTGATCCGGCACGGCGCGCACCGGCTGCCGGATCGACCGGCGCATACACGCACGCCGACCTCCCCCTCACGACCATCGCCCGCCGCGCGGCAGCCTCGTTTCCGTAGGAATGAACGCCACCGCCTCGCGACGGCCGATCGAGGCCCCGCGTCGACGCGCGTGTCCGCAGGACGCCCGGCGACGGCGGTTAACCCTCGCGTTGTCATCGGATTCCCCCGTTCCGCGTTATTAGAGAGATCACACAAAAAATATCGACACTGGGATATCGCCTACGGGGACGTTGAAATGAAGCATGCGCGACACGGCTTTACCGTTCTGATCCTGCTTTCCCTCATGTACTACGTGAGGCATCCGGCATTCGACTTCCTGCGCGCGAACACGGCGTCGAGTATTTCGCTGCTCGTGCTCGCCGTCATCGCCGGCATTTTCCTGATCCACCGGAAGGATTGAGCGCGCCGGCTCATTGCCCGCCGTCGGGCCGCCGGGCGGGCGGCGTCATCCGCCGCGGCGCCTGGCCGCGATCCGCCGCCATGCCGCTCATCTCCGCGGGTACCGCATAACGCGCATTCGGTCCGTCGACCGGATCGCCCCGGTCAGTCATGCCGGCCGTCGCCGCGCCGGGCACGTTGCCGCCGCCTGGCCCGCCCGCCTGCGCCCAGCCGCACGCGGCTCCCAGCATCGATAACGCCATCGCCCGCTGCGCTGCTTTCATGATCGGCTCCTGAACGAGGCGACATCTCCTCGGATACGTCCGCCCGCCCAGATGCGGCGGCGCGATCCCGCACGAGCGAGCGGGCATCCCGTCCGCGCGCAGCGGCAATCCCCACCCGCAAAGGTCAGGCGGTAGTTTTTAATTTTTACCCGGGTGATATTGATTCAAGAATAATACCCGGGTATTATTCTCGCACTGTCTCGACCGGAGTCCGCCGTGGCCCACTATCCGAATTCTCATCCGTACACCAGTTTCGACGGCCATCGCCGCATCGCCTCCGGGTCGCTGGCGACGATCGCCGTTGCGGCCAGGCAAGCGCTCGACCGACACGCGGCCGGTCCGGTGCTGATCTTCGACAACCGCACCGGCCGCTCGATCGACATCGATATGCGCGGCACGGACGCGGAGATGCGCGCGCGCTTCGCCGAACCGGAGGCCATCGGCCCGGTCGATGCGGACGATGCCGCCGCGCAGCCCGATCAACCACGCGGCCGGGGCCGCCCCAAGCTCGGCGTGGTCGCCCGCGAAGTCACGCTGCTGCCGAGACACTGGGATTGGCTGGCGACCCAGCCGGGCGGCGCGTCCGTGGTACTGCGCAAGCTGGTCGACGAAGCGCGCCGTCAACACGGCGAGCGCGACCGGATCCGGCTCGCGCATGAACGCGCGTATCACTTCATGTCGGCGCTCGCGGGCGATCTGCCGGGCTTCGAGGAAGCTTCGCGCGCGCTGTTCGCGAACGATGTGTCGCGCTTCGACGCCTGCGTCGCGGCATGGCCGGCCGACGTGCGCGATCACGCACGCTGGCTCGCCTTCGGCGGCGACGACGCGACGACGGCCCGGAACGATTGACGAGGAGTCCAGATCCATGATCCATTCCGACCCGGCCGTCCGCTACCTCGATCCCACCCGGGAGTCCGGCCGCGCATTCGTCATGCGGCAAATGGACGGGCCCATCCTGATGCTGAACCTGCTGCGCCTGCGCGACGTGGCCGACTATTCGGCCACGCCCGAGCTCGCGCCGGCCGCGCCGATCAGCGGCGCGGCGGCATTCGAACGCTATCTCGCGCACACGCTGCCTTACCTGCGCGAAACGGGCGGCGAGCTGATGCTCGTCGGCGCGGGCGGTCCGTGGCTGATCGGGCCGCCCGCCGAACGCTGGGATCTCGCGATGCTGGTGCGTCAGCACAGTGCCGAGTCCTTCCTGGCGTTCGCGTCCCATCGCGCCTATCTCGCGGGCATCGGCCACCGCACCGCGGCCGTCGAAGACACGCGATTGCTGCCGCTATCGGCACGATCCGCGTTCGCGATCCCGCACTGAACCGGCGCGCCGCCGGCACCGCTTTCCGTCTCGCTGCCCCCTCCATCGGTCGGACCGCCGCACCGACAGGATCTCGCCTTGCCCGAGGAATCCGCATGTCCACGCAAACCATGCTCGCCACACCGCCCAACCGGCCGCTATCGCGCATCTATCTGGCCATCCTCGCGCCGATGATGCTGACCAACATCCTGCAATCCGCCTCGGGTACACTCGACGGCATCTACCTCGGCCAGATGCTCGGCATCGATGCGATCGCGGCCGTGTCGGCGTTCTTCCCTGTGTTCTTCCTGCTGCTCGCGATCGTCATCGGCCTGAGCAGCGGCGCCACCGTGCTGATCGGCCAGGCTTGGGGCGCCGGCGACCGTGCGACAGTGCGCGCGATCGCCGGCACGGCACTCGCGCTGATGCTGTGCGCAGGGGTCGCGGTCAGCCTGATCGGCGGCGTCTGCGCCGCGCCGCTCATGCGGTTGCTCGGCACGCCCTCCAACGTGCTCGCCGACGCGGCGCGCTATGCGCAGCTGATGCTGCTCGGCATGCCGATCGTCTTCCTGCTGTGGCTGATCACGTCGATGAGCCGCGGCGTCGGCGATGCGGTAACGCCGCTGTGGACGCTGACGCTCGCCACCGCGCTTGCGCTGGTCCTCACGCCGGCGCTGATTCGCGGTTGGGGCGGATTGCCGCGTCTCGGCGTCGCGAGCGCGGCCGTATCGACCCTGCTCGCATTCGCGCTCGCGATGATCTGGACGACGTGGCGCTGGCACCGCGACGCGCATCCGCTGGCGCCCGATCGGGCGCTGCTGCGGCAGGTGCGCATCGATCGCACGCTCGCCCCGAAGATCCTGAAGATCGGCATTCCGTCGTCGCTGCAGATGATGACGATGGCGCTCGCGGAGATGGCGCTGCTCGGCCTCGTCAATCGTCACGGTTCGACCGCGACCGCCGCGTATGGCGCAGTCAACCAGGTCATGAGCTGGATGCAACTGCCGGCGATGTCGCTCGGCATCACCACCGCGATCCTCTCGTCGCACGCGATCGGCGCCGGCCGCGCGGAGCGAATCGGCGCGATCGTCCGGACCGGCCTGTGGCTGAATCTCGCCGTCACGGGCGGCTTCGTCGCGGCCGCGTACTGGCTCGCGCCGACGATCGTCGGCTGGTTTCTGGCCGATCCGCAGGTCGCCGCGCTGGCATTGCGGCTGCTGCATATCGTCGCGTGGAGCGTCGTCGTGCTCGGCTTCGCGAACGTGCTGGTCGGGGCCATGCGAGCGAGCGGCGCGGTCCTCCTCCCGACCGCGCTCGGCATCGGCGCGATCCTGTGCATCGAGCTGCCGGCCGCGTTCCGATTAAACGCCCTCATCGGCATATCCGGCATCTGGTGGGCCTATGCGCTGACCTTCGTCGCGATGCTCGTGCTTCAGACGGGCTGCTATCGGCTGATCTGGCGTCGCCGGTCGATTCGGCGGCTGGTGTGACGCGCGGGAAGCGAAGCCACCGCGCGAGTCCCGCGCACCGCGTCTTCGAAGCGCCAAGCGATGCGATGCGATGCGATGCGAAGGCATGATGCGGGCCTTATCTGATCCGAATAGGACTGCAAATCTCCTGACTCCGGCTCACGCAGGTGCGTCCGCCTTCACAAACGGCCGATCGGAAACGGTGTCGATCGAGTCAGGACGATGCGGGAAAACGCTTCTCGCATCGTCCTGGACGGAAGCACGGTCTCGTCTCTGGACCCGTCTCTGACGGGCGGTACCGGCGAACGTAATGCGCTTTGTCCGCGACGCGCATCGTCGGATCCGCGAGCGACGGCCCTCGCGCCGCGCGAAGCGCGCCGCCACCGCCGCTCACGGCATGCCGCAGCCCCTCGTCCGCCGAATCTAGCGCGCGAGTTCGTCGCGGATCGCCGCGAGCCACAGCCCCACCGCATGCGCGCCGGGATCGGCATGACCGAGCGCCCGCTCGCCGATATAGCTGGAGCGTCCGCGGCGCGGGGTCATCGACGCGGTACGCACGGCGCCCTCGACCGCCGCATCGGTGGCCGCGCGCAACGCGCTCGTCGCATCGGACCCGGCGGCCAGCGATGCCCGCAGCGCATCGACGGCCGGCTGCAGCGCGTCGACCATCGTGCGGTCGCCCGGCCGCGCGCCGCCCAGTTCCATCACGCCCGCGACCGCCGCCGCGAACGCTTTCGTCCACGCGTGCATGTCCGGCACGCGCACGCCGTCGAGCGCCGCCGCCGCACGCATCAGCATGATCGCGTATAGCGGACCGGACGTACCGCCGACGACCCGCCGAATCGTCGTCGACATCGCGCGCAGCACCGCGGCCGGTTCGTCCGCCGACGGCCAGCCGTCGATCTCGTCGAGCACGCCGTGCGACGCGCGCGACAGGCTGATGCCGAGGTCGCCGTCGCCGACGCGCTGATCCATGTCCGTCAGCACGGCCTCCGACGCCAGCAGGCGCGCGCAGACAGCCTCGATCGCGCGGCGCAACGCCGCATCGCGCGCGAGCCGCGCACTCGATGCATGCGCCGGCGCAACCGGTGCCGCCTTCGCCGACACCGGTGCGAGCCGGCCGCCGAGCGCCGGCCACGCGCTCGTGCGCGACGCGGCATCGAGCCATGCGAGCCGCGCATCGTCCACGCGCAGCACCGTCAGCGAAACGCCCGCCATGTCGAGCGCGCTGAGGAACGTGCCGGCCCAGGCCCGCTCGACCCGCACGCCTTTGCCGGCCAGATCGCGCAGCGCGGCGTCCGCGACGATGTCGAGTTCGCTGGAGGGCGTGCCGCCCAGATTGTTGACCAGCAGCGCCACCCGTTCGCCGCGCGCGAGCTTCAGGTCGTCCCCGATCCGCGCGAGCAGCCGGGCGACGATCGCGTCGGCCGGCGCGAGCGCGCCGCGCTCGATGCCGGCTTCGCCGTGGATGCCGAGGCCCCATTCGATCTCGCCGTCGTCGAGCGCGAACCCCGGCTTGCCGGCGGCGGGCACGGTGCACGGCGTAAGCGCGACGCCCATCGTGCCGAGCGCCGCGGCGGCGTCGCGCGCCGCCTGCGCGACCTCGGCGAGCGGCCGCCCTTCCGCCGCGGCCGCGCCGGCGATCTTGTGCACGAGCACGGTGCCCGCGAGGCCGCGCCGCCCCGCATGTTCGCCGTGCGCGGACAACGCGACATCGTCGGCCACCACCACCATCTCGACGGGGATGCCTTCCGCACGGGCGATCTCCGCGGCAAGGCCGAAGTTCAGCCGGTCGCCCGTGTAGTTCTTCACGATCAGCAGCACCCCGGCCGCGCCGGCGACCGCGCGGATCGCGTCGAGCACCGCATCGGTCGACGGCGACGTGAACACCTCGCCCGCGACCGCCGCGCTCAGCATGCCCGCGCCGACGTAGCCGCCGTGCGCGGGCTCATGGCCCGAGCCGCCGCCGGAGATCAGCGCGACCTCGCCGCGCGACGCGGCCGCGTCGGCATCCGCGCGTACGACGATCGTCTTGCCCTGCAGCAGCGCCAGATGGGGATTCAGCGCGACGAGGCCGTTCAGCATGTCGGGAACGACGTTCGACACCTCGTTGATCAGTTTCTTCATGTCCGTCCTTTGCGGGCGCTCGGCCCTTGTCTCTCGGATGCCTCGAATGGCGGTTCCATCGCGCGCCGGCTCGCGGCTCGCCGCACCGGGATCTCGCACGGCGCATCGCACGATGCACGCCAGCCACTATACGGCCTTCCGGCGTATCGCCCGCTGCATGCGAAGACGCGCATCCGTCGGCGCGATCTGCCCACGGTCCGCCGGTCGTCTGTCGCAGGCGTTTGCCGCATCGGCAATCCTCAATCAGCAGACGGACGCAACGCCGCGAGTTGTTTCATCCGGCGCGCCGCACGCGGTACCCGAACCGAAACAATCCGCATCGGTGCACACGGATTGCGCTCGTTCATATCGGCCAGGTTTACTTTTACAAATACTTCACTATGGTTCTCAGAGCGTAAGGATTTCGTCAGATCTCGCCGACCCTCGACCAGGAGACTCCATGGCATCGCTTGATCCGCGTTCCCCGTTCAGACCTCGCTTCATCGCCCCCCTGCTAGCCGCCTGCGTTTGCGGCTTCGTCCACGCAGCACCTGTCGAAGCGCCGGACCTGCAACGCGCGGTCTTGCATGCATTCTCCGCGCGGCTCGACAAACAGGCGCCTCCCCCCATCGCCACCGACGGCGCCGCCATCGAAACAATCCGCTCGGATGACGCTGCCGGCTGGGTGCTGGGCACCGCCACGCAGGTCGTGGCCGATGGAACGCCCGCCGATCCCGTGACGAAGCTGTTTCTCGCCCGGCGCGCGGACGGCGCATGGCAGGTCGGCCTGGAAGGCAGCGACGCGTTCGCCGCGCTGTTGCGAGCCGTGCCGTCCACGCTCGTGGACGATGCCGAACGCGCGCATCTCGACACGCGAAGCACGCGACCTGCCGCGCCGTCCAGAGCCGCACCGGGACAGACCGGACTCGCGCTGCCCTGGCAGCGGGACACCGCGTGGTACTGGACCGGCGGCGCGCACGGCTGGAGCGGCGAGAACCGTCCGTACAATTCGCTGGATTTTTCCGGCGGCGACGGCCGCGTGCTCGCCGCACGGGACGGGTATCTGTACAGAAGTTGCGAGCGCAACGGTAGCGCGATCGTGAAGCTCGTCCACGACAACGGCTATGCGACCACGTACTACCACATGGTTCAGCTCGCCTCGGTCGCCAACGGCGCGCGCGTCCGCCAGGGCGAGTACCTCGGACGGATCGGCAATGCGCTGCCGTGCGGCGGACACACCACCGGCGCGCATGTGCATCTGTCGTTGAGCCAGGACGGCAACGACATCCCGGTGACCGGCAAGACGATCGGCGGCTGGCAGTTCTTCGAAGGACCCAACGCGTATGCGGGGTATGCGGTCAGGAACCAGCGGCGCGTCTCCGTGCAGGCGTCGCTGACCAACTACGGCGCCGACGATCCCGGCGGCCCGCCCGACCCCACTCCGCCGGTCGCGGCGCCGATCCGGTCGCCCGGTCCGGTCAATCTGCGCAGCGCGCCGTCGCTGTCCGCGTCGGTCGTCGGTACTGCGGCGAACGGCGACACGGTGCAGCTCGCCTGTTCCGCCTATGGCGATTCGGTGCAAGGCAATTGGGGCGCGACGCGGCTGTGGTATCGGCTCAGCTCGAACCAGTGGGTCTCGGACGGATTCCTCTATACCGGCAGCAACGATCCCGTCGTGCCGGCCTGCGGCGGCTGACGCCGGGCTCGCGAATGCGCGGCGGCGGCTGTGCCGGTCGGGCATGCGTCGCGGCGAGCGAGGCGGTCATCGCTCGCGAGATCGGATCTCGCGCAGGGGACGTGCTTCGCGGGCATGCGCTTTGACCCGTGCGGGCGCCGTTCGTGAAAAAGGCGGTATGGCATGCCATACCGCCTTGTGCCGCGCCGATTTTCTTGCGCGGCAATCCACGGCGCATCAACGGCGTGTGCCGGGATGCGCCGTGGAGCGCGTCACTTCGGCAATGCCCCCGTCAGCGTCGAGATCAGCGACGTCACCGGCGCGAGCGGATTGGCCGATGCGCCATTGGAGTGTGCGGACGGATTCGACAGCCCGATCGTGAGACTCGGTATCGTCGCGGCAACGGTGCCCGCCGTCGATCCCACCGCGGTGACGACCGTGCTGGTGGCCGCCGCGCCCGTCGTCGCGAGCGAGCCCGCCGCATTCGCGACGGTGCCGACCGCGTTGGCGCTCGAAGTCAGCAAGTTGCCCGTCGCGCCCGCGGTCGAGCCGATCAGCGAGGCCGCCGCGCCGCCGATCTGACCCACCGCCGCCGCCCCGCCGCCCGCCACGCCAGTCAGCGAGCCTGCCACGGTAGTCACGAGGCCGCCCACCGGGCCGGCTGTGCCGCCCGCACCGGACAACACGCCCGTCACCGTACCGATTGCGCCGTTCAATGCGCCTACCGGGTTGCCGAGGTTGCCCACCGGCAATGCACTGCCCAGGCCGTTCACGATGCTCGTGATCGGAGCAATCGGGTTGCTGCCAACGGCGCCGGCCAGCGTGCTCACGACGTTGTTCACTGCGCCGGTCACCGGCGCCAGTGCGCCGCTCGGGTTGCCCAGCGCGCCTGTCACCGTGCCGATTGCGCCGTTCAACGCACCCACCGGATTGCCGAGGTTGCCCACCGGCAATGCACTGCCCAGGCCGTTCACGATGCTCGTGATCGGAGCAATCGGGTTGCCGCCGGCGGCACCGGTCAACGTGCTCACCACGTTGTTCACTGCACCGGTCACCGGAGCCAGTGCGCCGCTCGGGTTGCCCAGCGCCCCTGTCACCGTGCCGATTGCGCCGTTCAACGCACCCACCGGATTGCCGAGGTTGCCCACCGGCAATGCACTGCCCAGGCCGTTCACGATGCTCGTGATCGGAGCGATCGGGTTGCTGCCAGCGGCACCGGCCAGCGTGCTCACGACGCTGTTCACTGCGCCCGTCACCGGAGCCAGTGCGCCGCTCGGGGTGCCCAGCGCCCCTGTCACCGTGCCGATTGCGCCGTTCAATGCGCCCACCGGATTGCCGAGGTTGCCCACCGGTAATGCACTGCCCAGGCCGTTCACGATGCTCGTGATCGGAGCGATCGGGTTGCTGCCAGCGGCACCGGCCAGCGTGCTCACGACGCTGTTCACTGCGCCCGTCACCGGCGCCAGTGCGCCGCTCGGGTTGCCCAGCGCGCCTGTCACCGTGCCGATTGCGCCGTTCAATGCGCCCACCGGATTGCCGAGGTTGCCCACCGGCAATGCACTGCCCAGGCCGTTCACGATGCTCGTGATCGGAGCAATCGGGTTGTTGCCGACGGCGCCGGCCAGCGTGCTCACGACGTTGTTCACTGCGCCCGTCACCGGCGCCAGGGCACCGCTTGGATTACCCAGCGCGCCTGTCACCGTACCGATTGCGCCATTCAACGCGCCCACCGGATTGCCGAGGTTGCCCACCGGTAATGCACTGCCCAGGCCGTTCACGATGCTCGTGATCGGAGCAATCGGGTTGCCGCCGGCGGCACCGGTCAACGTGCTCACCACGTTGTTCACTGCACCGGTCACCGGAGCCAGTGCGCCGCTCGGATTACCCAGCGCGCCCGTCACCGTACCGATCGCACCGTTCAACGCACCCACCGGATTGCCGAGGTTGCCCACCGGCAATGCACTGCCCAGGCCGTTCACGATGCTCGTGATCGGAGCAATCGGGTTGCCGCCGGCGGCACCGGTCAACGTGCTCACCACGTTGTTCACTGCACCGGTCACCGGAGCCAGTGCGCCGCTCGGATTACCCAGCGCGCCCGTCACCGTACCGATCGCACCGTTCAACGCACCCACCGGATTGCCGAGGTTGCCCACCGGCAATGCACTGCCCAGGCCGTTCACGATGCTCGTGATCGGAGCAATCGGGTTGTTGCCGACGGCGCCGGCCAGCGTGCTCACGACGTTGTTCACTGCGCCCGTCACCGGCGCCAGGGCACCGCTTGGATTACCCAGCGCGCCTGTCACCGTACCGATTGCGCCATTCAACGCGCCCACCGGATTGCCGAGATTGCCCACCGGTAATGCACTGCCCAGGCCGTTCACGATGCTCGTGATCGGAGCAATCGGGTTGCCGCCGGCGGCACCGGTCAACGTGCTCACCACGTTGTTCACTGCACCGGTCACCGGAGCCAGTGCGCCGCTCGGATTACCCAGCGCGCCGGTCACCGTGCCGATCGCACCATTCAACGCACCCACCGGATTGCCGAGATTGCCCACCGGTAATGCACTGCCCAGGCCGTTCACGATGCTCGTGATCGGAGCAATCGGGTTGCCGCCGGCGGCTCCGGTCAACGTGCTCACCACGTTGTTCACTGCACCGGTCACCGGAGCCAGTGCGCCGCTCGGATTACCCAGCGCGCCGGTCACCGTGCCGATCGCACCATTCAACGCACCCACCGGATTGCCGAGATTGCCCACCGGTAATGCACTGCCCAGGCCGTTCACGATGCTCGTGATCGGAGCAATCGGGTTGCCGCCAGCGGCACCGGCCAGCGTGCTCACGACGTTGTTTACTGCGCCGGTCACCGGCGCCAGTGCGCCGCTCGGGTTGCCCAGCGCGCCTGTCACCGTACCGATTGCGCCGTTCAACGCACCCACCGGATTCCCGAGATTACCCACCGGCAATGCGCTGCCCAGGCCGTTCACGATGCTCGTGATCGGAGCGATCGGGTTGCTGCCAGCGGCACCGGCCAGCGTGCTCACGACGCTATTCACTGCGCCCGTCACCGGAGCCAGTGCACCGCTCGGATTACCCAGCGCGCCTGTCACCGTACCGATTGCGCCGTTCAATGCGCCCACCGGATTCCCACTGCCCAGCGAACCAACAACCGTATTAACCGCTCCCGTCACCGGCGCCAGTGCGCCGTTGGCCCCGCCCAATGCGCCGCTCACCGCGCCTACCGCGGTGTTGACCGCGCCGCCTACCGCTCCCACGGGGTCGGCGCCGCCGAGCGCGCCAACCACCGTACTGACCGTTCCTTCCAGTGGCCCGACCAGGCCGCTGCCGATACTGATCGACGCATTCGCCGAGCCGGTCGCGCCCACGTTGATCGCGATACCCTGACCGCCCGCCGGATTGCCGATCGTCACGCCCACACCGGCCGCCCCCGCCCCGCCGATGCTTGCGCTGCCTCCCAACGCTCCGCCCCCGATCGTGCCCGCACCCGCGGGCGTGCCGGCCAGGTCGATGCTCCCGATCGCCGCCGGCAACGGCAGGATATCCACCGTCCCTGCATGGGCCGGTGCGCCCGCCGCCATCCCGAATGCCGCCGCGGCGGACAGCGCAAGATTCGTCAATTTGAAAGTTTTATTCATGTCTGACCTCATGTCGGTTGGACTGCCGTGGATACGGCCCGGAGGTCACTGCAGGGAGCATGCCAGCGAGAAGGCGCTATGCACGTCTTGACGATCTGCCCGCCAAACCAAAGATACGAACAATTAAATTGCCCGATACGGGACGCCCGCCGCACAGATCGATGGAAACCCTCATCGGCGTTACCCTACCCGTAACGTAACGCGACGGCCGCGCTCCGTTACATCCGCCCGTTCGAAAACGATTTCGCATCCCTATATGAAATGCCGATTCGAATCGCATCTTTCCCGTACACGGAAACTGACTGTCCCCAATCCGGGAAATTGAAAAAATCGCGGCACTAATCATGCAGGTCAATATGGCCCGATACCCCGCTCCGCTCCGCATCGGGCACTACACGGCCGCCGTTCCGGCACGGATATCCACGTTGTAGATCGAGCAGAAATAGCGGAAATATCCGAATGGATTTCAAGTACCGAAAATCGCGGATAAACCGCATAAATCCACACGCGTCACACATTCGCCTTCATCGACGGATAAGCGCGGCTTCAGCACCCCGGCACTCCCGGGATCCGGAAATAAATGATTCGGATTGCAAATTGTGAGCGGCGCTCAGGGCGCGAATCGATCGGCGGAACGATCCGCCGGCCTCCACGCAAGACGAGGTCGGCATGGCTGGCGCGCAACACGACACAAAAGGAACGACGTGACACCGGCGGCGCGCGCCGGTCGCCATCACGCCGCCCGCTGCGTCCGCGCGGCGCGCTTCCTCGCTCCGGCCTGCGCCGGCTCCGCGGCATCGGAGGACGCGCCGCGCGCGCGGCGTGTCTGGTACGTCTCGCCCCATTCGCGCAGGCTGATCAACACCGGCGTGAGCGTCGCGCCGAACGGCGTCAGCTCGTACTCGACCTTCGGCGGGATTTGCGGATAGACATGCCGCACGATGATGCCGTCGGCCTCCAGCTCGCGCAGCTGCAGCGTCAGCATCCGTTGCGTGGTACTCGGCATCAGGCGGGTCAGCTCCATGAAACGCTTCTTTTCCTTCATCAGATGAAACAGGATCACCGGCTTCCACAATCCGCCGATGACGGACAAGGTGACTTCGACGGCGCACCCGCTCTTGCTGTCCAGACGTTTCGGTCGCATGGCCATATACCTACATGTTTGATAGTACCGGCGTTAATTGTACGTTCTTGCGATATTCGACGTACCCGCCGACAATTGGGTGACTCGCCGCCGCCCGTCGCCATGCGGCAGCCGGCGAGACGAACGGCGTGCCCTCCCGTTCTCCATCCGGACACCCGGGTCGCATTGCCTGCGCCCGTCGTCCGCCACACTCAAGGAACCACTCCGACATGAAAGCCATTACCCTGCGCGCCCCCGGCGGCCTCGACCATCTGGAACGCGTCACGCTGCCCGATCCGGGCGCCCCGCGCGCCGGCGAGATCCGCGTGCGCATCCACGCCAGTTCGCTCAACTATCACGACCTCGGCGTCGTCACCGGCCGGCTGCCGGCCGCCGACGGCCGCATCCCGATGTCCGACGGCGCCGGCGTCGTCGAAGCGATCGGCGAAGGCGTCACGGAATTCGCCGTCGGCGATGCCGTCGTGTCGGGCTTCTACCCGCAATGGCTGGACGGCGGCCCGAACGTCGCGGATTTCGCGACGACACCGGGCGACGGCGTCGACGGCTACGCACGCGAATACGTCGTGCTGCCCGCGCATGGGTTCACGCGCGCGCCGAAGGGCTACAGCCACGCGGAAGCCGCGACGCTCACCACCGCAGGCCTGACCGCCTGGCGCGCGCTCGTCGTCGACGGCAACCTGAAGGCCGGCGACAGCGTGCTCGTGCTCGGCACCGGCGGCGTATCGATCTTCGCACTGCAGTTCGCCAAGCAGATGGGCGCGACGGTGATCGTCACGTCGTCGTCGGACGAGAAGCTCGAGCGGGCACGCGCGCTCGGCGCCGATCACGTCGTCAACTATCGCCGCGACACCGACTGGGCGGCAAAGGTGCTGGAATTCACGGGCGGACGCGGCGTCGATTACGTCATCGAAGTCGGCGGCCCCGACACCCTGAACCAGTCGATCCAGGCCTGCCGGATCGGCGGCCACATCGCGCTGATCGGCGTGCTGACCGGCATCGCGGGCCCGGTGTCCACCGTCACGCTGATGACGCGCCAGCAAAAGCTGCAGGGGCTCATCGTCGGCAGCCGGCAACACCAGATCGACATGATCCGCGCGCTCGAGGCAAGCCGCTTCCGACCGGTGATCGACCGTACCTTCGCACTCGACGAGATCGCGGACGCGTTCCGCCACCAGGCGGACGGCAAGCACTTCGGCAAGATCTGCCTGTCGATCTGATGCGCCCGAGCGCGGCATGATCCGGCGGCACGGCACCGCATGCGGGCGCCGCGCCGCCGAGCGGCATCAGAGAGAACAGATCTGGTGCGAGAAACGGGCGGCCCATGCGGGCAGCGACCGCTTGTAGAAGAAATGGAAATTCTCGTTGAACGAGCCCGCCACGAGCCCATGCTGCGCGGCAAGCCGCGCCAGCGTGCGCGGCGCGAAGAACGAGATATGTCCGTTGCGCGGCGCGCAGTACCACCACCGCTCGATCCCTTCCGCCATCACCGCGTCGCCGGCCATCATCGTGCTGAACAGCACCGCGCCGTCGTCGTCGAGAAAACCCGCCAGCTCCGCCATCAGCGCGCGCGGCTGCGGATGATGCTCGAACACCTCGAACGCCAACACCGTCCGGTAAGCGGCGGCCAGGCTCGCGCGCGCGGCGGCGCTCGCCGTATAGGGGTCGTAGGAATCGACCCGGCCGAATCCGCGGGCCTTCAGTTCCTTTTCGAGCAATCCCAGACCCGAGCCGAAATCCAGCAGGTTCGCCTCCGCCATCTCCGGGAAGTTCTTCGCGATCATCTCCCCGTTCTCGGACGGCCGCTTGCCCAGGTAGTCGGGGTCGTGCCGCACATAGTCGTCGTTATAGATATGCGCGGCGTAATCCTCATGCGTCCACGCGTCGAGCGCGCGGGTGAACACGAAACCGCACGCCTCGCAGCGGTAGTAGTACACCGGCACGCCGGCAAACGGATCGACCTTCGCGCCGGCCTGATGATCGGCGCCGCAGCGCGAGAAATCGACCACCCCGCACAAGCGGCTCGCGCCGTCGCAACACTTGCAGTCTGTAAGCGGCGATGCGACTTGCATGCTGTCCAGTGACATGGTCCGGCCTCGACGGAGACGGGTGGCGGAAAACGGAACCGCCAGCATGCCAGATATTTCCCGCTCCGCGCGAAACGGCCCGCGCCGCTTCGCCTAGCGGATCGGCTTGCGCCGCGTATGAACGATCGGGTTGCGGCGGGCAACGAAGCTCATCGACGCCTCGAGCTGCGACAGCGCCTCCTCTTCGCCGTGGCCCAGTTCTCCGCTCGCGGGCAGCGCCAGCAGCGCATCGATCCAGCACCGCCACGCATCGTCGTAAAAGTGCGTGCCCATTTCGCGCATCGCGTCCGGCGACGCGATCACGATGCCGGCCAGCAGGTAGTACGTCCAGAAACTCCCCGCATCGGTCAGTTGCTCGAGACGGCACACCGCCAGCGCGGCGAGCAGACCGTCGACCGACGCGAGATCGCTCCGGTCGCCGCGGATCGCGCACGCCACGCTGTTGTAGTCGCCGCCGTAGGCCGCCAGCGTGACGGGCGTATCGGCCGCGATCGCTGCCGCGAAGTCGACGAGCGCGACCATTTCATCGAAGCGCCGCGTCGATTCGTCGGGCTGCCACGTCCGCCCGATCGCACCGTCGATGATCCGTCCCGCCGGCAGCCCCTCGTTGCGCGCGGCGCGCACGGCGCTCACCGGCTCGCCGTCTTCGCCCGCCGGGGCGGGCCGCCCGATGCCCGCCTCGATCGATTCGAGCGCGGCCCAGCCGACTTCCTGATCGCGCGACGCATACGCGTGCATCACGCCGTGCGCGGCGTCGAATGCGTGCTTCGACCCGGGCACGTAGCGCTCGACGAGCAGCAGCTCGCGCCGCGCGGGCGCGCCGGCAAAGCTGCCGTACGCGGTGCCGGACCGGTTGCCGTGACGCCCGTCGTTGCCCAGGACCGCCGTGAAGAGCGGATCGAGAAGACTCGCGTCGCGCGGCGCGTTCACGCGCAGACGATCGAGCGTCGCGCGGCCCGCCTCCGCCATGCCGGCGTCGCCGCCCGCGATCATCGCGTGCGCGACCCGCTCCAGGCGATCCAGCAGATGCTGAACCCAGGCGGCCGTGCGCAGACGGTCGAGGGGCAGGCTGTTGGCGTAACCATACTGAGTGTTGTAGGTGAGCATGGGTCATCCAAGTAAAACAACGCAGATCGCGATCCGCATCCCGGGCGACAACCCCTGCTGAATGCCGTGCGCAGGCTCTTGCGCCCTACGCCGGCGGCAAGCTGCCCGGGATCGCCCGCTGGATCGGCACTGCGCCAGGAACGATTCGTTATAGGCCCCATGTTCGGACTCGACAGCGCGCGAGCGTTGGCCTCCACCCGCGTACCGCCCGTCTGCCGGTACTCCCGCACCACGTGCTCATGTCGCTCGCCGGGTGACGCGCAGCAGGGCGGCCGACACGCTCTCGGCAGCGTGCCGGACCCCGCAACTCATCACGAACGTCATCCCGCCACGCCGCCCTGTACGCCCGGTTCACGGGACGGGCGGTCTTGCACGCGCAAGACGACATCCGGTACGGCTCGCGGCGATACACGCAAGATGGCTCTTGGCCATCCCGTGCGCATCGCGCTTTCATCGCGCATCGCGGCCTGTGATCGACAGGCGCCACATCGCCAGAACTCAAGGCATGCTGCTGCGTTACTGCACCTGCAACTGCGGCGACGTCACCAGGCTGCCCGCCACCTCGCAATTCGGCGACAGCACGGCGTTCACGAACGTCGCCGACGAGGGATTGGTCCAGTTCGCCGCGACGATACCCGGACCGCAGCCGCCGAGCAGGTTGACGCTCAACGCCATGTTGTTGAGCTGTAAGCGAAACGTGTTGTCGAACTGCCCGGTCCACGGTAGAGCGCTATTGGCACTCCCCGTCGCCAGCGCGCACAGCCCGGCGCCCGCGAACTGCGCTGACGTGACCGTCAGGACGCCCGTCGGCCCGACCGTGCCGTTCAGTGTCATCACGCAGTTCGCCTGGATCGCTCCCTTGCTGATCGTGAACGGCCCTTTCATGGAAAACGGCTCCCCGACTGGATTCATCGGCTGGCCGTCGGCCCGCGTCACGATCACGGCGCAAGCCTGGCTCGCGGCCGTCGCTGCCCACACCCACACCGCGATAGACGACGCGATTCTGCGAATGCTCATGGAAGCGCTCTCACGGTAAATGTCGGCCCGCCTCCCGTCGCTCCGCGCGACACGCACAACCGGAGCACACCCGGGCGCCGGGATTGCGCGCCCGCGAATCGGAACGTGGATGCCCTCCCGGCGAATGCGGCGGCCGGTTCATCCTGCCCCCGCCCGCTGCATCCGCCGGACGCCCACCCATCCACTGAAGCGGCCTGACCCTCCAATGCCTCGCGGCTTACTGAACGACGAACTTCGGCGACGTGTTGACCGTGCCCGAAACGCTGCAGCCGCCGGACAGTTGCGAGTTGTTGAACGTCAACGACGAGTTCGCGCTGCTGAACGCCGTCGCCACCTTGCTCGGGCCGCATGCGCCCAGCGGGGTGTTGACCTGCACGTTGTTGATCGTCAGTTGCGTCGTGGTGTCGGCCTGGCCGCTCCACGGCGTGACAGCGGAGATCGAGCCGCACAGAGCGCTGCCGGCGGCAAACGTCGCCGACGTGATCTGGACGATGCCGGTCGTGGTGATCGTACCGTTGAACGTCGCGGTACAGTTCAGGCCGATGCCCTTGGTGAGCGTCGTCGGGCCCGTGGCGGAGAACGGCTCGCCGTTGGGGTTCATCGGCTGACCGTCGGCACGGCTCACGGTGACGGCGAAGGCAGGCGCAGCTGCAA
>NZ_JAWJWL010000002.1:93162-373858 GCF_034721475.1 Burkholderia alba | reverse complement strand
AAGCTGCGCGGCCAGCGGATCGAACTGGGCGAGATCGAAGCGGTGCTGAGGCAGTGCGCGGGCGTACGCGAAGCGGCGGTGATCGTGCTGGGCGAAGGCGAGAAACAACGTCTGGCGGGGTATGTCGCGGGCGAAGTGGAGGCGGTGCAGGTTCGTCACGAACTGGAACAGCGGCTGCCGGGGTACATGGTGCCGTCGAGTCTGACGGTGCTGGAGAAGCTGCCGGCGATGCCGAACGGGAAGCTGGACCGGGCGGCGCTGCCGGCGCCGCAGGAGCGGGCCCGCGAGCGGGTCGAGGCATCGAACGAGACGGAAGCGGCGCTGCTGTCGATCTGGAAGGCGGTGCTGGGTCGGGACGATCTGGGCGTGACGGACAACTTCTTCGAAGCGGGGGGCGATTCGATCCAGAGTTTGCAGATCATTGCACGAGCGCGGGAAGCGGGGCTGAAGCTGACGCCGAGACAGGTGTTCGAGCATCCGACGGTGGCGGGATTGGCGCAACGAGCGGAGCGATTGGAAGCGCGCACCGAAGTTGAAGAAGACAACGGCGACCCGCAGAGTTTGACGCCGATCCAGCAGGCGTTCTTCGAACGGTACCCGGAAGGGGAGTCGCACTGGAATCAGGCGGTGCTGCTGAAGGTGAAGGGCCGATTGAACGAGGCGGCACTGGAGCAGGCGGTACAGGCGCTGCGCACGCGTCACGATGCGTTGCGGCTGCGATTCGCGGCGGATGAATCGGGGTGGAAGCAACATGCGATAGCGGCAAGCGAAGCGGAAGGGGATCTGATTCGTCGAGAGGATCTGGTTTCGATGGAAGATCTGGAGGCGGCGTGCGACGGAATCCAGTCGAGCCTGGATATCGAGCGAGGCCCGATCTGGCGAGTGGGTTACTTCGAAGCGCGGGAGGAAACCCGGCTGCTGATCACGATCCACCATCTGTCGGTGGATGGTGTGTCGTGGCGGGTGCTGCTGGAGGAGTTGCAGACGAGCTACGAACAGGCGGAACGCGGCGAGCCGGTCATGCTGCCGACTCCGTCGATGCCTTGGCGTTCGTGGGTGCGCGCCGCGCAACACTATGCGCAGTCGCCGGACCGCCTCGCTGAACTCGCGTGGTGGCAGACCGCGCTCGATGCGCCTTCGTTGCGCGGCCCGCTGTTCCCGCCGCGGTCGCCGGTGTCGGCGCCGCAGAAAACCCTGCAGACGAAACTGTCGCCGGCATTGACCGCCGCCTTGCTGCGCGAGGCGCCGCGCGCCTACCGGATGCGCGTCGACGAAGTGCTGCTCGCCGCGCTCGGACTGGTCGTCGGCGACGCGGCCGGTCGCGACGAAGTGCTGGTCGAACTGGAAGGGCACGGCCGCGAGGATGTGATCGACGGCGCGGACCTGAGCCGCACCGTCGGCTGGTTCACGACGCAGTATCCGCTCGCGCTGCCGGGTGCCGGCGCGCCGGCCGATGCGTTGCGGCAGGTGCGCGAGCGCGTGGCGAACGTGCCGCAGAAAGGCTTCAACCGCGGGCTCCTGATGCACGGCGCGGATCCGGCGAGCCGCGCGGCGCTTGCCGCGCTGCCCGACCCGCAGATCAGCTTCAACTATCTAGGCCGCTTCGACCAGACCTTCCAGGCCGAGAGCCGCCTCGGTTTCGCGAGCGAGAAACCGGGCAACGCGATCGCGCCGTCGGCACGCGCGCCCGACCGCCTGCTCGACATCAACGGCTGGATCACGGGCGACACGCTGTCGTTCAGCTGGGGCTACGCGCCGCAATATCTGTCCGATACGCAGGCCGCGCAATTCGCGGCCGCGTTCGAACGGACACTGGCCGCGCTGATCGAGTACCTGGCCGCCGCACCCGCAGCGCCGGATGCCGCTGCCGCCGCGCGGCCGCCGGTGCCGGCGGCGTTCGACGCGATCGCGCGGCAGGACGGCGACGGCGTGGCCGCGAGCTGGACTGCCCGCGCCCGGTTCGAAGCCGGCCTGCCCGTGCCGCCCGCCGATGCGTTGCGCGCATGGGTGGCGCGTCGTTTTCCGTCCGTCGCGACGGAGGCCGCGCCGGACGACGCGATGCTGCCCGCCGTGCCGCTGAACGCGCTCGACGCGCCCGCGACGCTGTTCTGCCTGCATCCCGGCTACGGGATGATCGGCGAGTACCGGACGCTCGCGCACGCGCTGAACGGCCGCGTGACGCTGATCGCGCTGCAGGCGCCCGCCGTGCGCGGGCGGCCGTGGCGGGGCGATACGTTCGAGGCGCTGGCCGCGTACTACGCGGGGTGCATCGAGACGTTGCAGCCCGCCGGCGCGTACGCGCTGCTCGGCTGGTCGTTCGGCGGACGGCTCGCGATCGCGATCGCCGCGCATCTCGCGCAGCGCGGCAAGCACGTGTCGTTCACCGGCATCCTCGATACCGCGACGCATTGGGAGGCCGGTCCCGAATCCGCCGCGCCGGACCACGACGACGCGCCGCCGGAGCGGGCGCTGCTCGATGCGGCCGGCCCGTCGCTGCTGCGCGACGCGTTCGCGGCCGACACGCTGCACGCCGACCTGATGGCGCGCCACGCGCTGCCGACGATCGCGACCGATCTGCACGTGTGGCGCGCGCTGCGCAATACCGCCGCCCCGTCCCGCAGGATGGCCTGGGCACCGCAAACCTCGGCGCGCCTGCATGAGCACCCGGTCGACGCGACGCATACGAGCATCGTCCACCATCCGGCGCTCGGCGAACAGCTCGCGAGCCTGTTGGCGCCGGGAGCCGCGAAGGAAAATTGAAAGCAGAGGAAATCGCCCGCGTCGGCGCGGACTCCACGAGCAGAACGCAGCGCCCCCATCCGACGTTAAGGCTTTCGTAAGCTGATGAAATCCCTATGGTTTTTGAATGAGATTTATTATCGTTTGTATTACTATGCTCTGCCTTTCACACAATTTAACCGTCTGCAACAGTCGGTTCGTCATCGAGACTTAACGGGGATTACAGGGAATGAAGGTGCAACGCATGAGGGGGACGTCGCGCGCGACGCGGCGCGTGAAGCTGCCGCGGCTGCGTCCGGGCTATGTCGCATTGATGCTGGGCGTGGCCGGAAGCGCGCATGCGCAGCAGGCGGCACAGGGTGCGTCCGGCACGCCGACCGAAGTCCAGACACTGCCCGCCGTCAACGTGCGCGCGTCGAAGGAAAGCCCGCAAGGGCCGGGCGTCGGCTACGTCGCGAAGCGCTCGAAGACCGCGACCAAGACCGATTCCGCGATCATCACGAACCCGCAGAGCATCTCGATCGTCACGCGCCAGCAGATGGACGACCTGGGCGCGCAAACCGTCGATCAGGCGTTGCGCTACACCGCGGGCGCGTATTCGCAGGACGGTACCGACATCCGCTTCGACCAGCTGTTCGGCCGCGGTTTCTCGCTCGACTCGTACCTCGACGGCATGCACCTGTATCAGTCGCCCCGCTTCGCGACACCGCGCATCGACCCGTACTTCGTCGACCGGATGGAAGTGCTGCACGGCCCGGCATCGGTGCTGTACGGGCAGGGTAGCCCGGGCGGCCTCGTCAACTACGTGAGCAAGCTGCCGACCGAGGAGCCTTATCACGAAGTGATGATGCAGATCGGCAACCACAACAACTACCAGCTCGGCTTCGACTTCAGTGGCCCGGTCGACAAGAACGGCACCGTGCTGTATCGCGTCACCGGTCTTGCGCGCACCGCCGAGACGCAGGTGAGCCAGATCAAGGATCAGCGGATCGCGATCGCGCCGTCGGTGACGATCCGTCCGGACCGCGACACGAAACTGACGCTGCAGGCCAGCTACCAGCGCGATCCGAACGGCGGGCTGTTCAATCCGGTGCCGGCGAGCGGCACGGTGTTCACCAACCCGAACGGCCAGTTCGGGCCGGGCCGCTACTACGGCGATCCGAACCGCGACGACATGCAGCGCACGCAGTACTGGTTCGGCTATCAGTTCGAACACGCGTTCAACGACACCTTCAGCGTGTCGCAGAACCTGCGCTACCTGCATATCGACCAGCGCTACTACCAGACCTCGGTCACGAGCCCGTTCGCCGCGGACGGCCGCACCATCAGCATGTGGGCGAACACCGACCACGAGCACTTCTCGCAGTTCTCGGTCGATACGCATGCGCAGGCGAAGTTCTCGACCGGCGACGTGAAGCACACGGTGCTGTTCGGCGTCGACTACCAGCGCGCGCTGCTGGGCGACACGATGGGCGGCGGGGTCGTCGGCAAGGTGAACCTGTACAACCCGAACTACGCGGCGCTGCCGACCATTCCGGCCAACACCCGCTACGACTACGGGCTCAGCACGCTGGGGCTGTATGCGCAGGACGAGATCCGCTATCGCAACTGGGTGCTGACCGTCGGCATCCGCGAGGACTGGACGGGCACCAACCAGCAGACCCAGGCGCCGACCAGCAACACCCAGTCGCACGCGGACGACCGCGCGTTCACCTATCGCGCGGGCCTCGCCTACGAGTTCGACAACGGCATCGTGCCGTTCGTCAGCTACGCGAAATCGTTCCAGCCGGTGCCGGGCCTCGCGTTCGGCGGTGCGCCGTTCGTGCCGACCAAGGGCAAGCAGGTGGAAGCGGGGGTGCGCTATCAGCCGAAGGGGTTCGACGGCTACTTCACGGTGTCCGCGTATAACCTGACCCAGGAAAACGTCTCGGTGCCCGATCCGCTGCATCCGACCTTCACGGTGCAGCAAGGCCAGATCCGCTCGCGCGGGATCGAGGCGGAAGCGCATGCGAACGTCACCGAGAGCCTCAAGCTGATCGCGTCCTACTCGTATGTGAACCAGACCGTGACGGCCAGCTCGCTGCCGTCGACGGTCGACAAGCGGCCGCCGATCACGCCGCGGCACACCGCCGCGCTGTGGGCGGACTACACGTTCCACCGCGGGCCGCTGCGCGACTTCGGCTTCGGTTCCGGCGTGCGCTACACGAGCGCGTCGGAAGGCGACTCGTTCGACTCGTTTACCGTGCCGGCGCGCGTGCTCGTCGATCTCGGCGCGCATTACGACCTGAAGAACTGGCGCCTCGCGCTGAACGTGAACAACCTGTTCAATCGCGAGTACATCTCCTATTGCTCGACGTCGTCGGTCTGCTACTGGGGCTCGACGCGCACGGTGGTGGGGACGGCGCGCTATCAATGGTGATCGGCAACGGCAAGACGAGGCGCGCGCGCCGCTTCGACGGCACGCGCGCGGTGTCGGCATGACGCGCCGGACCCGCTTCGATCCCGCGCGGCGCCGCGCGCTGGCCGGCCTCGGCGCGGCGCTCGCCGCGTCGGGATGGCCGTTGTTCGCGCCGGCGGCGTTCGCCGCCGAGGCGGCGGCGCCGCGCGTCGTCGTGCTCGACTGGCCGCTCACGGAGGTGGTGCTGTCGCTCGGCGTCGTGCCGGTGGGCGTGTCGCGTCCGCCCTGGTACATGAAGCTCGACGGCGTGCCGCCGCTGCCGCCGTCGGTGGTGGACACCGGGCTGCTGTTCCAGCCCAACTTCGAGGTGCTGCAGGCGCTCGAGCCGGACGTGATCGTCATCACGCCATGGCATGCGCCGCTGCGCGCGCTGCTCGAACGGGTCGCGCCGACCTGCGTGGTGCAACTGTCCGGCCCCGGCATCGACGTCTATCCGGCGGTGCGCGCGGCAACCCGGCAGCTCGGGCGGCGGCTCGGCCGTCGCGCGCAGGCCGATGCGCTGCTCGCGCACGCGGATGCGCAGCTTGCCGACATCGCGCCGCGGCTTGCCGCGTTTCGCGCGCTCCGGCGGCCTCTTTATCTACTGCGTCCGATCGACGACCGGCACATCACGGTGTTCGGCGCGAACAGCCTGTTCGGCGGCGTGCTCGACCGGCTCGGGCTCGCCAATGCATGGCAGGGCGCCACCGACCCGCAGGGCGCGGCGGAAGCCGAACTGGCGGCGCTCGCGGCGCACGGCGATACGCAGGTGTTGACGATCGGCGTGCCGCCGGGCGTCGCCGCGCAACTGGCGCGCAGCCCGCTGTGGAATGCGCTGCCGTTCGTCAAGCAGAACCGCGTGCAGCCGCTCGGCGCGATGCCGCCGCTCGGCGGCGTCGTCGCCTCGATGCGCTTCGCGAGCGGTCTCGCGCAGGCGCTGCAAGGAGTGACTACATGAATCGCACGACGGCCGGCCTGTCGGCCACCGCCGCTTCCCGCGCGTGGCGCACGCCCGCGTTCCTCGTTCTGCTCACCACGTGGCTCGTCTATCACACGCTGTCGGCCCGGCTGCCCGCCGCCCAATGGCTGGGCGCGCTGCTGCCGGACGGCGACGCGACGCTGCCGCAGCTGGTGGTCCGCTACAGCTGGCTGCCACGTCTAGCGATGTCGCTGATCGCCGGCGCGGCGCTGTCGCTCGCGGGCGTGGTGTTCCAGCAGGTGCTGCGCAATCCGCTCGCGGAGCCCTTGACGCTCGGCGTGTCGGCGGGCGCGTATCTCGCGCTCACGATCGCGGCGGTCGTGGCGCCCGCGCTCGTCGCCGACATGCGCTTCACCGTCGCGCTCGCCGGCGCGGGGCTCGCGATGCTCGCGACGATGGCGCTGACCTGGCGCAAGGGGTTCGCATCGGTTTCGGTCGTGCTCGCGGGGATGATCGTGAACCTGTACTGCGGCGCGATCGCGGTGCTGCTGACGATCACCTACGAGCGCTCGCTCGTGGCGGTCTTCATCTGGGGCGGCGGATCGCTGAGCCAGAACGGCTGGGCGGCCGTCGCGTGGCTGCTGCCGCGCGTGCTCGTCTGCGGGATCGGCGCGGCGCTGCTGGTGCGCCCGCTCACGCTGTTCTCGCTCGACGATCGCAGCGCGAGCCAGCTCGGCCTGTCGCTGGCGTGGGCGCGTCCCGTCGCGCTCGGCATCGCGGTGATCCTGAGCGCGTTCGTGGTCAGCGCGGTCGGGGTGATCGGCTTCGTCGGGCTGGCGGGTCCGGCGCTCGCGCGGCTCGCGGGCGCGCGCCGGCTGCGCGATCAGCTGCTGTGGGCGCCGCTCGTCGGCGCGGTGCTGCTGACGCTCGCGGACCAGGCGGTGCAGAGCCTGCCCGGCCAGTTCGCCGAACTGCTGCCGACGGGCGCGGCGGTCGCGCTGCTCGGCGGGCCGCTGCTGCTGTGGATGCTGCGCCGGGTGCATGTCGAGAGTCCGCGGCCGGGCGCCGACGCCGATGCGCCGCCGCGCCGCCGGCTGGCCGGGGTTGCGCTGGTGCTGGGCGCGCTGCTGCTGGCCGCGGTCGTCGTGTCGCTGCGGGTCGGGATGACGTTCCACGGCTGGCAGTGGACGAGCGCCGCCGACTGGCCGGCGGTCGAATTCTGGCGGCTGCCGCGGCTGATCGCGTCGCTCGGCGCCGGCGTGATGGTCGCGCTGGCCGGCTCGCTGCTGCAGCGCGTGACGGGCAATCCGATGGCGAGCCCGGAACTGCTCGGCGTGAGCGGCGGAGCGATGCTCGGCATGCTGGTCGCGGCCGTCTCGGCCGCCGCGCCCACCGCCGGCGTGCTGCTGAGCGGGTCGGCGGTGGGCGCGCTGATCTGCCTCGTGATGATCGTCTCGCTCGGCCGCCGCAGCGGTTTCGCGCCGGAACACGTGCTGCTCGCGGGGATCGCGATCAGCGCGTTCTCGCAATCGGTGATCGTGCTCGCGACGGCGGGCGGCGGCGCCTACGCGAACGTACTGCGTCCGCTGCTGTACGGCTCGACTTACGTGATCCTGCCGGCCACCGCGGCGGCGGTTTCCGTCTGCGCGGCCGTGATGGCGGGTGCGGCGTTCCTGTGCGCGCGCTGGCTCGACATCCTGCCGCTCGGCGCGAATGTCGCCGATGCGCTCGGCGTCGGCAGCCGGCGCGCCCGGCTGATGCTGCTGGTCGTCTCGGCGATCCTGACGGCGGGCGCCACCGTGGTGATCGGACCGATGTCGTTCGTGGGCCTGATGGCGCCGCATCTCGCACGCCTGCTCGGGTTTCCGCGCGCGCGCTCGCAGATGTTCGTCTCGGCGCTGATCGGCGCGGCGCTGATGGTGCTGGCCGACTGGCTGGGGCGCACGGTGATCTTTCCGCAGCAGATGCCGGCGGGCATTCTCGCGACCTTGATCGGCGGGCCTTATCTGGTCTGGCTGCTGCGCAAGTAAGGGCGGCCGGGCGGCATCTCGTCGCCGTCCGGCGCGCCATGCGCGGCGGCGCCCGCTGATTCGAGTGGTCGCCCGCGCGGCCCGTCGTCCTTTCCCGGCTTGGCGGCGGCGGACCGCGCGAAGCGCGCGGTTTCGCAATCGACGCCGATTCGAAGCGCCGGACCCTGTCCAGCACCATCGATTTGCCGTCGTCGGCGTACCCTCTCGTCGCCGACCCCGTCGTTCATCACCACGTCCTCGGATGCCCGGAATCCGCGACGAATCGCGACGAATCGCGATCGTTTCCGAGCGTCCGGCAACGCCCGCACGGCCCGCAAACCCGTGCCGGCGCGCGGTCGGAACGGTTCCGCAAGCCCGCGAGGAGCGGGGCCGACCTGCGTTACCATCGCGGCGGCTCCGGGGCGGATGCCGCTTCCAGCCGCGCGATTTCGTCGCCGTCGAGGGCGAGCGAGAGCGAGGCCAACGCGTCGGCCGCATGATGCGGCTTCGACAGGCCGACGATCGGCGCAGTCACGCCCTTGCGTTGCAGAAGCCACGCAAGGGCGATTTGCGCGGCGGGCAGGCCGCGAGATTGCGCGACGTGCTCGACCGCTTCGATGGTCGCACGCACGTTCTCCCGGCCGTCGTACCATGCGCCGATCTGCCGGTCGCTGGCGGCCCGCAGCGTGCCCGTGCCGCGCGAACCCGCAAGCAGCCCGCGGCCAAGCGGCGACCACGGGGTGTAGGCGATGCCTTGCTCGATGCAAAGGGGCAGCATGTCGCGTTCGTCCTCGCGGTATATCAGGTTGTAATGCCCCTGCATCGAGACGAACGGTGCCAGTCCATGTTCGCGCTGGAACGCGAGCATTTTCATGAACTGCCACGCGTGCATCGACGACGCGCCGAGATAGCGGACCTTGCCGCTGCGCACGATTGCGTCGAGCGCGCCGAGCGTTTCCTCGATCGGGGTGTCCGGATCGTAGCGATGGATGACGTACAGATCGACGTAATCGGTCCCCAGCCGTTGTAGCGATGCGTCGATGCTCGCGAACAGATGTTTGCGCGACAGGCCGCGCGCATTCGGTCCGTCGCCCGTCGGAAAGAAGGCTTTCGTCGAGATCACGACATCGTCGCGCGGCGCGAATTCCGCCAGCGCTCGACCGAGCATGCGCTCGCTTTCGCCGCCCGAGTAGATGTCGGCCGTGTCGAAGAACATCACGCCGGCGTCGAGCGCGGTGCGGATGAACCGGCGGGCGACATCCTCCGGCACCACCCACGGGCGCCACGCGGGATCGCCATAGGTCATGCAGCCGAGGCAGAGCTTCGACACCCGCAGCCCCGATGCACCCAGTCTTACGTATTCCATGATTGCCTGATTGCTCCATGGTTGTGCCGCCGCCGGGCGTGCTCAACGCATCCCGGCGATCGCGTAGCCGCCGTCGACGGCAATCGATTGGCCGGTGACGAAACCGGCCGCGTCGGAGCACAGCCACGCGACCGCCTCGGCCACGTCTTCCGGGCGTCCGATGCGGCGCACGGGGGTGAACGCGGCAAATGGACGAAGCATGTCGTCGCCTCCGAAGCGGCGCGCCATGGGCGTGTCGATGATGCCGGGATTGACATTGTTGATTCGGATGCCGTGCGGTCCGCCTTCGAGCGCGACCGCGCGGACCAGCGCATCAAGCGCGCCCTTGCTGGCCGAATAGGCGGACGACCCGGCGAGCGCGCCGCTCGCGAGCCATGACGACGTGTTGACGATCGCGCCGCCGCCATGCGCGAGCATCGCTGCCATCTCGTATTTGATCGACAGCCACGTGCCCTTGAGGTTGGTCGCGATCACCTGATCGAAATCGTCGGCGGACAGCTCGGCGATCGGCGCGAACCGGCCCTCCGTACCGGCGTTGTTGAAGGCCGCGTGCAGCGCGCCGAAGCGCGCGAGCGTGGTGTCGACGAGCGCGCGTACCGCGTCCGGCGACGTGATGTCGGTGGGGATGGCGATGGCCTCACCGCCGCGTTCGGCGATGAGCCGCACGGTCTCGTCGAGCGAAGCCGGGTGACGGCCCGCCACGACGACCGTCGCGCCGTGCCGCGCGAGTGCCAGCGCGCTCGCGCGGCCGATTCCGGTACCGCCGCCCGTGACGAGCGCGATGCGTTCGTCGAGGCCGCGTGGCGGTGTCGTCGTGTCGTGCAGGTTGGAGAGCGATTCGATCATGAGGGTGTGCGTTCCTCGATGCATGGCTTGAAGGTTGCGGGCCGTCGACGTTCAGTCGTCGGAGTCCGGCACGGTGAGCGGCGTGCCCGGCGTGCCCGCATAGAAGACGATCATCTCTACGGGTTCGCTCCCGGTTTCACCGCGATGCGATACGTCGACCATCTCCGGCACGACATCGCCCGGGCCGAGCGAGATGCGCTTGCCGTCCTGCTTGCGCACCGCGCTGAGGTGTCCGGATACGACGTAGCCGACGTTGATCGACGGGTGCGTGTGCCACGGCAGCACCGCATGCGCGGGAAGCGTATAGCGCACCACGGACACTTCGGGCCGAGTCGACGGGTACGCGCGGTAGGGCGTACCGTCCCATGCGTGCGTGGCTTGCAGCAATACCTTCGCATCGATGGGCGCGGCCGAAGCCGTCTGCGCGTGACAGGCGGGTGCCGGGCCGGCGGCCAGGGCGGCAGCGGCGAGAACGAACGGGGGCAATGAGCGGGGCATGGCGTGTGCGGGAAGGTGAAGGGAGACGCCATTGTGCGAAGCCCGGCGGGATCAGGATAGGATCTGCCTGGTTGAAACCGATTCAACCGAACGACGGGTACAACGGGAGCCATGAATGGATCGTTTGAGAGCGCTGACGATATTCGTGCGCATCGCCACCGTCGGCAGCATCAGCGGCGGGGCGCGCGAACTCGGCATCACGCCGCAAGCCGCGAGCAAGCAGATGGCCGCGCTGGAGGCGCTGCTGGGGGTGCGCCTGTTGCGGCGCTCGACGCACCGCATCGCGTTGACGGCCGAGGGTGAGCAGCTGCTCGAGCAATGCCGGCATGCCGTGGACGAGCTGGAAGGCGTACTGCGCAACGTCGACGACGACCGCGGGCGAGCCGTCGGCACGATTCGCGTCGCGGCGCCGTACTCGCTGGCCCGGCGATTTCTCGCGCCGCTGCTGGCGGAATTCGGCGAACAGCAGCAGGGTGTCGCGGTCGAACTCATCGTCGGCGACGACATGGTCGACGTCGTCGGGCAGCGCATCGATATCGGCTTGCGCACCGGCAATCTACCCGACAGCACCCTCGTGGCGCGCCGTATCGCCGATCTGGAGCTGGTCGTCTGTGCCACGCAGGATTATCTACGTCGTCACGGTGTGCCGCAGACGATCGATGCGTTGAGCGGGCACCGCTGCACGACGTTTCTCCATCCTGGAACGGGCAAGGCGTTTCCTTGGGAGTTCCTCGTCGACGGCCGGATTGAAACGCGGCACATGCGGCCATTCATCGCGACCAACGATATCGACTCGGAACTCGACGCCGTGCTGAGCGGGGCCGCGCTCGGCCAATTCTTCGGCTACTCGGTTCATGCCCATATCCAGGCCGGCCGTCTGGTGCCATTGCTGACGCGCTATGCGACGCGCCGTTACGGCCTGTTTCTCTACATGCCCGAACGCGCCCATCTGCCGAAGCGCAGCCGCCTGTTGATGGATTTCCTCGCGCAGCGGCTGGGTGCGCATCCTGAACTCCGCCCGCTGGTCGGGCATGACCTGTCTGGGTGAGACGAGTCCGGTTTTCGAACGACGCAAAACCGACGCCGGTTCGAAACGGAACGCGCGGGCGAGCATGACGGAGCCTGCGATGGAATCGCTGATCGGCGCGACGGTCGGCCACCAGGGGCGGCGCACTGCGTCGCGGCCGCCGACGGGCGTCAGGACGGCGGCGCTTCGAGCCAGTGCACGCTGAAAAGCCGGTCCGCGTCGAGCCACACCGTCCGCGGCACGAAGCCGGCCGACAGGGCGAGCTGGCGAAGCGCCGGCACGGAGTACTTGTGCGAATTCTCGGTGTGGATGCTGTCGCCTTCGTTGAAGACGAAACGCTGGCCGCCGAACGCGATCGCCTGGTCGCGCGTACTGACGAGGTACATCTCGATCCGGCGCGCCGACGGCTGGTAGAACGCATAGTGCGCAAAGCCGGACAGATCGAAGTCCGCGCCCAGCTCCCGGTTCGCGCGCGCCAGCAGGTTGAGATTGAACGCGGCGGTGACGCCCGCCTGATCGTTGTACGCCGCATGCAGCACGGCCGGATCCTTGACGAGGTCGACCCCGATCAGCAGGCCGCCGCCTCTCAGCAGCCCGGCGGCGGAGCGGAGGAACGCCAGCGCCTCGTCGGACTCGAAATTGCCCAGCGTCGAGCCGGGAAAAAAACCGACCCGGCGGCGCGACGACGCGTCCGGCCATGACGCGAGCGACGTGTAGTCGCCGATCACGGGTTCGACGGCGACGTTCGGGTAGTCGGCCGACAGCGACCGCGCGGCGGATCTCAGATGCTCGCCGGAAATGTCGACGGGCAAGTAGCGCGCGGGCCGCTCGCCGGAGGCGAAGGCGTCGAGCAGCAGGCGAACCTTCGTCATCGACCCTGCGCCGAACTCGATCAGATCGACGTTCGGTCCGATGTGCGCGGCCATGTCCGCCGCGTGGCGCGCGAGGATGTCGGTTTCCGTGCGCGTCAGGTAGTACTCCGGCAGCGCGCAGATCCTGTCGAACAGCGCGGAGCCCGCGGCGTCGTAGAAATACTTGGGCGAGAGCCGATACGGCTTGCGCGACAGGCCGGCGGCAAGATCGTGCGCGAATGCCGCGGTCGAGGCGAGCAGCGCGTCGGAATGCGGGTCGACAAACACGGAGGCGGTTTTCGTCATGTCAGGCGTCTCGCGCAACGCGAATGCCGGAGAATTGCCAGCGCGCCGCCGGTGGGAAAAAGTTGCGGTAGGTCGTGCGGAGGTGACCTTCGGGCGTGGCGACACTGCCGCCGCGCAACACCAGTTGCCCGACCATGAACTTGCCGTTGTATTCGGACGCGACACCCGTCAACGGCCGAAAGCCCGGGTAAGGATCGTAGGACGAGCGGGTCCACTGCCATACGCTGCCGGTCAGCTGGCGCATGCCGGGCAGCCCGTGGGCGGCTTCCCATTCGAACTCGGTCGGCAGCCGCGCGCCGGCCCATTCGGCATACGCGGCCGCCTCGAAAAAGCTCAGCTGCGAGACCGGCGCATCCGGGTCCAGCCGTTGCACGCCGTCGAGCCCGAACACGTGCCACGCGCCGTCGGCCGGCGCGACGAGCCGAGGGTCGTCCGGCGGCAGCCAGTAGAGCGGATGCCGCCAGCCGCCGCTTCTCACCGCCGCCCAGCCGTCGGACAACCACAGCTCGGGGCGCTCGTAGCCTCGGTCCGCGATGAAGGCGGCGTACTCGCCGCAGGTGACGAGCCGGTCGGCGATCGAGCAAGGGCGCAGCATCACGGCGTGCCGGGGCGTCTCGTTGTCGAAGGCGAAGCCGGCATCGCCCGGATCTCGGCCGATCTCGGCCACGCCGCCCGGCAGGTCGAGCCAGCGCGCCGGCAGCGCCGGCGACGTCGGGGATCGTACCGCGGCGGGCGGGCGGTATGCCGGCAGGAGCGGATTACAGGAGAACGCGTGGAGGAGGTCGGTGAGCATCAGCTCCTGGTGCTGCTGTTCGTGGTGGATGCCCAGTTCGAGCACGTCGCGCAGCGCCGGCAGCCGAGCATCGTCGAGGTGTGCGATGAGTCCGGCGAGCGCGTCGTCGACGTGCCGCCGGTAGTCAAGCACCTCGGGCAGCGTGGGGCGGGTGAGCAAGCCGCGCTGCGGACGCGGATGCCGGGCGCCGAGCGATTCGTAGTAGGAATTGAACAGGTAGGCGTAGCGGGCGTCGTGCGGCAGATAGCCGTGCGCGTGGGGCGTCAGCGCGAGTTGTTCGAAAAACCAGGTCGTATGGGCCAGATGCCATTTCGTCGGGCTGGCGTCCGGCATCGACTGGATACACTGATCTTCCGCGCTCAAGGGGGCGCTCAGCGCGACGCTGTGTGCCCGCACTCGCGCATAAACCGACGCCAGTTCGTTTCTCGTCTGCATGATCGTGTAGGAACGCGGTGCGTCCCGACGGATGACGCACGGGACCGGTTGCTCGGCAGTCGCGACAGCCCGCCGGCGGCGCTTCGGCTCCGGAGGACGTGAGCAGCGTCACGCGTCCTTGTCTCGGGCGGCTGTCTGGACGTGAGTATGCACGGGTTCCGGCCGGGATGCGACGGGGGGGGCGGCCGGCGCCGAGCGAAGCGGCACCACGGCGGACGAATGGCAAGGCAAGGGGCCTGGGGCCTAGACCGCCGTCGCGACCGACTCGCTCAGATAGTGCAGCATCAGCGCCTCCAGCTGGACGATGGCGGCATCGCGCCGCTTGAACGACGTGTCGCTGTTCAGGGCCACGGCGGCCTTCATGAGCTGCTGGACCACGGCCGCATGGAGATCGAGCGCATCGGGTGCCAGGTCCGGCGCCAGTTCGGCCAGCACCGACGCGATTTCGCCGCGCACCCGCTGGCGGATGCCGCCGACGCCCGGCAGCGCATGACCGTACGTCTCCGCGAGCATCACGAAGGCGGGATGGGTGGCGCGAAACTTCACCAGCGACCGCGTCAGCTTCTCCGCGAGCGCGGGCAGGGGCATCGACGCGGCCTGTTCTCGCAGCGCCCGGAAGGCCGCCGCCAGCCGTTCCAGGTAATGATCGAGCAGTGCGGCCGCCACCTGGGGCTTGGTCGGAAAGAACTGATACAGCGAGCCGATCGATGCTCCCGCGCGGGCGGCAATGGCCGTCATCGTCGCGCCTTCGTATCCCTTCTGCGCGAACTCCGCGCCCGCCGCCTCGAGCAGCGCGGCGACCCGGGCGCGTCCCCGTTCGCGCTGCGGCTGTTTCGCGCGCGCAGGTTGCGGAGGCGGAGCGCCGGTTGATTTTTGTGAGGACATCCTCATATACTCCGTTGTGTGAGGATGGCCTCACAAATAGTTCCAGCCCATTACCCTATACGGAAGGCTCGCATCATGCAAAGCATGGATCCTCGCACAACGGCGCTCGTTCTGATCGATCTGCAGAACGGCATTCTGGGATTTGCCAAGGGGCCGTACACCGCGGACTCGGTTCTCACGGCGTCCGCCGCGCTGGCGCGACGGTTCCGGCAGGCGGGCGGGCTGGTCGTGCTGGTGCGCGTGGGCTGGAGCCAGGATTACTGCGATACGCTCAGGCAGCCGGTCGATCAGCCGACGGTGCTGCCGGAAGGCGGGCTGCCCGCCGCATGGTGGGAGATTCCCGGGATACTCGAGACGGCGCCCGGCGATCTGCTGATCACCAAGCGGCAATGGAATGCCTTCCACGGCACCGAACTCGATCTGCAACTGCGCCGGCGCGGGATCAAGACCCTTGTGCTGGGCGGTATTTCGACCAACATCGGAGTCGAATCGACCGCCCGGGCCGGGCATGAGCTCGGCTACTCGCTGGTGCTCGTCGAGGACGCGATGAGCAGCGGCGCCACCGAGCAGCACCAGGCGTCGGTGAACTATATTTTCCCGAGGCTGGGCCTGGTGCGGAAATCCGCGGATGTGTTGGAGGCGCTCGGGGCGTGAACGTGTGTCCGTCCCGGGCGGATCGGCGTGCCCGGGGCGGAGGTCGTGCACTGCGCGCTCGGCGGAACGCGGGGTTCGACGACGAAGAGCGTCCCCGGGACGCGTCGCGGCGCCGGGCCGGTGCGATCGAAATTCGGCGATGCCTGCTCGGGTACCGAGGCGATTCGCGCCTCCCCCCGCGACACCCCGTCAGGCCGACGCGCCGACCCCGGCCCGCACACCCAGCATGCGCCGCGCTTCCCGCGGCGACGCGATCTCCCGCCCGGTTTCCCGGGCGAGCTTCGCCATCGCGTCGACCAGTTGTGCATTCGACGTCGCCCGTTCGCCGTCGGGCAGATAGAACGTGTCTTCCAGCCCGGTGCGCAGATGGCCGCCCAGCTCCGCGGTGCGGCGATGCAGCGCCCAGATCGGCGCGCGCCCGATGGCGGTCACCTGCCAGCTGGCGTCGGGGCGCAGCAGGCGGAGCAGGATCGGCAGCAGATCGGGATCGGCCGGCATGCCCGACTCGACGCCCATCACGAAGTTGTAGTTGGCCTTGCCGCCGAACAGGCCCGCCCGCGCGTACATGTCGACGCACCGGACGATGCCGACGTCGAAGCACTCGAATTCGGGCACCGCGCCCATTTCCGTCATCACCTCGAGAAACGACTGGACCTTCCGCACGGGGTTGTCGAACAGCAGCGGCGGCCACGCCCAGTCGCCGTCCGCCTTGACCTTCAGGTAATTGAGCGAGCCGGCGTTGCACGCGGCGATTTCCGGCCTGATCGTCCGGATGCAGGACAACGGCCCGTCGATATCCGGGCCGACGACGCCGGTCGACTGATTGAAGATCACGCCCGGGCACGCTTCCCGGATCGCCTGGCTGATCTCGGCGGCAAGCGCGGGGTCCCACGACGGCAGGTGTCCCTTGCCGTCCTCCTGGCGACGGAAATGCACGTGCATGCAGGACGCGCCGGCGTCGTAGGCGCCTTTCGCCTCGCGCGCCATCTGTTCCGGCGTGACCGGGATGTTGAATTGCCTCGGGTCGGTGAAAATGCCGTTCAACGCGCACGTGATCACGACGGGCTGGTTCATCGGGTATCTCCTTTCATCGGGTATCGGGCGCGGTCAATCGGGCAGCCGTTCGAGTTGCGCGAGCATCTGCCCGGGCGCGACCTGGTCGCCGATGCGGGCGCGGAGCGACACGACCCGGCCGGCGAACGGCGCCGTCATCGCGTGTTCCATCTTCATCGCTTCCAGCACGCTCACGGTCTGACCGGCAGCGACCGTCCGGCCTTCCTCGACATTGACCGCCACGACACGGCCGTTCATCGGCGCGCGCAGGATGCCGTCGGCCTCGGTCGTGCCGCCGCGCTGTGCGCCTTCGCGGTGGTGCGACGCGAAAAGGTAATCGTCGCCTTCCAGCTGCAGCCAGAGCCGGTTGCCTTCCCACGCATGCCGGTAGCGGAACGCGCGGCCGTCGATCCTGACGTCGGCCAGCTCGCCCGGGTTTCCCGGAACGCCTTGAACCCAGGCGGGCTCGCTCTGATCGAGCCGCACCTGTATCGGCTGGCCGCCGAGCAGCACGGTGCCCCGTCGCGCGGCGCGGGCGCCTGGCGCATGCGCGCCGAGCCAGCCGAGGCGGCACGGCACCGGCAGGCCCGCGCCGTTGCTCCAGCCGCGCCAGCCGGCAGGCAACGCGCCGGCGGCGTCGATGCCGGCGGCCGACAGCCACGCGGCGAGCGTCCAGGCGGCCGGCCCGGGTTCGTCGGCGCGATCGGCGTTGGTCGCGAAGTGCTGCGCGACGAACGCGGTCGACACCGTGCCGCCTTCGACGAAGGCCGGATGACGCAGCACGCGCGACAGGAACCGCCGGTTGTTCGTTACGCCGAGGAGCGCGGTCCGGTCGAGCGCGCCGGCGAGCCGGTCGATCGCTTCGGTGCGCGACCGGCCGTGCGCGATCACCTTGCCCAGCATCGAGTCGTAGAACGGGCCGATCGACAGGCCGTCCGCGAGTGCGTGGTCGCAGCGCACGTGCGGGGCAGGGCGCCACGCGAGCACGGTGCCGGTGCGCGGCAGGAAGTCGTCGGCCGGATCCTCGGCGCACAGGCGTACCTCGAGCGCATGCCCTTCGATGCGGACGTCCGCCTGCGCGAGCGGCAGCGGCTCGCCTTGCGCGACCCGCAACTGCCATTCGACGAGATCCTGGCCGGTGACGCATTCCGTCACCGGGTGTTCGACCTGCAGGCGGGTGTTCATCTCCATGAAGTAGAACCGGCCCGCGCGATCGAGCAGGAATTCGACCGTGCCCGCTCCCGCATAGCCGATCTCGCGGACGGCGGCGACGGCCGCATCGCCCATGCGCCCGCGCAGCGCATCGTCGACGGCGGGCGACGGCGCTTCCTCGACGATCTTCTGGTGGCGGCGCTGCACGGAGCAGTCGCGTTCGCCCAGATGAATGACCTGCCCGTGCGTATCGGCGAATACCTGGATCTCGATATGGCGGGGCTCGACGACGGCCCGCTCGAGAATCAGGCGGCCGTCGCCGAATGCCTTGCGGGCTTCCGACGCGCAGAGGGTCAGCGCGCCGGGCAGCGCATCGGGGGCGTCGACCCGGCGCATGCCGCGTCCGCCGCCGCCCGCCGAGGCCTTCACCATGACCGGAAACCCGATGCGGACCGCCTCGGCGATCAGGCGAGCCTCGCTCTGGTCGTCGCCGTCGTAGCCGGGAACCACCGGGATGCCGGCGTCGGCCATCCGTCGGCGCGCGCGGGCCTTGTCGCCCATTGCATCGATCGCGTCCGCGGGCGGACCGACGAAGACGAGGCCCGCCTCCGCCACGCGCCGCGCGAAGGCGGCCTGCTCGGACAGGAAGCCGTAGCCGGGGTGGATCGCCTGGGCGCCGGCTTGCAGGGCCGCGTCGATCAGCGTGTCGATGAGCAGATACGATTCGGCGGGCGTCGTGCCGCCGATCGGCACGGCGGTATCGCAGGCCGCGACGTGCGGATTGGCGCGGTCGGCGTCCGAGTACACCGCGACGGTGGCGATGCCGAGCCGCCGGGCGGTGCGCGCGATGCGCACGGCGATCTCGCCGCGATTCGCGATCAGGAGGCGGGTGAAGCGGCGCGCCGTCATGACGGCTCCGACGGGCGGGGCGCCGCGACGCGCCAGGCCGGCGCGCGCTTGTCCGCGAGCGCGGCGAGGCCTTCGGCCGCCGCGCCCGAGCGCAACGCCGCGGCGAACGCGTCGGCTGCGGCGTCGAGCGCGGGCGACAGGCCCCACTGGAGGCTGTCGGCGACGATGCGCTTGGTGGCGCGCTGCGCCGCCGGCTCGGCCGCGAGGAGGCGCGACAACTGCGCCTGCAGCGCGAGGTCGAGCGCGTTCGCGTCGGCCGTTTCGTCGGCGAGGCCGAGATGCAGGGCTTCGGCGGCGGACAGGCGCGTGCCGGTGAGCATCAGCCAGCGCGCGCGCGTCGCACCGAGGCGGGCGACGATGAACGGGGCGATCTGCGCGGGCGGCAGGCCGAGCGTGACTTCCGGCATCGCGCAATACGCGTCGGCGGCCATCAGCACATGATCGCAAGCGGCGGCCAGACCGCACCCGCCGCCGAGCGCCGCGCCCTCGATCACGGCGAGCGTCGGCATCGGCAGCGCGGCGAGCTTCTCGAGCAGCGCGCCGAATTGCCGGTTGTAGCGCGCGATGGGATCGGGTTCCCCGGCGGCCGGAGCATGCGTGCGCATCAGCGTCTTGAACGACGAGACATCGCCGCCCGCGCAGAAGGTGCCGCCCGCGCCGCGCAGCACGAAGGCGCGCACGGCGTCATCGCCGGCCGCGCGATCGCATGCGGCGTGCAGGTGCGCGACGAGCGCGTCGGTCAGCGCGTTGCGTTTATCGGGCCGATCGAGCGTCGCGTACATCACGCCGTCGGCGCAGCGCAGCCGCAGCGGCGCGATATGGGAGGCAAGCGTGTTCATTCGCGTGACGCCTTCGGCAGCGTGCCGAGTTTCTTGCAGATGATGCCGAGCATCACCTCGTCGGCGCCGCCGCCGATCGAGAAGAGCCGCGTGTCGCGATACGTGCGCGACACGCTCGATTCCCACGCGAAGCCCATGCCGCCCCAGTACTGCAGGCAGCTGTCGGTGACTTCGCGCGCGAGCCGGCCGGACTTGAGCTTCGCCATCGATGCGAGCATCGTCACGTCGTCGCCGCTCACGTACAGCTCCGTCGCGCGGTAGGTGAGCGCGCGCAGCGCCTCCACTTCGGTCTTGAGTTCGGCGAGCCGATAGTGGACGACCTGGTTGTCGAGCACCGGCCGGCCGAAGATCGTGCGCTGCCGGGTGTAGTCGATGGTTTCGTCGAGGGTGCGGTCGAGCACGAGCAGAGCGGCGGCCGCCGCGTACAGACGCTCCTCCTGGAACTGCAGCATCTGGTAGGTGAAGCCGCCGCCTTCCTCGCCGATCAGGTTGCGTCGCGGCACGCGCACGTCGTCGAAGAAGATCTGCGCGGTGTCCGACGAGTGCATGCCGATCTTGCGGATCGTCTTTTCGATATGCACGCCCTTCGATTTCAGCGGCACCACGATCAGCGATTTGTTGCGGTGGGACGGACCGTCGGAGGTATTCGCGAGGCAGCACATCCAGTCGGCCTGCGTGCCGCCCGTGATCCAGAGCTTGGTGCCGCTGATCAGGTAGTCGTCGCCGTCCTTGCGCGCGCTCGTGCGGATCGACGCGACATCCGAGCCCGCGCCGGGTTCGGACACGCCGATGCAGGCCACCTGCTCGCCGGCGATGGCCGGCGCGAGAAACTCGCGCCGCAGCGCGTCGGAACCGAAACGCGCGAGCGCCGGCGTCGCCATGTTGGTCTGCACGCCGATCGTCAGCGGCACGCCGCCCGCCTTGCAGACGCCGAGCGCCTCGGCCATCACCATTTCATAGCTGTAGTCGAGCCCGCCGCCGCCGTACGCCGCCGGTTTGCTGAGCCCCAGCATGCCGAGCCGGCCGAGCTTCCGGTAGACGTCGTGCGCGGGAAAAATGCCGGCTTCCTCCCACTCGTCGACGTGCGGATTGACTTCCTGTTCGATGAAGCGCTGGACGGTGCGTGATATTGCAGCGTGTTCCGGGGTGAAGTGCATGGTGTCTCCTGGTCAGGGGCGCGCCACGCCGAACGTGAGCGGCTGAACGGACTGCAGGCGGCCGTCGCGGCAGACGGCCAGCGTCATCGCGATCACCCGGCGGGTGTCGCGCGGATCGATGACGCCGTCGTCGAGCATCCGGCCCGAGGTGTAGAACGCGGAAGTCTGGCGTTCGAAATTGGCGACGATTTTCCCGCGAAGCGCGTCGATGCGTTCGGCATCCGGCTCCAGGCCCTTCGCGCGCGCGGCGCCTTCCATCACGATCGCCATCGTGAGCGCCGCCTGCTCCGCGCCCATCACGGCGGTGCGCGCATTCGGCCAGGAGAACAGGAACGCCGGGTTGAAGCCGCGTCCGCACATGCCGTAGTTGCCCGCGCCGAACGCCGCGCCGCACAGGATGGTGATCTGCGGCACGGTGGCGTTGGACACGGCCTGGATCATCTTCGCGCCGTGCTTGATCATGCCCGCGCGCTCGGACTCCCGGCCGACGATGAATCCCGTCGTGTTCTGCAGATAGACGAGCGGGATGCCGCTCTGGCAGCAGCTCTGGATGAAGTGGGTCGCCTTCGTCGCGCCGGCCGGATCGAGCGGGCCGTTGTTGGTCACGATGCCGACCGCGAGACCGTGGATGCGCGCGTGCGCGCAGACGGTCGCCGGGCCGTACAGGGGCTGGAATTCGAGCAGGTCGGACGCGTCGACGAGGCGGGCGATCACCTCGCGCATGTCCGCCGGCTTCTTGCCGTCGCGCGGCAGGATGCCGAGCAGTTCCCGCGGGTCCAGCGCGGGTTCGGGGCCGACCGGCAGGGGCGTTTCGCGCGCGCGCCAGTCGAGCTTGTCGACCAGTTCCCGCAGCAGGCGGATGCCGTCGGCGTCGTCTTCCGCCAGGTATTCGGCGAGCCCGGACGTGCTCGCGTGCATCAGCGCGCCGCCCAGTTCCTCGTCGGTGGCGATCTCGCCCGTGGCCGCCTTCAGCAGCGGCGGACCGGCGAGGAAGGCCTTTGCCCGATCGCGCACCATCACGACGTAGTCGGACAGCCCCGGCATGTACGCGCCGCCCGCGGTGGACGAGCCGTGCACGAGCGTCAGCACCGGAATGCCGGCGGCGGACAGCTTGGCCAGCTGGTAGAAGTGGCCGCCGCCGTGGATGAATTCCTCGACCCGGTATTGCAGCAGGTTCGCGCCGGCGGATTCGACGAGGTGAACGAAGGGCAGGCGGTGCTCGAGCGCGATGCGCTGCAGACGCTGGAATTTCTCGAGGCCCATCGGCTGCAGCGCGCCGGCCTCGATGCCGGAATCGGCGACGACGATCATGCAGCGCGTGCCGCTGATATAGCCGATGCCCGCGATGAGACCCGCGCCGGGCACCGACTTGTCGGGATCGGTATCGTTGACGAGGTAGCCGGCGAGCGCGGCGAGTTCCAGAAACGGCGCGCCGGCGTCGACGAGCAGCGCCAGCCGTTCGCGCGGCAGCAGCTGGCCGCGTTTCGCGAAGCGCGGGCCGGCCTTCGCCGATTCGAGCGATGCGCGCGCCTGCAGCGTGCGCAGCTGGTCGATCAGTCCTTCCAGGTGCGCGGCATTGTCGCGAAAGGCGGCGCCGGCGGTATCGAGGCGAGTGGGGAAGACCGGCATGTCAGTCAGGACTTGAAGAGGTCGGGCGGCACGGCGCGATGGAAGCCGTCGAAGGCCGGGCCGGGTTCGATCGGTGCGAGCGGGTAATGGCGGCGCGCATTCGGCGCGCCGCCGTCGACGCGCAGGCAAGCGCCGTTGATGAACGACGCGCCGTCGGACAGCAGGAACGCGATCGCGGCCGAGACTTCCGCCTCGTTGCCGATGCGCCCGAGCGGCACGTGCTTCGGCAGGCTGCGGAGCATCGGCTTCACCGCGTCGGGGTAGGTATCCAGGCCGCTCGACGCGATCCAGCCCGGGGCCACGGCGTTGACGCGCACGGGCGCCCATTCGGCGGCGGCGGTTTCGGTCAGATTGAGCATGCCGGCGCGCGCGGCGCCGCTGTGGCCCATGTCGGGCATGCCTTGCCACATGTCGGCGATGAGATTCACGATCGCGCCGGCGCGGCGCGGTTTCATCGACTGCGTGTAGCACTCGCGGGCGACGAGGAAGCCGCCCGTCAGGTTGGTGTTGAGCACCGCCTGCCAGCCCTTCGCGCTGATGTGTTCGAGCGGCGCGGGGAACTGCCCGCCCGCGTTGTTGACCAGCAGGTCGATGCGGCCGTGCTGTTCGACGATGCGGGCGACCGTCCGGCGCACGGTCTCCTCGTCGCGGATGTCGCAGACGTGGGCGTCGGCGCCGCCGCCGTCCTCGCGGATTTCCCCGACGACGCGTTCCAGCTTGGCGGCGTCGCGGCCGAGCAGCACGACGCCGGCGCCGAGCGACACCAGCTCGTGCGCGCAGCAGCGGCCGATGCCGCTGCCGCCGCCCGTCACGAGCGCGACCCGGCCGGCGAAGCTGCCGGCCCGGAGTTGGGAGCGGTAGGGCATGGCCTTCCTCAGTCGAGAAACAGATCGTTGGGAAACACCGTGGTGCCGGGGACTACCGCGTACTGCGACAGATCGGTGCGCCCGTGCTCGGCGAGCACTGCTTCGTCGATGAAGAAGCGGCCGGTATGGGCGGCGGCGTCGAGCGCCAGGATGCACGCCGCGGCGTCGGCCACGATCTCGACGGTGCGGCAGGTTTCGGGCGCGACGCCGGGGATCATCTGCAGCGCGGCGGTCTGGATCACGGTGCGCGGCCACAGCGCGTTGACCGCGATGCCGAGCGGCCGGAATTCCGCCGCGTGTCCGAGCACGCACAGGCTCATGCCGTACTTCGCCATCGTATAGGCGACGTGCGGCGCGAACCACTTGGGGTTGAGGTCGGGCGGCGGAGACAGCGTCAGCACGTGCGGATTGCGGCCGCGTTCGGCCGACTGCTTCAGGTACGGGAGCGCCGCCTGGGTGCAGGCGTAGGTGCCGCGCACATTCACGTCGAACATCAGGTCGAAGCGCTTCATCGGCGTATGCGCGGTATCGGTCAAGTTGATCGCGCTCGCGTTGTTGACGAGCGCGTCGATCCCGCCGAACTGCGCGGCGGCCCGCGCCATCGCCGCCGCCACCTGCGATTCGTCGCGGATGTCGACCTGCAGCGGCAGGCAGCGTCCGCCGGCGGCTTCGATCTCCGCGGCGGCGCTATGGATGGTGCCCGGCAACCGGGGATTGGCTTCGACGGTCTTGGCGGCGATCACCACGTTCGCGCCCTGGCGCGCCGCCTTCCTGCCGATCGCGAGGCCGATGCCGCGCGAGCCGCCGGTAATGAAAAGAGTCTTGCCTTCGAGCGTGGTCATGAGGATGTCTCGCATGGGGTGGCGACGGAATGGGGCTCATCCTAGCCGCGTCCTTTTTATAAATCAATCGGTTGATTGATTTATGAGTGGAGGGACTCTAGAATCGTCTCCACTTTCTCTCGCGGCGGACAGGAGACCTCGATGCACGACAGCTACGCGAACCCGGACCACTACACGCCCGCGCATCGGGAACTGCAGACGACCGTCCGGCGCTTCGTGGCCCGGGAGATCGCGCCCTACGTGAACGAGTGGGACGAGGCGGAGACCTTTCCGCGCGAGCTGTACGCGAAGGCGGCGGCCGCCGGTCTGCTCGCGATCGGTTTTCCGGATGCGTATGGCGGCGCGGCGGAGATCGACACTTTCCACCGGCTGATCTGCAGCGTCGAGCTGGCGCGATGCGGATCGGGCGGCGTGGTGAGTTCGCTGATGTCGCACACGATCGGCGCGCCGCCGATCGCGCACGCGGGCAGCGAGGCGCTGAAGGCGCGCGTGCTGCCGGGGATTCTGGCGGGCGAGAAGATTTCCGCGCTGGCGGTCACCGAGCCCGGCGGCGGCTCGGACGTCGCGGCGCTGCGCACGAGCGCGCGGCGCGACGGCGATCACTACGTGGTCAGCGGCGAGAAGGTTTTCATCACGTCCGGCATGCGGGCCGACTACTACACGGTGGCCGTGCGCACCGATCCGGATGCCGGCGGGGCGAAGGGCCTGTCGCTGTTGCTGATCGACAGGGACACGCCGGGATTCTCGAGGGCGCCGCTCAAGAAGATGGGATGGTGGGCATCCGATACCGCGCATCTGCACTTCGATCGATGCCGCGTCCCGGCCGGCAATCTGCTCGGCCAGGAGGGCGGCGGTTTTCCGCTGATCATGCAGAACTTCAACCTGGAGCGCTTCGGGCTGGCCGCGTCCGCGCTCGGGTTCGCCGAGATCTGTTACGAGGATGCGCTCGACTGGGCGCGGCAGCGCAGGACTTTCGGCCAGCGTGTGGCCGATCACCAGGTGATGCGCCACAAGCTGGTCGACATGGCCACGCGCATCGCCGCGACGCGGGCCTGGCTCGAACAGTGCGCGTGGACGATGGATCATGCCGAGCGGCGCGACCCGGGTGTGATCGCGTCGATCTGCATGCTGAAGAATTTCGCGACGCAGACCATGCAGTTCTGCGCGGATGCTGCGGTGCAGACCCTGGGCGGCATGGGCTACATGCGCGGCACGCGGCCCGAGCGGATCTATCGCGAGGTCAAGGTCAACATGATCGGCGGCGGGACCGAGGAAATCATGAAGGATCTGGTCGCCCGGCAACTGGACTACTAGCCGATTGGCGGGCGCGCTCCGCCGGACCCGGAGCATGCGGCGCAGCTTTGCAACGCATGCAAACTGGCCGATAATGGCGCACTTTTCTTGCCTGGCGGGCCGATCCGGCCCATCCGTCGCCGCGCCGACCACTCGATTCCCTGTTCCATGAATGCCATTCCCCAAGCCGCGCGCAAGCGTGGCCGCCCGTTGAAAGGCGAGAGCACCAGCCTGCGCGACGAACTGATTGTCCAGTCGGCCAAGCTGTTCCGCACCCAGGGCTACGAGCGGACGACCGTGCGCGATATCGCGGCGGCGGCCGGCGTTCAGGCGGGCAGCTGGTTCTATTACTTCAAGACCAAGCAGGACATCCTGGCGGCGGTGATGGAGGAGGGCATGGCGAACGCGCTGGCCCGCATCGAGGCCCTCGATGTCGACCGGTTGCCCGCGCGCGAGGCATTGCAGGCGCTGGTACGGACCCATCTGAAGACGATCGTGTCGCCGGATCACGATTTCATTCCGGTCCTGCTGTACGAGTGGCGCTCGCTCGACCACGACATGCAGGCACAGGTTCTGACGCTGAAGGACCGGTACGAGGCGATCTGGGACAGCGTGATCGCGAGGCTGCACGCGTCGGGCGAGTGGCCGGCGCCCACGCCCGTCGATCGACTGATGATGTTCGGCGCGCTGAACTGGGTGGTGCAGTGGTATCAGGCGACGGGGTCGCTGAGCTTCGACGAACTGGCGGATTATGCCGTGCAGTTCCTGTTGCGCCCGACCGGGGATCTACCGGCGGCGCGGCCGAAGAAGGCGCGCGGCCAGCCGGCGGATCGTTGAGGGCGCGAGGCAGGGGGGGCCGGCAGGCTTCGCGCTCGAGGTCTCACCCGGCCGGAACCGGCAGCCGCCGTCGCGGCAGCGCGGAGAACGCGCACGCGATGTCCACCGCGTCCAGCCCGACGAATGCCTTGAACTCGCGCTTGGTGGGGAGACCTGACCAAGACGCGCGGCGCCGGTCGATGATCCGATGATCCCGACCGGCCGTGGGACGAGAGCGCGCCGACGCGTCAGCGAGCGGGCGTGTCGCCTAGCACGACGCCCTCGCGACGCGGATCGGTGCCGCCTTGCAGCATGGGGGACTGGCCGGATTGCACGCGCAGGATCGTGTTGACGCCGCTCGCCTGCGCCGCGGTCGAGATCTTGTGGCCGAGCGCGGCCAGGCCCGCAATCAGCGGATCGCGCGCGCCGTTGTCCGTGCCGTCGACGTTCGGATGCTCGCCGCCGATCGTCGTCGTCGGACTGTTGCTCGCGCCGAAATCCACGAGCCCCGCCGACTGCTGCGCGTCGAGCCCCCAGTCGAGGGTGCCGACCAGCGTCTTCACCACGTACTGCGGAATCGTGCCGCCGCCCGGCGAGCCGGTCGCCATCACGAAGTCGCCCTTCGAGCCGTCCGCGGCGATCCGGAACACGAGCGTAGGCGCCATCGAACTGCGCGGACGCTTGCCGGCCTGCAGACGGTTCGCTACCGGGTTGCCGGCGCTGTCCGTCGGGATGGCCGAGAAATCCGTCAGTTGGTTGTTGAGCAGGAACCCACGGGTCATGTGAAACGAACCCATGCTCGACTCGACCGTCGTCGTCGCGCTCAGCACGTTGCCGTCGCCGTCCACGATCGTAAAGTGGTTGGTGCCGTGTTCGATCAGCGTCTTGTCGACGCCGAGCATCATCGCGCCGAGGTCGCCCGGCTGCGCGGTGCCCATGCTCTTCGTGGTGCTGATCAAACCCGCTCGGGCCCGCAGATAGGGTTTGTTGAGCATCGTGCTCCAGGTTCCGCCGGGCAGCGGCACGAAGTCGGTGTCCGCGACGTACTTGTCGCGGTCGGCGTACGCGAGCCGTTCCGCCTCCGTCACCAGGTGTACGCCGGCGACGGTCGGCTTGCCGCCTTCGAGATCGATCGCGGTCGGGCCGAGCGACTTCAGGTCGAAGTTCTCCAGGATGCCGAGCGCGGAGGCGACCGCGATGCCGCCGGACGAGGGGGGCGGCATCCCGCACACCCAGTATGCGCGATACGTCGTGCAGACCGGGTCGCGGCGCTTCGCCTCATAGGCCGCGAGATCCGCGAGCGTCGTCTTGCCCGGCGTGATGACGGAACCGTCCGCGCCCTTTGCCGTCGCGATTTTCGCGACGATGTCCTGGGCGATCGGGCCGGCATACAGCGCGTTCGCGCCGGATTGCGCCATCTGCGACAGCGTGAGCGCATAGGCCGGGTTCTTCAGCACCGTGCCGAGCGTCTTCGGTGAGCCGTCCGCGTTCAGGAAATATGCGGCGGCTTCCGGGTCGCGCTTCAGGCTGGAGGCATTCGACGCGATCGCGGACGCGAGACGGCCGCCGATCGGAAATCCGTTCGTCGAAAGCGCGACGGCATCGCCGAACAGGTCTTTCCAGGCCAGTTTTCCGTGATCGCGCTGCAGCGTCTCGAGCAGCCGCGGGATGCCGATCGTGCCGATCGATCGGCCGCTCGCCCGCGCGTTCGGCTGCGGCGCGGTCTGATCGGACACGTCGTCGACGTAACGCAGATAGTTTTCGGTTGCCGCGGCCGGCGCCGTTTCCCGGCCGTCGTAGGCCTGGACCGTCCGCTTGCGCGCGTCGTAGTACAGCATCACGCCGCCGGAACCCAGGCCGGTCGCCTCCGGCACCGTGAGCCCGAGCACGGCTTGCACCGCGACCGCGGCGTCCGCGGCGGTGCCGCCTTTTTTCAGCACCGCGCAGCCGGCCGCGCTCGCGTACGCGTTCGACGTCGCGACCATGTAGGTTTTCGCGTGGACGGGCTTCAGGCCCTTACGGTAACCGGAGGCGGCCTCCGGCAGGGACGGGTCGCCCGGTTGATTGGAGCCGACCACGACGGTCGATCCGCTGCTGTCGACCGCGAGGCAGCTCAGATCTTTCACGGGCGCGGGACCGGCGCCGGATTCGACGTCGCCTCCACATGCCGCCAACAGCGACGCCGCGAGCAGCGCGGAGGCGATCGGCAGCGTTCTTGTTTGATTCATCGTTTGAGTCGGGTTCGGTTGCGGGGGTGACCGGGTGATGCGTTGCGCAACAGTCCCATGAAATATTTCAAATTTCAATCGGAAAAATTTCGAATTGCCAACATCGATGAACCCGACCGGGGCGGCGGCGAGCGCGTTGCGCGAGAGAAGGCCCGCGGGCGGTATTGGAAGCGAGGAGGGCGGCGCGAAGGGCGTTCTCCCGGGAGAAGCACCGCGCGGCTACCGTCGATAGAAAACGGCGGGCCTGGTGATTTCGGTGAATCGTCATCGTCATCGCAAGTGCTCAGGTTGACGCGATGCGGCACCCGGTCTTTCTCAAGTCGGCGATAACCCGGCTTCATCCTCGCGAAAACGGCCAGCGGCGAGCCCCCGATATACTCGCGTGGATTGCAGTCGCCGCTGCCGTCCGATGGACGGTGGGACTTGTCGGAGAACCGAACCGTATGATCGGCGAACGACATCACGGCAATCGGGAAGGGGTACGTGACAGTGAATTCGCTCGCCGACAACAGAATCAACATTGATGAACGCTGAAAAGCTCTTGCTCCACCGGGAAAGTCGCTTCTGGGAATTTTCGCTGGTGAAATGGTGGATCCGCGGACAGGGCCGCGACGGCTATTCGTTCCGCCTGCTGCTGTTCCCATTGGTCGGCGTGTTTGTTGTCGAATTGCTGTGCCTGGCGTTCGACCTGATGACGCCCGCCATCGTGGTGAGCGGCGTGACGACCGTGTTTCTCGGGGTGGCCGGGTACTACGGCACGAAGCGTGAGTGGCTCATCTCGCCGTCGGCGGTCAGGGCGGTCGTGAAGGCGCGCACCAAGCAGGCGGCCGAACGCTTCTCGTCGCTTGGCGCGGGGGCGACCGTGCTGGCCATTCTCATCAGCGCGACGTCGATCTCGCTCGTGCTGTCCGGCCAGCCGGTGTTGGAGAGTGTGCTCAAGGATGCATTCTCGTTGTTCATCGCACTGGTGTTCCTGCCGGTGTACGTGTCGGGCGCGGTGAGGAAGCTGGCAATCGCGCGCATCGAGGAGCTCGAGGCACTGCGCGGCACGACGACCGGAACGCGGCTGAAATTCGACCGGGCAGGCGCCGTGCGCGCGGTGGTGGTGCAAGGACCGGCGGGAAGATCAAAGGTGTCGGCGAACGAGTACACGATCCTCGGCTTCAATCCGCCGCTCGATCAGATCGGACGCGTGCCGGCGACGTGATGGTCCGCACAGACTGAAAGGGGATGCGGGCGCGAATATCGCATCGGTCAGGCGGACGTCGATTCAGTCAATGCGAACGCGACAGGCGCAGCCGGAGACAGCGTGGATCTTTTTCGAATACTTCGCAGCCGTTTTTCCGCATCACGATGCCGGACTGGCCAGTTGCACCGTTCGTTCAGTTGGATCCGGCCGCGGCACCGACAGGTAGGTAACGTTCGCCGACAGGTCACTCGCGCCTCCCGAGATCGTCGAATGCCCGATCCCGTCGCTGACGATCTTGAGATCGCCGAAGGCAAGTAGGGCAAAGGGAACAGGGGACGTGTCCGGCAATCGATTTTCGGGGCCGAGGGGCTGGGAACAGCTGGACGAACATCTCGATCGTGGAGCCTGTCGTTGCGCGGCATGCGCAGGGAATGCCGTCCTCGACCGAGGATAGTTCCCCAGCGATCCCTCTTGAAAACGCCGGTCGTCCCTAAACCAATCCGGCCGCCTTCGCTTAGCGCCGCGCCAACATCAAACGGCCCGACTCACCCATTCGTCAAAGCTAAGACGGGACAGGTCCGCTGTGACGCGTGCTGCGGCGGTCTCGCCACTGTCGCGGGACGGGCTTTCTCGTGTCTCGCTCGGCCTATAGCCGAATTCGGTCTTGAAGATGCGGCAGAAATGTTTCTCGCTGACGAAACCATGCTTCCACGCAATGTCGGAAATACGCTGGCGCGGCTGCCCCGGATCAACGAGACGTTCATGGGCGAGATGCAATCGCCGGTGCTGGATGTAACGCATGACTCCGCCACTCTGCTCGAACAGCAAGTAGAGCTTTGACCGCGAGACGCCAACGTCCCGGCAGATTCGATCTGGTTTGAGTTCCGGGCTCTCGATACGCTGTTCGATGTACGTGCGAATCCGGTTCAGCAGTACGTCATCTATCTCGCCTTGGGCCTGCGCGATCGAATCCGGCGTCGGTGCGAAGCACGCACTCAGCATGCTGCGCAACGCGCTCCCCGCGAGCGAAATCTCGTGGTCGGTCAGAAGCGGCAGATGCCGCTCCAAGCTCATCAGGTAATCGCCGAGCAGGCCGCCCATTCCGCGGCGCAACACGTGTCCGTGCAGGTTGCCGACACGCGTGGGCAGCAGATCGCGTGGGACGACGACGAACAGAATGTCGCCCATCGTGACATCGAGATCGAACGGTACGGACATGTCGAGCAGACATATTTCGCCCGCCCCGACTTGGAAATGCGATCGTCCGGCTGCGCCGGAGAACGCGCGGTCGCGCTGCATCCGAAAGTAATATTGATCTGCGCCATCTCGCCGGATCCAACCCGGCGCGCGCCGAATCCGTTGCGAGACGGTGTGCGTCGGGTTTTGCCAGATCGTGTGACCAAGCAATGGCCCGCCGAGGCGCGTAATCGCTACGGATGAGTTGTATGGAATCGAACGGTCATCCGGTAGGCCAAAGTCGAACAGCGGGCTGCTGTCGGCCTGCCACGCGTCGAATCGCTCGCGCGCTGGCAGATCGAGCGTGGAAAAGCGGTAACTTTTCGGGGACGGTTGCATAAGGCGCAGAATGAAACGTGATCAATCGGGCTGCCGATTTAAAGAAGCCCAATCATAACCTGGGCTGCTCGGGGAATCCCAGATGCCGCTGGCTGATCTGGATGGCGAGGGGGATGTAGACAGTTGACGCTATAGCGTAGGCAGCGGAAGTCGCTACAATATCCCGCTCTGAGAGCGTTCGCTAAAAATATCGAGGTGAGCATCTGCAGAAATCAAAGGCTAAAACCAAAACTAATCTAATGCCAATTTCAGCAGGCAGTTGTCAGCGGATGGCGTGGGGACGTTGGAGCATTTGGAACCGTGTACTGAGGCAGATTACCTGCTCGGACGTTGACGTTGGATGCACAACCGTGCGGGTACGTTTTTCGTTCGGGGCAGAACATCGTGTTCAATCAAGATGGTGCGTTTTACCGCGCTTCGAGGGTGAAGAATTAGAGATCGATGGACTTGATTTGCTACGCCGTTGCCGGTCGACGTATTGCCGGCAGCAGGGATGCTTTGACTGCCCGAATCACACGTCCCAGTCTACGCCTATAATTTGACATAATCATAATTATCAACATATTTGATTGTAGTGGCTAGATTGAAATGTCCGCCGTCCGGTGCTGGCGGTGTCGATGAGCGCCGGCGCCGCGCCCAGCGCATTGCCTGCGTCGCCCGGATCATCAGGTCTAGACGCCGGCGCCGATATGCGCCGGCTCGCGCCACTCCGGATCAATGACATGGTGAGACACGCTCGCGGGCACACGGAAACGCTACCGACGCATTCTTTCGCCAAAAGCCATGATCTCGCCGCTTCGAATAACGGCCGGATACCAGACCATAAATGGCGAAAGCGTCAACACGGCCTGCAATGCCGGCGGCGCCCACCGGTTCAGTATTCAGTTGGGTGCGAGCTATCCGCCGGGTACCCGTATTTTCATTTATGGCATTGCTCCGGGCGGTGCCTCGTTGGTGAACTCGGGATCGGTCTATATCCCTTGATTCATCGATCCGATCAATCCGTCACCTTGAGCGGATGAGATGGGCAAGGTGTCGGGTTTTCAACGAGGCACCTCGACTGACCGGATCCGAACGATCCCCGGTCCACGATGGCGTTGGCGCCGCCCTTCACCTCGCTTCTCGCACAGCGCCGGAAAATCTGGCAGCATTGCAACGCATCCCCATGCATGCGGAACAGATGGATGCCCTTGTCTCGTTGAGTCTCCCGATTATCGGCACCCCATACACCGGATTGCCCATTCGTCGCGATATTTCAATAACGCATTCAGTCGATGCCATCGACCATGTTCGAATCGTTCAATAAAGACGTGATTGACGCGTTTGCCAGAAACAAACGCAAGATCGCGGAATACGGTGCCGCCCGGCAGGTGCAGGCACTGCTGGATGACGTCGGCGCATCGGCTTTCAGGCTGCTGCCGCACCCTTTCCTGTTTCCCGCCGACGACTTCGACGCCCTCGCCCGCGCCGCGCGCGCCGTGCTCTCCGCCCAGAACAAGATCGTGCGCCATCTGTGCCGGCATCAATCGCGGGCCGACATTCTGGCGCGCTTCTCCATCGACCAGGCGCTGGCGCCTTATGTCGACTGGGAAGAGCTCGAAGCGGGCCGGCGCCGGGTGGTCCGCGTCGACATCCTGCCCTTGCCGGAAGGCTATGCGATTTGCGAGCTGAATTTCTCCGCCGCGGTCGGAGGCGCCGAGCTGTTTGATTGCTATCGCTGCTTCATGCAGACGTCGGGCTGGCCTGCCGTCGAACGCGCGCATTCCCCCTATGCCAACCTGCGCGGTCTGTATGAAGACAGCCTCCCTGCCCTGGGCGTCGATCGCGTTGCACTGCTGGACTGGAGCTCTCACGCGGCGCGCGGCTACGCGTCGCCCGAACTGGCGCGCCGGTATCTCGCGGGCATGGCGGACGGCATGCCGATCGAAATGCATACGGAACTGACCTACCCGTCGAAGTGGCTCGGTCGCGGCAACGGAACGCGCGTGCTGGTCCACCGCAATTTCGTCTACGACGACATGACGGTCAATCTCGACATGTTCCGGGCCATCCATGCCAGCGGCGCGAAGTTCTCCAACGGGCTGGAAGCCGAACTGCTGATGAACAAGGCATGGCTCGCCATGCTGTGCGACGCGCAATTCCACCCGCTCCTCGACGAAGACGAAATAGCCGCGATCCGCAGCCACGTTCCGTACACCTTTCTGCTCGACGAACGCACGCTGGCCGATGCGCTGGCTCGGAAAAACGAATGGGTGTTCAAGCTGAATGTGTCGTACGGCGGCGTCGACGTGCTGATCGGCAAGGAGCTTCCGGCCGAAACCATCGCCGACCGGGTGCGCAGGGCCGGCGTGACAAACTGGATCTGTCAGGCCTTTCACGAGGTCGCGCCGATTCACCACCCTTTCGATGCGACCTTCGTCGCGGCCGAACACCGGCCCGTCCTGGGCATGTATCTTCATCGCGACAAGGCAAGCGGCATGGTGATCCGCTCGAATCGCTTCTCCCGCGTGGTCAACGCGGGCAGCGGCGCGGGCGTGCAGTGGGCCGCCGTCGTCACCCAGGCGGAAAAGGATGCGTTGCTGGCCGTTCTCGACGGCTGAGCGGCAACGCGCGAATTCATCGGATCGAAGTGTTTTTTGCGTATCGGATCTCGGACGACAACAACCAGGAGAGACGCATGGAAACAGCCGAAATTCATTTCCAGTGCAACGAAGGCGGCATGGCGGACTACGCCGCACAGCTGAGGGAAGTGGGAACCGTGATGCTTCCCGCCTACGTGGCATTCGACGCCCACGAGCTGGAACGCATCGACGCGCTGCAAGCCCGGATCCCGGAAGAAGCCGTGACCGCGGGCGATGCCGGCGACACGCACGACATCTATGTCCGGCGCATCATGCTCGACCGGGCCGGCGAACGGCCCCGGCGCGTCAACCGCCCGCATTCCGACCCGATACTGGATCTGCTCGCCGATGCCCGGCGAACGCAATTCTTCGGCGACATGTTCGGCACGCAGGCCGAATACTTCATCCGACGCTGCCAGATCAACCGGATGCTGAAGGACTCGTTCATCGGCCAGCATCTCGACGCCGCGAGCAACCCCGACTACGAGTTCTCCGTCGTCATCCAGCTGGGCCGCGCCTTCGACGGCGGCGAATTCGTGGTCTATCGCGAAGGGCAGCCGCTGAGCGTATTTGCACCGACCTACGGGACGGTCATCGTCACGAACTGTCTGTACCGGCACGAAGTCCGCACGGTGCGCGCCCACGAGCGTACGTCCCTCGTGTATTTCTACTCGCGGCACGACAAAGCCAATCGGCGCACCTGAATCGCCTGCCGTGCCGTCGATCCGGAAGCGGCCGATAGCCGGCCTGCCGGATCACCCGTCGCGCGAAGACGACGCGCGGCCTCGTTGCACAAGAGCGTACCGCATGTCAGCCGGGACGGCCCGGTGCGCGCTGCCCGCGCTCTCCGGTAGCGGCTCGCCCCTTCGCGGGCCTCTCGAACAGCAGGATCGGTTGCGCCTTGTATTCGGTCCGCGCGATCTCCCGATAGCCGAACTCCCCAGCCAGCCGGATGGAGAAATGATTGTCGGGGCCGATCAGGCAAACGGTACGCTCAACCGCCAGGCGCGCGTCCGCCCAGTCGAGCACGGCCCCCAGCGCTTCGCGCGCGATGCCCCTGCCCCATGCCGCCGAAGTCAGCGCGCATCCGAGTTCCGGCACGTCGCCGAGCGCGGGAACCATGTCGCGCTTGGCATCGGCAAAGCCCGCTTCGCCGATGAAGCGGCCCGTGTGCCGGTCGCGAATCGCCCAATAGCCGAAGCCCAGCAGGGTCCAATGGCCGACATAGCGCAACAGGCGAAACCAGCACTCCTCCTTCGTGTACGGCTGGTCGCGAATCAGGCGCGTGACGTCGGGATCGGCCCACATCGCCCGGCTGCTGTCGAAATCCTCGAGGCGATGGCCGGACAGGATCAGACGCTCCGTCTCGATCACCGGAGCGAATCGACTTGCTGCGCCATCGGCATACTCGTGCATGCGTTTTCCTTGCGTATTGGACATTCGAAGGCCGTCGCTCTCGCCGATGGCCGGACATCGTTCATCCGATCGTCGCGGCGCGCCACGCCGGCGCGCCGCTTCCCAACGGACGAGATCGATCAGATGAAGTTGTACTGGATGATGACCTGTCCGATCTCGACGTTCAAGAAATCGACGTAAACCACGTTCGGTTTGGTACGGCGCTCGCCGACGGTCTGACTCAGAACGGCCGAGAGATTCGAGTTGGCGGTATCGGCCAGGCTCGCGATCGTCGGAGAGAACACCCCCTGAGGCGTCAGCGTCCACGACAGCAGGAATAAATAGCCCTTGCCCAATCCGCCGTGACTCTGCCATTTCGCGAGCTGGTCATTGGCCATCGTCGAATAGCTCTCCGTATTCGAATACTGATCGAACACGGTCAAACCGGCTCTGGACGAACTCCCGTCGTAATACCGGAACCGGCCGTCGGCGGGCGAGACATACTCGTCGTAATCGAAGACCAGGATCATCTTCCCCCGCGCATCGCCGAGCCGGATCTCCGCGAGGTTGGGGTTCCCCGAATGCCGGTACAGGGCGCCGGAAAACTCCTCGAGCAATGCATTGATGCGCGTCTTCGTCGCCGCTGCGTCATGCCCGGAGTCGTTGCGGATATGCGAGAACTTGAAGATGGCCGTTTCCGTCGCGTGCGTGCCGAGGAAGTTTCGCGCACCGTCGAGCGCCGCGCGCAGGCTGATGCCGTTGCAGCCCCATTGACCGCTTCGATGATAGGTGACCAGTTCGCCGTAGTCGTAGTCCACCCGGAGATCGAAGTATCGCGAACCGCAGGACAGCTGCTGGAAGACGTTGACGGCCTGGGTTCTGGACAGCCCTCCGGACCCGAGAAATTCCGGCGGCGCGCAATGGCTCGTCTCGGACATGCCGGCATCATGGGTGCCGGGCATCACGATCTGGTCCAGCCGCGTCGATGCATCCAGCCGGCCCATCCAGTCCGCCGGCGGCACGAGCACCAGATTCTCGGCGACGACCTCATTGACCGGCCCGTTGCCTCCGCGCAGGAAGGTCAGCTCCATCGGCATATTGTCGGCGTCGTGGCCGCGCGCGACGACCTTGTTCGAGCCGATGTTGGTGCAGTCCTTGCCGCCGAACCACCAGTTGTTGCTGGCGCCGGCGTTGCCTTGCGCCAGCGCGACATTCTGAAACCGATAAGTCGCGACCCGGCTTCCCAGGATGCCGCCGGTGATCGTCAGAACCAGCGTGCCGATGAACGCGAAGTTCAGCTCCCCGGCGGAATGATTGAAGGTAGTCTGATAGGCGGCCACCTGCCCGTTGAACCAGTTGGCCACCGAAGTCGATTTCTTGCGCCCCACGCTGAAGGAAAATTTTCCGTCGGACCCGAAGGTCTTGCGCAAGCCGCTATAGATCTTTCCGTCGGGATCCTGCCCGCTCGTCACGGAGAATCCGCTGACCGTATAGGCGCCCTCCACGATCCTGTACTGGCTGGCAATCTTGAGCACCACTTCATTGTCGCGATACGTCATGCGCAATGCCTGATCGTCGTCGTCCATGATTTCCCCGAAGTCTTGTCGTGTATCCGTGTCGCCTGTCTTGGGCCTGCGTGACGCCATGAAAGAATAGGCGGCGGAATCGGGATTGCAAGGCGCTTGTGCGAACGGCGACATGCATCGTGTCGCCGGCTGTCCGTTCATCGTTTCCGTCGACGCATCGCTCGGCATCGCGCGAACGGGGGCGGACTGTCGTCGAGGACGAAACGCACGGCCGTCGATCGCCGCGCGATCTGCGCCGAGTCGGGCCCGGCGCGTACAATCCGTATTCAGCCCCGCGCGCTTTCGCGCGTCGCCGGATCGGATGGAACGCCGGTCGCCCTCACTCTCTTCACGCGGATCGCAAGCATGGCGTCATTGACCGACATGGCTGTATGCGAAGTGACCAGCCTCTGCAAATGCTGCGCAGGCCCGAGCCGTCTGTGCGGCGTCGTCGATTTTTCCCGGAGCTGCAACGATCGCCCCGGCGCGAAGGTCGCGCCGTGTGCCGGCGTGCCGGTCTATTACCACCGTTGCGAGCAATGCGGCTTCGTTTTCACCCGCGCGTTCGACGGCTGGTCATACGACGATTTCTCGGCGTACATCTACAACGACGACTATGTCCGGCACGATCCCGATTATCTGGGGTCGCGGCCGGCGTACAACGCGGAAATCGTCGCGGGGAATTTCCCCGACCTGTCCGGCAAGGACATCCTCGATTACGGTTCCGGCCTCGGTCTGCTCGAAAAGAATCTGAAAAACCGCGGCTTCGGCAGCGTCGATTCGTACGATCCGATCGCCGGCGGCACGGCTCGCCCGGACCGCCGATACGATGTCGTCATCGCCTTCGAAGTCTTCGAGCATCATCCGGCGCCGTTGGCCCTGATCGACGAGGTCGCCGGTTTCCTCCGCGACGACGGCGTGATCCTGTTCAGCACGACGCTCGTCACCGAGGCGGTCCTGAACGAAGGCATCGAGCGATGGTGGTACTGCGCGCCGAGCAACGGGCATATCTCGTTCTTCACGCCGCAGGCGCTCGCCCGGGTCGGCGCGCCGCACGGGCTGACGCCCGCGTCCTTCACCGAGGGTATCCACTTCTTTTTCCGCAACCGGCCGCCCGAGTGGGCACTGCGCTTTTCCCATCAGGTCTGGGCCGCCTGAAACCGCCGAGGCGAGACGTAGCGGGTCCGGCGTTCAGCTCGGCGTCATCGTCGCGATGCCGGTGACGATCAGCGCGATCTGCAATGCGCTGAACGCCGCGATGAAAAGCGCGCCCGCGAGCGCGACCCGGCGCTGCAAGCGCTCCAGCCGGGAACCGGCGGCGGCGTTCAGCATCGCCACGCGTCCCTTGCCGATCGCATAGCCCAGCGCGAAGGTCGTCGCGGCCACGCCCGCGCCGATCGCGAACGCCGCGGCAATGCCGAGCCAGAAGATCTGATAGCGGGCGGCGATCAGCAGCACGAACAATGCCCCCGCGCAGGGACGCAACGCAACCGCGAGCGCAAGCCAGCTTGCCTTGTAAGGCTGCGCGACGTCGGGACGAAACCGCGCGGACAGCCGGCTGCCGAGATACGTGCCGCCGTCGCTGTCCCCGTCCGCGCCGGACGCGGCGAGGCGCCCGCCCGCGCTGAAATCGACATCCGGCTCTGCCGCGCAGCACTCCTGCCGGCGCACGATGCGCAGCGCGGTCAGCGACGCGACGCCGAGTATCGCGACGGCGCTGACCAGTTCGAGCGGTGCGGCGGTATGCATGACCGCGTTGGCGGTCCCCTCGAACAGCGCCAGCGCGCCGGCCACCAACGCGACGGCCGTGAGCGACTGCCCCAGCGCGGTGGTGAGCGTGAACGCGGCGACCCGCCGCGCCGAGGCGGCGCGCGACCCGAAGTAAGCCGCGACGATGGTCTTGCCGTGCCCGGGGGCGAGCGCGTGCAGCACGCCATAGGCGAGACTCAGACCGATGAAGACGAGCAGCGCGCGCCACGATCCGCCGGCGCGCCATTGGACGACTTCGTCCTGCAGCGTCTCGTCGAGACGCGCCTGCGCGACGATCACGGTGCGCACCGCCGCCCGCACGAAACCGGGCAGCGGCAGCGGAGGCGATGGGCTGGCGGCGGGCGAATGCGGCGCGGGCCCGTCCGGACGCCCGAACACATCCGCCCGCGCGCCGCTCCCGGCGCCCGCCAGCACGACGAGCAGCGCGAAGACGCGAAGCAGGCAGATCAGCGGGCGTGTTCGCATGGTCAGCACGCCACGGTCGCGGACATCGGCGCGTAAGTGCCGTAGTACACCGCGTGATTGGCGTCGGGGGTATAGAACACCCGGCACGCTGCCCGGGTACCGGCCGGCTTGATGCCCGACGTTCTCACGCCGTCCTTCTTCATTTCGAAATCGACGAAGAACTCATCGTCCCAGACGCCCAGCTCAAGCGGTGTGCGGCTCGGGTCGACGGGTTGCGTCAGCGCCATCCGGAACGTATAGACAAGCTTGCCGTCGCGCATCGCCACGCTGAACCGCTGCGGCTCGCCGAGCGGCACCGCGCGCCCCTGCACATACGCATGGGTGAAGTACCCGACGTCCTTCAGCGACTGGAAGGCCGTGCGGCGCAGTGCTTCGGTGTCCTGCGGCGACAGCGCGCCGTTCTTCGGGTAACGGGACAAATCGACCGGCAGCAACGCCTGGAAGCCGTTTGTAAACATCCACTCCGCGTCGATCGCGACGGCGGCGCCGCGCTCCATCTCGAGGTTCAGCGCATACAGCACCCACACGTGCGGGTGCGCATCGGCGCGCTGGCCGGCCAGCGCCGTCAGCAGCAGCGGCAAGGCCGCGCGGCAAGCGCGGGCAAACGCCATTCCGGGTGCCAATGGATGTTCCGCCTGGTTGTCTGTCGAAAGGTTGCGGAGCAGTTCCGGAAGCCGGGCATGAGGCGGTACCCATCTATCGGAACCTGACGCTTGCGCTCTCCTCGCAAGCGGTGCGTCGGCCGGCATTCGAGACTGCCATCGAGGCGAGCCGCGCACTGCCGCGATGGTATGCCACCGCGCGAATTTAGCCAATCGGGTGCGCGCGGATGCGTTCGGCGCGGCGGTCCGCGCGTGAGCGCATTCGGCACGACGCTCCTCCGGGATCGTTGGCGACCGCGGTTCGTGCGCAGTGAAGCCGAGGCGCGCATGAGCCGGTTCACGCGCACCATCGGCAAAAGCACCGTCAGGCCGATGAAACAGCGCCTCAAAGGGCATCGGGCGGAATGTTCAGGGGCACGCCCCTCGTCCGGCCTCGCGCGCGCAATCCGCAAGCCGCTTCGAGCATGCCCGCCCTGCCCCGCCCAGCTGCCCGTCAGTCGCCGGCGGTCCGATAACGGAAATACTGCTTGTCGACCCACTCGATGCCGCGGCGTCCGTCGCTGAGCATGTCGTTCGGCACCCGCACCGACCCGAACGGCTCGAACCCGAGACGCAGATAGAGCCGGTGCGCGGCGGCCGCGTTGCCGTTGCTGCGCACGATGACGTCGCGATAGCCGGGCGCGGCCTCCTCGACACAGCGCCGCACCAGCGCTTCGCCGAGCCCGCGTGCGCGCCAGTCGGGCGCGACCGCCAGTTCGGCGATCGACCGCACGGGCCCGTCGCCGAGCGCCGAGCGCAGCGGCGCCGGCAGTTTGCGATCGTAGCCCGAATCGGCCGACAGCAGGAAGCCGGCCAGCGTCTCGCCGGCCACCCACAGATGGCAGCGCGCGGCGTGCTCGCTGAAGAGGCGATAGATCCAGCCCCGCTCCCCGGCCTCGTCCAGATAATGTCCGGCGTAGGCCCCGGTCGTGAACGCCTCCATATAAAGCGCGAGCACCTGCCGTTCCCACGCATGGAACAGGCCGATTCCGCCCGCGCGCATCTCGCATGCCGTCATCGCGTCCGCCTACTGGTCGAGCTGGTAGGCGGTGCTCACCAGCAGCGACGAGCACAACGTGGCCAGCTTCGCGAGCGGCAGCCCGGCCGGCTCGAACCCGTAGTTCGGATAGAAATACTGGCCGAGTCCCTGCACCTGCCGCTCGATCACGATCACGCGCCGATCGCGCGGCGCCGTCTCGATGATCCGCTCGACGATCTCCGCCTTGTTCTCGATATGGATCGACAGGATGACGATGTCGCACGCACCGTAGTCGTAGGCCGCTCCGTCCGCATGCACCATCTCGATCGCGTCGCGGCGATAACGCGCCGGGTGCAGCGCGCACAGATGATCGACGAAGCGCTCGCCGGTTCGCAGCGATTCCTCGCTGAGATCCAGCCCGACGATGCGCGCGCCGCTGAACGATTGCATGAACAGGAGCGAGAGCGGCATGCCGCCGGAGCCGACCATCGCCACCGTCGACTCCGCCGACATGTCCGACAGGAACATCTCGGTCCGCGCGAGCAACCGGTAGATCTCCGCGTAATACTCCTTGATGATCAGGAGCAGTCCCTCGCTCGACGGCCCGGCGCGCAGCACGTCGCTCATCTGCCGCTCGAAGCGGACCTCGTTGTCGAGCGACAGCGCCTGGAAGCGCTTCATGTACTCGCGCACCGTCGCGTCGCGCAGGAAGCGCTCCGTCTCGTGCGCATCGAGCACGGGCGACAGCAGGTAGTTGCGGATCAGCAGCGTCTTCGCGAAACAGGCACGCAGATCGTGCCGGTCCGGCGACACGAACATCTCGTCGATCCAGCGATGGATCTGGGTCTTCACGAAATCGATGCGGCGCGGGGTATCGTTGGCCGCGCAATGCGGCGCGAGCGGCAGGTGGGTCAGCATGTCGTTGTCGATCCAATCTCGGGTTGAAGGGGGCCGGCGAGCCGGCGTCAGATCCAGGCTTTCGGCAGCGCGGCCAGGCGCTCGCGCGCCATCGGGCGCGTCTGGCCGAACGGCGGGTGCGCCTTCTTTTGCAGCGCGTGCGCGAGCATCGTCGGCATCCGCGCGAACAGGAACACCGACGTGGCGAGCACGGCGGGCACACCCAGTTCGAGCAGGATCGCCGCGGCGGCCGCGTCGATGTTCGGCGGCAGGCCGCGCACGTCCTGCATGACGTCGCATACGGTTCGATACGCGTCGAACGCCGCCCCGCCGACGCCCAGCCGCGCCGCGTGGCGCGCCAGCGCGGCGGGCCGGGGATCGCGTTCGAGCAGCGGATGACCGAAGCCCGGAATCCGGCCGCCCGCGCGTACGCGATCCGCGACGCAATCGCGGATCGCCGCGGGCGTCTTGCCGACGAGGCTCGCGAAAAAGCGCGTCGCGTCGCTGCAGGCGCCCACGTGCGCGGGGCCGCTGCCCGTCAGACCCGCGATCAGGTTCAGGTCGACGCTCGCATAGGTACTGGCCGAGAAACGCGGCAGCGCGATGGTGGGCGCGACAAGCCCGAAGCCGCCATGCAGCGCGACCAGCAGGACGTCGAACAGGCGGGCCGGCGCGTCGCGGGACGCGCCCTCGCCCAGGCAGTCCAGCACCGTCGTGCTGAAACCGCGCGCCGCGCCCGTCGCGGGCGCTCGGGGCGCCGTCTCGCGAGATACCGCGCGCCACACCGACAGCAGGCGCGGCAACGCGGCGACGATGGCGAGGCCCGTCGCGATCTCCGTGCCCTGCTCGACGCCGCGCAAGGCTTCGGGCAACGCGACCGGCCACGCCTGCGGCCCGGCGGCGAGTCCGGCCGCGACCGCCGCCGCGAGATACACCTCGGGCCTGCGCTGACGGCGCGCCAGCTGCGCGGCGAACAGCCGATCCTCCGGCGGGCCGTCGTCGTTCAGCCGCGCCTCCATCGCGCGATCGAGCGCGTGCGCATCGGCGGCGTCCGGCATCCGGCCCGTGAGCACGTGCAGGATCGCGGCGCTGAAATCGACGGACTCGATCAGTTCCAGCAGATCGACGCCCCGTACCGCGAGCCGGTCGGGTGCGATCGAGACCGCGTCGATCTCGCTTTCGTCGCGCGCGGCGCGCGGCCGGGCCGCCTCCTGCGCGGGCAAGTCGTGGTCGAGTCGCATCGGCGGACCTCGCTTACTGCCGCGCGGGTTTCGCGATCAGCACCTCGAAGCCGATCGCGAGCATCCCCGATCCCTTCGACACGTGCGCGTATTCGCCGATACCGGCTTCGCGCAATTGCTCGATGGACTCCGCGACCGTGAACTTGCCGTCGAGATGGACCGGATGGACGTCGGCGGCCGCGCGCCGCGCGTTGAAGAACGCGAGCGCCTCCGGATCGGGATCGCTGCAGGGCTCGTGAATCAGCGCGAAGCCGCCGGGCGCGAGCGTGCGGAAGATCTCGCGGTACGCACCGACGGGGTCGGCCCAGTGATGCACGACCGAGCGGCCGATCACCGCGACGAACGTCCCGTCGTCGAACGGCAGCGCGTGCACGTCGCCGGCGCGGATCTCGATGCGCTCGCCCAGGCCTTCCGCGCGCACGTTCTGCCCGGCGCGGCGCACCATGTCGTCGTAGTAGTCGACGCCGACGAAACCCAGCGGCGCGAGCGACGGAACGCGGGCCAGTTCGATCAGGGTGCGCGCGGTGCCGGTGCCGACGTCGAGCAGCCGGCCCGATTCGATGTGCCGTTGCGCGAGTTCGTGCTCGACGCGCTGCACGAGATTGCGGTTCCATTCGAGCGTGAAGGCATCGACGTAGTGATCGTAGGTATCGGCATTGACTTCGGCGGGGGTGTTGGTACGCATGCAGGTCTCCAGTCGTGAGGTCGAGGGGTGAAGCAGCCGCGGATTCATCCGACGGCGTGACGCGCGCCGGCCGGTGCGGCGGCGGGCGCCGCGCCGAGCCTGCGCATGAGCCGCAGGAAGATCGTCAGATACACCGTCTGGCGTACGACGCTCACGCCCGCGAGCAGCGCGAACAGCTGCGTGAGCGCGAGATGGTGCGTGACGCCGAGATAGATCGCGCCCGGCGTGACGATCCAGGAAAAGAACAGACCGAGCGCCATCGCGCGCGCCGGGCGTTCGAGGATCTGGAAGCATCCCGTCACGAGGTTCGTCAGCAGGTAGCTGAAGACGAACAGCGGCACGTAGTCGAGCAGCGCGCTCGCGACGGCGATCACGCCGGCGTCGGAGGCGAGAAAGCGCAGCGCAAGCGCGCGCAGCAGGAAAAACGCGATGCTGATCGCGGCGGTGAACAGCACGCCGAGCAGCATCACCGATTGCAGCGCCGCGCGCGACGGCGCCCGGCTGCGCACGAGATGGCCGATCCGGATCATGAAGACCATGCTCAATCCCTTGATGAGGATGAAGCCGATCGTCATCAGCTCGAAGCCGATCCCGTAGCCGCCGATCGCGCGCACGCCGTAGCGCGCGATCATCGAATAGACGACCGTGTTCGCGAGGAACGTCAGCGTCTCGAGCGCGGCCGACGGCACGAAGATGCGCAGCAGCCGTCGCTGCGTCGGCCATTCCGCCGCGGGACGCGGCAAGACGACCTGCTCGCGCCGCAGCCGGGGCCGGATGCATCGGATGCTCCAGCCGAGGTACAGGCTCTTGGTGATCCAGGAGGTCAACGCGAGGCCGAACAGCTGCAGCGGCGGATGCCGGCCGAACAGCCCGAACACGAGCAGCGGGTCGAGCAGATTGTTGATCACGCCGCACACGATGCTGATGCGCGCGGGCGACTTGGTATCGCCGTAGGTGCGCATCGCCGCCGACAGCGCGGTGCTGAGCAGTGTGAGCGGGAAACTGCCGATCACGAGCGCGTAGTAGCCGAACATGCGCTCGCCGCGGAACTGGCCGCCGGAAATGAACATCATCAGCGGCGCCCGCGTGCCGATCAGCACGAGCACGACCAGCACGCCGATGCCGCCCGCGAACAGCAGGCTCTGCACGAACAGCCGCCCCTGGTCCGCGCGCGGCGCCTTCGCGAATACCGCGACGAACGATTCCTCGAAGCTCTTGCTGAGAAGGAACATGAAGGTGACGACGCTGCCGTTGACGAGCGCGAGCAGCGCCATGTCCTCGGCCGGCAGGTCGCGGATCCAGCGGTAGTCGAACAGCGTCATGCAATAGCCCGCGATCGACGACAGCACCATCGGGTAGAGCATCAGCCAGGTCGCGCGCACCTCGGCCGCGAACTGCCGCATGCGTTCGGCCCGCGACGCGCGCGCCGCGACGGGCGTGGCGGTGGCGCGATCGTCAAGCATCGGCGCGCCTCTCGTCGATCAGGCGCGGCAGCTTCTGGCGCGCCGAGAAGCGCAACGCGTCACGGCCGAGCACGTCGAGTCGGCCTTCGCCCTTGTCGATGCATTCGCGCACGTCCTCGATCTCGAGCAGCGCATGAGCGAGCCGCGGCGCGAGCGGCGCCAGCTCGTCGTCGGCCAGGTCGAGCGCGACCGTCAGGCAATCCCGCCCCTGCGCGTCGGCGCTCAGGCGAAACTGGCAATCGAGCGGCCGGCCGGCGCACGCCGCGAGCCGTTCGGCGAGCAGCGCGACGCTGACGAGATTGCCCGCGTACTTGAAGCGCTGATCCGCGCGGCCCTGCAGCACGACGACCGACCCGGCCTCGCCGCACGCGCAGCGTACCGACGGCCCGATGCGCACGCGATCGCCGATCCGGTAGCGAAGCATCGCGAGCCCCGGGTTCGCGCGGCTCGTCACGAGCAGCTGGCCGTCTTCTTCCTCCAGGAAGAACCAGTCGTCCAGCACGTGGTAATGCCCGTCCCCGCAACGCGGCGTGTGATAGCCGAGAAAACCCGTTTCGGTGGTGCCGTACAGTCCGAAGAAGCTGGCGCCGTGCCAGCGCCGCCGCACGATTTCTCGCTTGCGCTCGGCGAACGGCTCGCCCGTATAGAGGATCTTCGTCACGTCGAGGTCGACGCCATGCGCGTCGAGCAGCCGCAGGCAGTGCAGCACGCTCGTCGGCGTGCCGACCAGCACGTTGGGACGGGTGCGGCCGATCAGGTCGAGCATCGCGGGCAGATCGGCGCCGTAGGCGTCCAGCCGCCCGATCGGCAGCACGTTCGCGCCGATCGCCTCCAGCAGCCGGTTCACGCCGTCGTACAGCGTGGAAAAGCCGCCGGCGGTGAACAGGTTCGCCACCCGGTCGGTCGGCGCGATCGCCCGGCCCGCCAGCGCGTTCGCGAGCGCGCGGCCGTAGGTCGCATCGGGCCGCTTGCGCCACGTCGCGCTCAGCAGCAGCTTCGTGTCGCCGCTCGTGCCCGACGTGGTGTAGAACGTCGCGCCGGCGAGACCGTCCTGATCGAGACGGTCGAGCACGCGTCGCTTCAGGTCGTCAGCCGTCTCGATCGCGACCTGCGCGCGGAATGCCGCGTAGCTGGCCACGCCCGCCGGCAGCACGCGCGCATAGTGGGCATCGTACGAAAGCGCTTCGCTCACGGCGGAGGAATCGAAGCGGGTCGTGCGCTCGGACATCGTGGGCTCCAGGTTCAGGCCGCCGTCATGCGCTTTCGCGCAGGAGACGCAGCGAGATCTTCCCCGTGCTCGTGACGGGAAGGTCGTCGACGAACAGCACGTCGGCGATGCGGGGATACAGCGGGAAAGCGGCCCGGTAGCGGCTCAGGATCCTGGCCTTGAAGTCGACGTCCGCGCGGGCGGGCGACGGACCCGGCACGACGAACACCGTCAGTGCGCCGGTCTGCGGATCGGCGAGGAAATAGCTTTTCGCGATGTCGTCGAACGCGTCGAAGTGCTGATGCAGCAGACTGACGTTGATGAGCCGCCCGTTGCACTTGACCGTCTCGTCCTTGCGGCCGACCCAGAACACGATGCCGTCGTCGCGCCGAAACACCAGGTCGCCGGACTCGAACGTCGTGAACCGCTGGAGGCTGCCGTCGGGCAGCAGATAGCCCTGCATCGCGTACGGCGTGCGGTAATGCAGATGGCCGGTCTCGCCGGACGCGCACGGCCGGCCGTGCGCGTCCACGATCCGCAGCTCGATGCGCGGATCGATCGGACGGCCCGGCGCCAGGACGCCCTCGAAGCAGTACGCGTCGAGACGCGGCAGGTCGTCCGGCGTGAGCGGCAGCGCGAAGATCCGCGGGCCGGACTCCGTCTGGCCGAAGTTGTTCCAGACGCGCGCGCCGAGCGCGAGCAGGCGGCGCACCTGCGCCGCGTAGATGCGGTCGGACGCGTTGAGCACCACGATCCCGTCGAAACGCATGCCGGGCGTCGCCTCGGCCAGCTCGCACACGCGCTCGGCGATGCTGCGGATCAGCGGCGCGAAGCGGATCCGGCCGCCGCCCAGGTAGCCGAGCACCTCGTGCGCGGTCAGCGACGCCCGTTCGAGCCAGACGGTCGCGTCCGCGAGCAAGCCGTTCATCATGGTCGAGAAGCCGTACATGTAGTGCGTCGGGAACATGCACAGCACGCCGTCGCCGGGCCGCACGCCGAGATAGCGGCCGACCGCGAGCGCGTTCTCGACGAGTTGCGCCTCGTCGTAGACGACCAGCTTGGGCGCGCTCGTCGTGCCGGACGTCATGAAGACGATCTGGGCGCGCGGCGCGCCGGCATCCGCCCACGCGGCGGCGTCGCCCCTGTCCTCGGCGGCCGCCGGGTCGAGCACGACGACCGGCAGCGCGTCGCAGGCGATCGACCGGGTCGCGATAACCGCCAGCGCGTCGAGCCGGTATTGGCGCAGCGCGGCGGACAGCAGCCTCGGGTCGCACAGGACGATCCGGCAGCCGAGCGTCGACGCGAGCAGCGTGAACAGAAAATAGTCGAACCCCGAGAATCCGACGGCAATCAGGCAGCCGCGCCCGCGCAGTTGCGGCTCCAGCGCGCCGAGCGCCCGGCGGGCCGCGCGCAGCCGCGCGCGCAGGTCCGCGGCGTTCAGACGCTCGCCATGCAGCACGATCCGCCAGTTCGCATCCCGGCCGAGCAACGACGCGAACTTCATGCGGCCGCTCCTTCCAGCACGAGCGACGCGGCGAGCCCGCCCATGCCGAACGAGTTCTTCAGCACGCGCCGCGCGTCGCTCGGCGTGGCGGTCCGCACCACGTTGACAGGACATTCCTCGGCCTGTTCGTCGAGATTGACGGTCGGGGGAATGAAGCGTTCGCGCAGCCCGATCGCCGTGTTCAGCACTTCCATCGCCCCCGCCGTCGCGATCAGATGGCCGTGCAACGACTTGTTGGCGGTGACGGGTATCGCCGGCCGGGCCGGGAAAATCGCGCGGATCGCCTCGGACTCGTGCCTGTCGTTGAGCACCGTCGACGTGCCGTGCGCGTTGACGTAGTCGATATCGGCCGGTGCGCATCCCGCGTCGGCCAGCGCGCGCTGCATCGCGAGCCGCATCTCGAGCGACTGCAGGTGAGGAATCACGATGTGCTCGGCGGCCAGGCTCGCGCCGTAGCCGGCGACGCGCGCGAGCGGCGCGTCGCCGCGCGCCCGCACGGCCGATTCGCGCTCGATCAGGAACAGCACCGCGCCTTCCGCCAGCACGAAGCCCGAGCGGCGCACGTCGAACGGCCGCGAACGGTGCCGGGGGTCGAGGTTCAGGTCGGTCGAGATCACGTCGAGCGATTCGAGCCGAGCGAGGTTGAGCGGATTGACCTTGCCGGACACGCCGCCGACGACGGCCGCGTCGATGCGGCCCTGGCGCAGCGCGAGCATGCCCATCCCGATCGCCTGCAGCGACGCCGAGCACAGACCGACGTGCGCGAGCGCGCATCCGCTGAACGGGATGTGGCGATGAATCGCGCCGAACACCGAGGTCGCGTCGCCGCTCACGAACTCGCTCATGCGCATGTGCGACACGAGCACCCGGATCAGCGCGTCGCGCGATTTGTCGCCGTTCACCTTGTCGACGAGCTCGAGCGCGCTCTGCACGTCGGTGGCCGGCGCGTCCACGCCGACCAGGCAGCCGATGCGCTCGGGCGCGTAGTCGCGCACGACGAACGGCGCCTGCGCGAGCAGCCGCGCGGCCGCCAGATCGCCGTACAGCTGCTCGGCCGGGATGCGCCGCGCCGACGGCCAGCGCACCCGTTCGTTACCTTCTTCCGGCACGCCCGCGTGCTGCGTCGTATAGGTCGAGCAATCGAACTTCTCGATCCTGCGGATACCCGAGCGGCCTTCGCGCAGCGCGGCGCGCAGTTCGTCGTAGCTTCCGCCGAGCGGCGTGACGGCGCCGAAGGCGCTGATGACGATGGCGTCCGAGCCCGGCTTCATTGCCCCACCCCGCTCAGCTTGCGCACCAGGATCGCGCCGATGCCCGACGACACGCCGATGCCGTTGATCAGCACGGGCGCGCCGACGGGAATGGCCGGGTCCGCGATCGCCAGGACCAGATCGATCAGGTTGTTCGCCCGCCCGGTATAGCCGACATGCGGCTTGTACGCGTGCATGACGGCGTTCGGCCACGCGTTCTGCACGGCGTTGCGTTCGGCCTTGCCGAGCGAGGGCTCGCCGTTCTGGTACAGCACCACGTGCGGCACGCCGAGCGCGGCCTCGCCGGGAAAGCGGGCGAACAGCCTCGACCAGTCGGCGCTCGACACGGACGTATCGGGCTTGTACAGCGAATGGACGTCGAGCACCTGCGCGCAGCGCGCGCGCCCGTCGGCCGGGGTGCGTTCGACGACCGCTCCGACGGCGCCGAACGCGGGGATGATCCCGACCGGATGCGACGCGGTACGCAGCAGGCCCATCTTCTCGAACGCGCCCACGTTGTCCGGCGCGGTCATGTCGCCGACGGCCGCGATGACGGCCCGGTCGATCGCGCCGCCCTCGATCTGCCGGTGCGCCTCCTCTAGCGCGCACAGGCTGGTGAGCGACATCCGCTGCAGCGGATAGCCCTCGCCGCGCAGTTCGAACAGCTTCGAGATCTGATACAGCGCGTTGGTGGTCAGAAGGCGCAGCATGTCGAGCGGATTCAGGTGCGCCTTGACCTCGCCGAAGAACCCGCAGCTGTCGAGGCCGCGACGCTCGTGCAGCGGCGCGAGCACGGCCATCGTCGCATCTTCTCCCTCGACGCCCGTGAAGACCGCGAACCGATCGCGCTCCTCGGCCGTGTAGGGCCGGCCGGCCGACGCCGCGTCGAATGCCTCGGCGGCGACTTGCAGCGCGAGGCGCGAACTCGGATTCAGCAGCGACCGGTCCTCGCGCGCCATGCGCTGCACGAGCGGGAACGGCAGGTTGACGCGTGCGTAGTCGCCCGGCTTGGCTGCCGGCGCGAGCGGTTCGCGCCCGGCGAAGTCCACGCCCCGCAACGAAGCGATGTCGGGAAAGACGGCCGTCGCGATGCCGAGGCCGGTGATGTACGACATGGCAAGTCCCCATTCACGTGAGTCGAGAATCGATCGGGTGCGAGACGCCGCGCCGAGCGGGGCGGCGTCCCTGCGGTACGGCGGGAAAGCGCCGGTCAGTTGAACTGCGCGATGCGGCGTTCGATGTAATTCACCGAGAAGTGCGCGTAGAGATCCTGCAGGCTGCATCGCTCGTGGCTGTTCCAGCTCATCACGTCGCAGACCTGCCGCCAGCCGGCGTCGGTCCATTCGGTGCCGGTGTGGCACTGCGGATCGAGCAGCATCCGGTTGAACGGCCACAGGTTCTCGAGGCTGATGCGGTTGTCCACCTTGTCCTTGAGCTCGTAGCACAAGTCGACGTAGTCGATCGAACTCATGTTCAGCTCGCGAAACAGCGAGGCGGAGTCGGCCACCTGCTCGGGACCGCTCAGATAGAGGATTTGCGCGACGATGTTCTTGATGTCTTCCTTCATGGTCCACTCTCCTTGAGTCTCTGGGTCAGCCATTGATGTTTTCGCCGTGGCCGAGATCGACGACGCTTCCCGTCGTCTCGAGCGAGCCGTTCGCGAGCAGCAGGACCGCGCGCGCGACCGCGTCGGGTTCGAGGATTTTCCGCATCGGGATCTGCCGATAGAACGCCGCCGCGTCCTGCGACGCGAGGAAGCGCTCGAACAGGTCGGAACGCACGAAGCCCGGCGCGACCGCGTTGACGCGCACGTTGAAACGCGCCATCTCGAGCGCGAGCGTCTTCGTGAAGCGCTCGATCCCTGCCTTCGACGCGCCGTACGCGCCGTTGCCGACCTTCGGCTTGCGCGCGGCGATCGACGAGACGTTGACGATCGAGCCGCACCGGCGCGCCTGCATGCCCTCCCCGAACGCATGGCAGAACGCCATCGTCGCGCCGAGATTGATCCGCAACGCCTCCCAATAGCGGGCGAACGGGCTGCCGATCAGCATCGCGTCGTCGTTCATGCCCGCGTTGTTGACGAGCACCTCGACGGCCGATTCGGCATTCACGTGATCGGCGAAGGCCTGCACAGCGTCCCAGTCGCCGCCGTCGACTCGAAAGCCTCGCGCCGCGCCGTCGTGCGTGCGCTCCAGCGCCTCGGCCAGCTCGGAGGTCGAGCGATAGGTGAAATAGACGGTGTGGCCGTCGGCGACCAGCGCATCGACGATCGCGCGTCCGATCCCGCGGGTGCCGCCCGTGACAATGGCGAGTTTCGTCATGCGTCGTGCTCCCAGCTGAGGATGCCGTCCATCGCGCTGCGTCCGCTCGCATCGCGCAGCTCGACGTGCGCGGTGGTGCGTGCGCCGTCCTGCTGCAAGCGCCGCAGATGCGCGCTCAGGCGCTCGCCCGGCAGCACCGGACAGGTGAAATTGACTTTGCGCAGGATGAGGGTCCGGCCCGGCCGGGTCGCCGCGACGCCGAGCGCGTCGAACAGCATTTCGATCGCGAGGGTCAGGCTGAACGAACCGGGCAGCACGGGGAACTGCTCGAAGTGCTCGTCGAAGAGCGGCGCGGCGTGCGCCACGTCGATCGTGCCGAAGTGTTCGCCGGCGATCGGAGTCGCCGGCGTCGCGGTGGCAGGCATCATGACCGGTCTCCCGGCACGGCGTCGCCGGCCCGGCCGGCGGGCAGCAGCGCGACGAACACGGTGCCGGACGCGACGGCCGGATAAGTGCCGGCATCGGCGTCGCGCGCCGATACGTCGACGCGATAGCCGTCGCCGTGCTTCGCGACGGTGCCCGCCAGCGCGAGCCGCGGGTAGCCGTCGACGCCGTTCAACGTCAGCTCGCGCAGTTGCGCCGGTACCATCAGCGCCGCTTCGCCGTGCACCGCGCGCGCCGCCTTGACGGCGAACTGATGCAGCGCTTCGACCACGAGCAACGCGGGCCGCGTGCTCGGCCAGTCGAGATACCGCTGCGGATCGGCGTCTCCGGCGAAACGCGCCGGGTCCGACGGATCGCGGATCACGCGACAAAGAGAAAGAAAGCCCCTGCGTGCCGTCTTGCTCTCCCTCTCCAACCTGGAATGGCTCATTGTTGTGCCTTGTTATGTCTGTGTTTTGGCTTCCCGCCCCCCCCCGGCGACCGCTCTCACGCCGGCCGGGTGTGGTGTGTGCATCGACTGCTGATTGGCTGCGAGTGTAGCGATCCGTCGTCGAAAGAAATAATCATGCGACCAATTGCACGAGCAGGCGACGAACCGCACGTGGCGCCGATGGAATGCAGCGTGGACGCAAGGTCACCCGGGCGCCCGGCCGGCACGCCGCCCGGGCATGCGCAGGGACGCCGGGGCGGCCGCCGTTCGTCGGAGGAAAACGCCGTTCGTCCGCGCGTTCCGCCGTTCGTCGCACCGTGCGATACGGGCTCGCGGATCCCGTTAAGGTGGCGGCATGGATCGACTACCCTGGGAGGTGTCCGTGTTGGCGGCCAGCTTGAGTCATGTCACGAAAACCTATGGAGCGGGAACGGTCGCCGTCGCGGCGGTCAGCGACGCTTCGCTCGATATTCACGCGAATCGCTTCACGGTGCTGTCCGGCCCGTCGGGCAGCGGCAAGACGACGATACTCAATCTGCTCGGCGGCATCGATCGCCCGACGCGCGGCGGCATCGTGGTCGCGGGCCAGCGGATCGACACGATGAGCGAGAACGCGCTCGCGGATTTTCGCGCGCGCCACGTCGGCTTCGTGTTCCAGTCGTTCAATCTGCTGCCCGTATTCAGCGCGTTCGAGAACGTCGAGTATCCGCTGACGCTGCTCGGCGTCGCGCGAGCGCGGCGGCGCAAGCAGGTGCTGGCGCTGCTCGACGCCGTCGGCATGGGCGACAAGGCGGATCGGCGGCCCGGCCAGCTGTCGGGCGGCCAGCAGCAGCGCGTCGCGATCGCGCGGGCGCTCGTCACCGATCCGGCGCTCGTGCTGGCCGACGAGCCGACGGCCAACCTGGACAGCGCGACGGGCGCGGCGATCATCGCGCTGATGCGCGCGATGCAGCGCGAGCGCGCGACATCGTTCGTCTTCTCGTCGCACGACCCGCAGGTGATCGCCGCCGCTGACGACGTCGCGATGATCCGCGACGGGCGCGTCGTCGACACCCGCTCCGTCGCTTCGCGCGAGGAGGCCCTGCAATGAGCATCTGGGTTCTCGCCTTTCGCAACCTGCTGCGCAATCGCCGCCGCTCGTCGACGACGCTGCTCGCGATGATCGTCGGCCTGACCGCGATCCTGCTGTTCGGCGGCTACGCGCGGGACATCAACTACGGACTCCAGACCAGCTACGTGCGCCAGGGCGGCCATCTGCAGATCCAGCACCGCGACTATTTCCTGTACGGCAGCGGCGACCCCGTCTCCTACGGCGTCGCCGATTATCGAAAGGTCATCGACACCGTGCGCGGCGACCCCGAGCTGGCGCGCGAGGTGACGGTCGTGACGCCGGTGCTGACGATCAACGGCATCGCCGGCAACTTCGCGGCGGGCGTATCGCGGACCGTGTCGGGCAGCGGGATCGTCGTGGCCGACCAGAACCGGATGCGGCAGTGGAACGACTACGGCTTCGCCGACCGGGCGACGCCCCTCGCGCTGACCGGCAGCGCGACGAACGCGGCCGTGATCGGGACGGGCGTCGCGCGCGTACTGCGCCTGTGCGACGCATTGCGGGTGCCCGATTGCCGCGACCCGGCGGCGGCCGCCCCGGCCGAAGCATCGGGCCTGCCCGACGACATCGCGTCGCTCGCCCGGGCCGAGGCCGCGGCACAACCCGTCCGCCAGTCCGGCAGCGCCCGCCTCGAGCTGCTGACGTCGAACGCCTACGGCGCGCCGAACGTCGCGGAACTGACCGTGATCGCGGCGCAGAAACAAGGCGTCAAGCAGGTGGACGACATGTTCGTGCAGGTGCATTTGCCGCAGGCGCAGCAGCTCGTCTACGGCAGCGGCCCGGACGCCAAGGTGACGTCCATCGTCGTCCAGCTGAAGCACACGGCGGATCTTCCGGCCGCGCGCGCGCGCATCCAGACGCTGCTGCGCACCCGGCTCGCCGGCGAGCCGCTCGAAGTGCTCGGCTTCACGACGCTGAATCCGCAGTACGGCCAGATCACCGGCATGTTCGGTGCGATCTTCGGTTTCATCGCGGTATTGATCGCGACGATCGTGCTGTTCACGGTCGGCAACACCATGAACATGGCCGTGATGGAACGCACGCACGAGATCGGCACGCTGCGCGCGATCGGCCTGCGCGGCACCGGTATTCGCCGCATGTTCGTCTGCGAGGGATGCCTGCTCGGCCTGAGCGGCGCGGCCGCGGGCACGCTGCTCGCGCTCGCGGCGGGCTTCGCGATCAACCGGGCCGGTCTGCACTGGACCCCGCCCGGACAGACCGATCCCGTCGCGCTGTCGGTGCGCGTGTGGGGCGAGTTCGGCATGATCGCGCGCTATGCGCTCGGCGTGACGGTGGTCGCGACGCTCTCCGCGTGGCTGCCCGCGCACCGCGCGTCACGCCTGCCCATCGTCGACGCCCTGCGTTTCGCCTGACTGGAAGACCCCACCATGACACATCCCCACCTTGCCTGGATCATGCGCGCCGCCGGCCTGCTGCTGGCGCTCGCGGCAACCGCGGCCGCCGCGGCGGACCCCACGGCGCAACAGCTGCTCGCGCAGAGCGACGCGGTCCGCAACCCGGACAAGCCGTTCGGCCTGACGACGACGCTGCTCGAATTTCGCAACGGACAGCAGACGGACGCCGAGGTGCTGAAGATCTACTCGAAGGCGGACTCGGCGACCAGCCCGTTCCGCACGCTGGTGCAGTTCGTCGCCCCGGCCCGCGATGCGAACAAGCTGATGCTGAAGAACGGCAACGATCTGTGGTTCTACGATCCGTCCAGCCAGGCCAGCGTGCGGATCTCGCCGCAGCAGCGCCTGCTCGGCCAGGCCGCGAACGGCGACGTCGTGACCGTCAACTGGGCGAACGACTACGACGCGTCGCTCGCGGGCGAGGAAAACGTGGCGGACGGCGAGCACCAGAGCCGCCACTGCTACCGGCTGCACCTGACGGCGCGCGCGCCGGACGTCACGTATCACGCGATCGACCTGTGGATCGCGAGCGATACGAAGCGCCCGGTCAAGGCGCGCTTCTTCGCGGCGAGCGGCAGCGTGCTGAAAATCGCGTACTACCGGCACTATCAGGAGCAGCTCGGCGCGGCACGGCCGACGGAGACCGTGATCATCGACGGCCTGGATCCCGGCTGGGTCACGGTGATGCGCTACTCGGACTACGCGTGGCGCGACATCCCGGACGCGTGGCTGCAGCGTGCCTACCTGTCGCGCTTCAAGGCCGACTGAGCGATGGCGCGATCCCGGGTCGCGGCGCTCGTCTGCGCGGCGGGCCTCGCGGCCGCGCAGCCCGCGCTCGCGGCGGGCGACGCGGACGGCGACGCGCTGCGCCTCGCCGACGCGGCAACCGCCGCGCCCGTGACGCCGAGCAATTGGCGCGGCACGTTCGAGGCGGCCCTCGCGAACTACACGGCGGCGAGCCAGACCGGACCCGTGACGCTCAACGACACCGCGCGCGTGTCGAACACGCTGTCGTACGACGGCACGTTCGGCAACTGGCGGGCGATCCTGTCGAATCGATTCGATGCGGGATGGCGCGCGGGCACGTCGCAGTACAACGCGGTCGACACGCTGAAGCAGGCCTACGTGAGCTGGCAGGCAAGCCCGAACGCGATCGTCGACGCCGGCCGCATCAACCTGCGCGAAGGCGTCGCGTCCGGTTTCAATCCGACGGACTTCTTCAAGGCGGGGGCGCTGCGCTCGGTGGTGTCGATCGATCCCGAAAGCCTGCGCGAGAACCGCCTCGGCAGCGTGATGGCGCGCGGGCAAATGCTGTGGAACGGCGGCTCGGTGACCGCTCTGGTGTCGCCGCGGCTCGACACGCAGCCGAACGACGCGACCTTCAACCCCGACCTCGGCGCGACGAACGCGCGCACGCGCTACATGCTGAGCGGATCGCAGCGCCTGTTCGGCGACTTCGCGCCGCAATGGCTGCTGTACGGCGGCGAAGGCATCGCGCCTCAGCTCGGCGTGAACGCCACGGCGCTGATCGACAACGCGACGGTCGGCTTCCTCGAATATGCGATCGGCCGCGGCAGCGCGACCGAGGATTTCGCGCAGACCTCGTCGTCATGGACCTCGAAGCTCGCGACGGGCGTCACGCACACCTTCGCGAACAAGCTGTCGCTGACGCTCGAGTACGATTACGATGGCGCCAGCGCGAGCGCCGCCGCCTGGCGGGCGCTGCAGGGCGACCCGGCGCGATACTGGCGCTATCGCGATGCGGCGAGCGTCGCGCAGGAACTGATGACGCGGCACTCGCTGTTCGTGTATGCGTCGATGCCCGACGTCTTCGTGCAGCATCTGGCGCTGGCCGCGATGGCGCGCTACAACCTCGACGATCACAGCTACTTCACGTGGCTCGAGGCACGCTATCACTGGCCGCGCACGGACTTCGCCGTGCAGTGGCAGAGCAATCACGGCTCGTCGCGCAGCGTCTACGGCGCGCAGGCGCAAAGCGAAATCGTGCAGGGGATCGTGACGTTCTTCTTTTGAGCGGACCCGCCAGCCTGGGCGCCGGGTGGGCCGGCCGGCACGCGGCCCGGCGTCGCCGGGAACCGAGGTCGACGAACGGCTCGCCGCGCGCCAAACGAATCGCCCGGCGCAATGCGTCGGGCGTCGACGCGTGCCGTGTCGACGGCGCGACGCGGGGGCGTCCGAACGAAGCGCGAAAGTGCGGCGCTATCGCTTCGCTCGAGAACGCCGCCCTCGCCGGCGGCCGGGCCGGTTCAGCGCGATTCGAACGCGGGCGCGGTCCCTTCGTCGGACGATCCGTTCGCGTGACGGATGCAGCGCGTGACCACGTTGATCGCCCGGCCGAGCGGCATGCCGACGAGCAGCCCCCAGACCGCGAACGACAGGATCGCGAAAGACCCGGTGGCCGCCCACGGTCGCGACGTGGCGATCGCGTAATGAATGAACGTCTCGGCGGCGAAGGTCAGGAGCAGCGTGACCAGCAGGCTGGCATCGCCGGGCAGGCGCACCAGCATGCCTTCCGATCCGGTTCTGAACTGCAGCAGCCAGCGGCGCGCGTGGAACCAGCCGAGCGTCGCGCCCGCCGCGAGCGCGGCCAGCGCGGCCGCGTAGGGGTCCACCCCCGCTCGCGGAAACAGATGGCCGAGGCTCGACAGACCGAGCCCGACGAACACGAGCGGAAACAGGATCGGACGCACGGGCCGGACTTCGCGCGCGAAGCAGCGTTTCACGCCGATATAGACGAGCGCGCAGAACAACACATAGACGTAGGTCGGGAGATGTGGCATGGGATACCTGTTCGAGAGTGCCGCGAGCGGCGGAGATGTCAACGACTATAGCCGCCTGCCGGCCCGCGCGCGGCGCTTTGCGATGAACGGCGGGAATTTGCTGATGAATGGCGCTGACGCCCGGCGAATGTCCGCGCGGAGCGGCTGCGCCGTCGGGGCCACCCATGCGCGCTGCTGCATCGCAGCAGCGCGACGACGCGACGCAAGCGCTCCGGGCCACCGCGCGAATCGGGGCTGTCGCGCGCGCGTCGTCGCGCCCGATCGCCGGTGGTGATACCGATATGAATTACGCTACCATCCGCTATCTGCACTCGCTCGCCGCCATGCAAAGCAGGCTCCTCCCCTTCCTGTCGTCCGCGCCCCAGGCCGGTCCTGCCCATCGAGGGCGGTCGCTGCTGGGTCTGCTCCTTTTCAATTCCTGCGTCGGGCTGATCTTCTGGGCCACCCGCCGCAACGAGGCGCTGCTGCCGTACCTGGTCGTCGCGAACGGCATCGGTTTCAGCGCGTCGCTGCTCAGCGTCGCCGCCGACCGACTCGTGCGCGGCAAGCTGGCGCTGGTGCCGAAGATCCTGATCGTCGCGCCGGCGAGCGTGTTCATCGGATTCGAGATCGCGGCGTCGACGATCGGGCACGTTCCCCACCTGATCGGCCACGCGGGCGTCAAGGTATGGCTGGCCTACGGCTCGTCGTTCGTCGTCGCCGGCGCCGCCTGTGCGTTCGTCTCGGTGTTCGTGCAGGCCGCGCGCATGCGCACGTCGCTCGAGACGCAGCGGCGCGAGGCCGCCGAGGCGCGCCAGGCCGAAACGGCCGCGCGGCTCGCGCTGCTGCAGGCCCAGATCGAGCCGCATTTCCTGTTCAACACGCTGGCGAACGTGCAAAGCCTGATCGAGCGCGATCCGACCCGCGCCACGACGATGCTCGACAGCCTGAACCGCTATTTGCGCGCGAGCCTGAGCCGCACGCGCGAGGCCACTTCGACCCTGGAGGAAGAGCTGGAACTCGTCGAGGCGCTGCTGAAGATCGCGACGATCCGGCTCGGCGAGGAGCGCCTGCGTTATGCGATCGACGTGCCGGCCGCGCTGCGGGCGCTGCCGCTGTCGCCGCTCCTGTTGCAGCCGCTCGTCGAGAATGCGCTGCTGCACGGCATCGAGCCGTCGGTCGACGGCGGCGAGGTCGTCATTCTCGGCACGCGCGACGGCGGCCTGCTCGTGCTGAGCGTGAGCGACACGGGCGTGGGACTCGGCAACGGCGGCACGAAGCTGCACGGCGGCGTGGGGCTCGCGAACGTTCGCGCGCGGATGATCAGCCTCTATGGCGAGCGCGGCCGCGTGTCGGTCGGCGCGAATGCCGACGCCGTGCGGGGCGTGACCGCAACCTTGCTGATCCCGATCGATTGATATGCCGACCGCCCTGATTGCCGACGACGAACCCAACCTGTCCGCGGAACTGGCCGCGCGTCTCGCGCCGCTATGGCCGGAGCTCGAGATCGTCGGGATGCCCCGCAACGGGGTCGACGCCCTCGCCGAGCTGAATGCGAAGCGCCCGGATTTCGCGTTTCTCGACATCCGGATGCCGGGGATCGACGGCCTGAAGATCGCGAGCCTCGTGCCGCACGTGCATGTGGTGTTCGTGACGTCCTACGATGAATACGCGGTCCAGGCGTTCGATCAGTCGGCGATCGACTATCTGCTGAAGCCGGTGACGGACGAGCGCCTGCTGCGCTGCATCGTCAAGCTGCAGCGCGGCGGCCCGGCCCCCGCCGATACCGCGATGCTGGCGAACGCGCGCGAGCAGCGGGATGCCGCGCCGATCCGCTGGCTGACCGTGGGCCTCAAGGACACGACGCGGCTCGTGTCGGTGGACGAGGTGCTGTACTTCCAGGCCACGGACAAATACACGGAGGTCGTGACCGCGGGAGAGCGGCACGTGATCCGCACGCCGCTCAAGGAAATGCTGCAGCGGCTCGATACCGAGCGTTTCGCGCAGGTGCATCGCGGCGTGATCGTCGCGTATGCGGCCATCGATCACATCGAGCGCGATCTGCTCGGCCGCCTGCGTATCCACTTGCGCGGGCACGGCGATGTGCTGCCCGTCAGCCGCGCGTGCGCGGGTCTCTTCAAGCAGATGTGACGCCCGCTCATGGCCCGTCTATGCGCAATACGTCGGGCTGAGATTCGAACTGGCGCGCGCGGTCGCGGGTCGTCGTCAGCGCGGCGTCGGCCTGCATCGGCACGTACATCGTGCCCTGGCGGGTGGCGCACAGTTCGGATTGCGCAAGGAATTCATTCGGCATCGCGAAACGTCAGCCACGCACGCTGCGCAGGCTCGCGGCCGCTTGGGCCGGGAGCGTGTGGATCAACGGGTCGTATGCGCGATTCATGCGCTGGTCCCACGCGCGGTTCGCCGTGCCGATGCAGTCGGTCTGGCCGGCTGTCGACTGGTGAGCCGCATCGTCCAGGCAGCGTTCGAGCTGGCTGTCGGTCCGATCGGGAGGCGTCGCCGGAGCGCACCGCGCGTGGAGCGGCATCATCAGCGCGGCCGCGAGCGCGCGACGTTTGAATGGCGTCGTGTCGAACGGAATCGTTGGGGCAAAGGTATGCGGCGAACAACGCGGGAATGCGCGCTGCCCATGCGTGGCGGACGGGATGCGCGATATCGCTCGGGCGATCCGCCAAGCCGGACCGCCAAGCGGTCCGTGCAGCGGCGACCGCAGGCGAAGGCGGACTCGTCGGGTCTGCTCGCCCGCGGTGCCCTTCAGTGCGCGGCGCGGCTGCGGAGACTTTCCCGGACCCGTTTCGCGACAAGGACGGCCAGATAGTCGTGAATCCTCGCGCCGTCGCTGTATTCCGCCAGCGTTTCCTCATAGAGACGCGACACCGTTTCGGGCGGCACGCGGGTCTCCAACGCGATGGACTGGACGATCTCGGCGACATCGATCTGGGCCATGTTGCTCCCCGGCTTGAAACGAACGGTTAAGGGCACACACGCGGACGCTTATTGGAAGCGTTCAAAACCGGCAACGCCAATTGAATCGGTCTATCGGGTCGAACCGGCCCCGATTCTTGTGCTATATGCCGGCGCGCCGCCCGCGACCCACGCGACCCACGCGCCCCTCGCGACCTCGTCGTCTCGCCCGCATCGGGGTGCGCCGAACGAGCCTGTGCGCTCGGAGCCGCCGGGTCGATTCATGCACATCCCCCGCCGGTAGTCGGCAGCGCGGGCGCGCGCGTTGGAATCCGCACGGGCACGGCGACCGATAGCGGCCTGGTGCCGGCCGGCGTCTGAATTTGGGTGGGTGAACCGGATACCAGCTGAATCGTCGTGCCGGTACGCGTCATGAGCACATCGACGATCCGCCCTTGCCAATGCAGGCCCCGTATCGCCAAGGTTCCAGGCAATACCGACTCGCTTGGCAATGCGGGATCGAACTCCATCATGTCCGTGCGGAATCGATAACCGGTCAACCCGTGCGTCATGGTCTGCAAGAACGCGCCGGCGCCGGTCAGAAACGGCAGCGCGGGGTGCGTGATATAGGCGTTCGCGTCGGGATACTGGGCAAGATCGCGCGTTTCCCAATAGTTGAGAAACGGGCCGCGCATGAACGGCGTCGTCGCCGCCTGAAACTGAGATGACATCGAGCATGTGCCGAGCTTCGAGGCGATGATCGAGAACCCCGCGTCGCCGAACCCCGGCCGATTGCTGCGCGTGATCGCGGAATACGCCCGATAGTCGTTCAGCGCCCTGCCCGGCGGCAGCGGATATTGCGCAGGGTATTGAACGAGAAGCGAGTCGATCTGAATCGGCTTGTAGGTTCCCGTCGTCGTGAAGCCTGCGTACTCGGCCGTCACGTTCGCGACGTTCGGATCGGTCGGAATCGCAACGTTCTGATAGGCGGCCCAGGATGGATTGATCGTCTTGCCCGCCGCGGGTGCAAGCTGCTGGAGAATTTGCATCGTGCGCCACATGCCGGCATTCGTGAACGCATGATCGTTGACGTTCGACGCGGTCTCGTCGACACCCTGAACGTTTTTCAAGGTGTATTGACCGGAGCCGTTCTTGACCGAGACAGTTCGGAACCAGTCGCCGATGCCCGAAATCATGTCGAATGCGCCGCTCTTGAGCCAGGCCGTGTCGGCTGTCGTTGCATAGTAATCGTACAGCCCCATCGCGATATCGCCCATCAGATGCGGCTGAGGCAGCGCAGTGCGCCAATCGGGATTGCCGTATGCGTAAGGCTCGCGGCGCGACCACGGCACGTAGGCGGGCGTGCCGACCTTTGGCGTGATCGACAGCGCTTGCGCGCTCGCTTGCGCGGTGGTCAATTGCTTGACCCGGTAATTGACGATCGTACCGGCAAGATCGGGGTTCAGAACGAGCACCGGCGGAAGCATCCAGCTATCCGCATCCCAGTAGATCTGGCCATCGTAGCTGAGGCTTCCCAGCCCGGCCGGCCCCACGCTCTCGGTGCCGTCCGGGCGAAGACTCGAATAGAGGTTGTAGCCCGCGGAATGGATGCGCTGCTGCAGATCCACGCTGCCGGGCGTGACAATGTCGCTGTTCCAGATCTTTTCCCATGCCGCGAAGTGGTTGGCGAGGATCGTGTCCGGCGTGGATGTCATCGCCGCCGCGATCGCGGACGCCGCGACGTTGCCGGCATCGCTTGCCGTGGCGGCTACGCCGACGCCGACATGCTTGACGAAACGATACGTCACGCCCGCCTGAGCATTGAACGTGACTTGCGTGCCGTTGGTCGTTGACCACTGGAAGGTCGTTGCGGCGGGAAGCCCGGTAGGCGGGACCACCCGCTGCTGGACAACCGCGTACTTCATGTTCGAAGCCGATGCCGGGCCATTGACGACCGTCACGCTGGCGGTTTGCGTCGGGGCGGACTGCGCGCGCTGAACGACGGTGGTGGCATTGCCGCTGATATCCAGATCGGCGATGACGGAAAGCTGAGTGGTGGTCGTTGGCGTGACCTCCAGCGTCACCATCCCGTGGTGTTCGTCGTTACGGTCAGCGATCGACGCTATTTTTACGGAAACGAGATTGCTGGCGGATGTGATCGGCTGCAGATCGCTCGCGACCTGGAACGTCGTCGTTACGATGCCGTGCTGGGTATCGAGTTGTTGCGAGTAGTGCTTTACTCTCGACGCAAGACTCGTCAGATTCAGGTCCAGCCACCCGCTCGATGTCGCGAGCGTCAAGCCCGTCCAGAGCGGAAGGTCGCCGATATAGCTGCCGTCGCCGGTCGGAAAATCCGCGGCAAACGCAGACGTTCTGCGAAAGCGGTAGGTGGTCCATCCGTTCGTATCGCTGCTCGACCAGTAACCCTGGCCCAGCGGTCCAATCTGCGCGCTCAGGTAGCCGTTGCCCACGTAGGTTATCGACCCCGGATCGGTCGTCGTGAACTGCGTATTGGTCAGCAGCCAGGTCGACGCATCGGCAACCGGCCGAGGCAGCGGTTCAGCGGGCGCCGTGGCGCCGTTTCCCGATGGCACGCCGTTGGAAATCCGGGGCGACGCGGTGCCGTCCGCCCCGGTAGCGGCTTCGTTGCTCTGCCGGGATGAACCTGAACCGGCGACGAGACCTGCGCTGCTCGTCTGCGTGTCATCGCCACCGCATGCGGTCAGCATGAAGGCGGTCAGGATCGCTGCTTGGACACCCTTTCCTCGTTGTACCCTGTTCATGTTTCTCATCCAGAGGCATGCAAAGTCATCCTGTCGATCCGGACGACGGATCGGCTTTCCCTGCAACGCGGAATGCTCTGCCGACGCGATTAATTAACAAAGGAATCCGAACGAATCCAGACCCGCAAGCACCATGGCGTACGGCGCCAAGGAAATTGGTGCTTCAAGGTTGGTAATGTCCGGTTTCCCCGGGGCATTCAAATTAAAACCAATTTAATACCAATCGATCCCAATCTAGCTCCACCGAAATAAATTGCCTATAGCGGGTAAACCCGCAAAATGCGGCACGGCGATCCACGGCACGCCCCCCGCTGCGCGATGCTTTGATGGCGACAACGCCAAGCGCGCGGCAAATCAGCGAGGTGTTCCCCCAACCACACAAAACGACGGCTCTCTCGACTTTCCGTATCCCGGCTACGGTCTTGGCATCGGCGGATATCCGCTCCTTGAGCCCCCCGAACCACTATTCGAACAACGCTTTGCCTCGAGAAAGACAAGCGTCGCTTGCCAATTGACCCCCGGGCGTTTTGCCGATACCTTATGCGCCATGGTCAACCCCGAATTCCTTCATCCCGGCGCGCTGATTCGCCAGAACTGCCTCGCGCGCTTCAACCTGAGCGTCACCGACGGCGCGCGCGTCCTGGGCGTGAGCCGCCAGGCGCTCACCAACCTGCTGACCGGCAAGGCGGGCATTTCGCCCGAAATGGCGCTGCGTCTCGACAAGGCGTTCGGCGGCGGCGCGGAAACCTGGCTGCAACGGCAGCTCCTGCACGATCTCGCGAAGGCACGCCTGAGGTTCGACGAATTGAATGTCGTCCCGATGGTCCCGGCGCAGCAGCCCGACCTGTTCTAGCCGAAGGGCCGGCGCCCGGCAGTCTCGCCGTTCCGTCCAATCCGGCGCCGCGTCGCTCGTGCATTCGCAGGCAAAATGACGTACCGGCGCGGACACCCTCACGAGGCGCCGCGTCCGGCTCCTCTAACCCGACCGAATCCCGCCGTGAGAAGCGAAACCAATTTCCGCGTGATCGCGGCCGTGGTGGCCAGCGCGCTGTTCATGCAGAACCTCGACGGCACGGTCGTCGCGACCGCGCTGCCGAGCATGGCACGCGACCTGCACGTGAACGTCGTGTTCCTGAGCAGCGTGATCACGTCCTACCTCGTCGCGCTCACGGTGTTCATCCCGATCAGCGGCTGGATCGCCGACCGCTTCGGCGCCAAGCGCGTCTTCATGGCGGCGATCGCGCTGTTCACCGGCGCGTCGGTGCTGTGCGCGCTATCGAACGGCCTGCCCGCGCTGCTCGCCGCGCGCGTTCTGCAAGGCGCGAGCGGCGCGATGATGGTGCCGGTGGGTCGGCTGATCCTGTTTCGCGGCGTGAAGCGCGAGGACATGCTCGCGGCCACCACCTGGCTCACGATGCCCGCCCTGCTCGGCCCCGTGCTCGGGCCGCCGCTCGGCGGCTTCCTGACCGATGCGCTGTCGTGGCGCAGCGTGTTCTGGATCAACGTGCCGGTCGGCATCCTGGGTTTCGCGCTCGCGGGCCGGCTGATCCCGTCGGGCGGCGGCGAACAGGCGCCGCCGCCCGATCTCAAGGGGATGCTGCTCGTCGGCGCCGCGCTGGCCGCGCTGATGCTCGGCGTCGAGTCGATCGGGCGCGGCATCCTGCCGGCCGGCGCGCCCGAGGGTTTCATCGCGGCGGGCGTCGTGCTCGGCTGGCTGACGCGCCGGCATTGCCGGCGCGTGCCGCACCCGGCGCTCGATCTGTCGCTGCTGCGCATCCCGACCTTTCACGCGGCGACCGTCGCGGGCAGCCTGTTTCGCGCCGGTGCCGGCGCGCTGCCGTTTCTCGTGCCGCTGACGCTGCAGGTCGGGTTCGGCGTCAGCGCGTCGAAGAGCGGACTGATCTCGCTCGCCAGCGCGCTCGGCTCGCTGTGCATGCGGCCGATGACGCGTTTCGCGCTGCACTGGCTGTCGATGCGCACGGTGCTGATCGCCGGCAGTCTCTCGTTCGCGGGGGTGCTCGCGCTCTGCATGACGCTGTCGGCCGGCTGGCCGGACGCGGCGATCTTCGCCGTGCTGCTGCTCGGCGGCCTGAGCCGGTCGCTCAGCTTCGCGTCGATGGGCGCGCTGGTGTTCGCCGACGTCCCGCCCGCGCAGCTGTCCGCCGCGACGTCCTTCCAGGGCACCGCGCAGCAGTTGATGAAGGCGGTCGGCGTCGCGCTCGCGGCCAGTTCGATGCAGGTGACGATGCTGATCGGCGGCCGGACCCAGGCCGGCCATGCCGATTTCTCGTGGGCGTTCCTCACGATCGCGCTGGTCGTGCTCGCATCCTGGCCGATGTTCGCGGCGCTGCCCGCCGATGCGGGCGAAGGGCTGTCCGGGCCGAAGCGCGGCGCGTCGGCTTGATGGGGGGACGCGCCGGGCGTCCGGCGCCGGCGTGAATCCGAACCGTAGGACAACGCGTGCGGCGACCGGAACCCTCGCCTGCGACAGTACCGCCAAGAGAACCGGCAGGCAGGCGAAGTGGGCTATTTTTGCCCATCCCCCGAAAACTGAAAATCCCTCTCAAACCGTTGCCGGATAAGGCTCGCCGGGTTGGATGAATGGCAATTGAGCGTCCCGCGAGCGGGCTTTTACCCCGCCTGTTCGTCGTCTTCATCCGCTGCTTGCAGCATACGGGCCCAGTACTCGGGATCGGCGTAATACGAGGCGAGCGCATCGATGTTGACAGGCAGGGTCGCGGCGCCGAAATCGATCGCACCGAACAGGTTAACGTGCCGCCAGGCGACTGGCGACATACCGGCGATAAACGCCATCGCGGCCTCGTCGCCGGCGGCCCGCTTCTGCTCGTGGACGCGCGAGAGCAAGGCGGTGTTGTAGTGGGTGATGGCGTTGGCGATCAGGCGCGCGCATTCGTTCCAGAGTTGCTGCTCGCTCTCGGTATGCACGCGCAGCTTGCCGCTGTTGACGAAGGCAACCGCGCGGCGCAGCCGGTGATACGCTTCGCCGCGGTTGAGGGCCTTCTGCACGGACTGGCGCAACCCGACGTCGTTGATGAAACGCAGGATATGGCGTGTGCGGCAGAGGTTGTCGAGTTCCCAGAGGGCCTTTTTCGTCTGGTTCTGGCGTTTGTAGCTCGAGAGCTTGCGCACGATCGTGGCCTGCGAGACCTGCTTCTGTCCGAGGATGCCGCAGGCGCCGTCAAGTTCTCGGCCGATGACCTTGAAGCACTGTTCGAACCTATTCCGGTCACCCCAGTCATTTCTCCGGCCACCGCGAAATCGTCATCTCGCAAGACCGGCACGCGTGACGGGTCATCCACCGTCGGTCACGTTGGTAAAAATCGCCTCGCCTGGCCCGTTTTGCACTCTCAAGCATCTCCGCAATCCTCGCCTGGAAAGGGTTTGAGAGGGATTTTCAGTTTTCGGTGGATGGCTAAAATAGCCAAATCGCATCGCAAGGAGAATGCGAGCGCGAGAACACCTCGGTCAATACCGAATGCAGCGCTTGCTTCATTACGCGGATTCGATCGATTCACCCGCCTACTCGACCAGACGGTTTGTTGTGGCAGACCCGCTCAGTATGGTTCTCCACGGCCGACGACCGCACTCTTTTATATGAGACGCGCGTCTAATATTTTCGCCTCCCAAAACCACGACTGGATCAACGGTTGCGCGCCCTGGAAATTATCAATAAACACCGCTCAATCGAGAATATTAATTCAAAAAAAAGGTGTAGAAATTCAAAGTGAAATCCTCTATCTTACAGCCACATTACTCAGAGGTCGCTTCCCGCTGACGAAACTAACTAGTGTCAAGCGATTTCTCAAAAGCCATACCTTTAGTACTCTTTATTTTTTTATGACACGAATGTCATTTTTCCATACGCGTTAAGCTTTGATGACACATCGATCGACAGACTGGTTGTGCAGTCGAGCACGTTGTTGAGACGCATCCGAGTTCCATGATTTAGCTGATCACTACAGCAGTTGTTTATCAATAAGTCGTTTACGGTGCAGATTTTTAACATAAAGAGAAATATATGAGCTCGTTTGAAATCAATGCAAAGCGACGCGCAATCGTCAAGGCAACTACAGTTTTGTTCTCCGGCGGCGGCATGGGATTTTTGGCCGGTTGCGGCGGGGATAGCGATTCCCCGATTGGCGCCGGAGCTGCAAGCAGTAACAAAACGACGGTGTTCGCAGGGGCTGCCAATACTTCTGCTCGTTACACTCCAAAGCAATTTTCCAAATCGGACATTTCCGCCGTCGAGGATTATCGCGTGGGGGTTGCAGGTATTCCGAAATCGGACTTTCTAAACATACATCGCTGGCTGATTGACCGAACCTATCCCAACAGTTCGGAAAAGATGACCATTTACAATGCAGCCGTTGCACAATTGATTACGAGTTTTTTATCAAACAGCACACAACCCGCCACGACAATCTCCAATCCCCCGATCATTGGCCAAGCGCCTGTTCCAACCGATTCACAAGCCGGCGAAAAGCGGGTGAAATTCGCGGTGGCAGCAGATGCCTTGAACGCAATTCGAGACGGTATCGTTTCCACGGAAACATATAGCTCAGACAACGTTTCGGGAGAAGGCGGCGGTTCTTATACGTACTTCATGAATAGCGAAGATGTCATTTCCTTCTTTAATGGCTCCAGCGGGTCCGACAACGGCTCTGGATACATTCTCGCCAACAACATATACATGCAGCTATTGGCGGATCCGGTTATCAAAACGGATTTGAACAATACGATTATTGCACTGGCGTATAACGAGAATAAAAATCTGAAAACGATCAGAGATGACGCTATCGCCCTGCTGGCGAAAGGGCCGGAGTATGCGAAATTCGTATGGGAATTCACCAACCCGCAGTCAACTCGCTCGACAGAGCAAAAGCAGATAGCGCTTCAGATGATTGCCGACGACAATTTTGGGCTATCCATCCTGGATCCGGTCGCCGCGGAGGCCGTGCAGAAAACATTAAGCTACAATCTTATCTCCAGCCAATTGGCGGCAGCACTCAACACGCCGGAAAAATTTATTTCAGATCAGGCCGGGCTTGTCAAGAATTTTAGTTTGGCAGCGGAAAGGAGTGCAATCAACCTGGCTCGAAGCACGAACTCAACCGTCAAAACCGCCGCGACATCGATTACCTCCATAGCTTCGATAATCTCGGGTGAAGCCAAGGAAAATCAATCCGCCATGGTGTGCGAGCTGATTCGCTTCAACAACATCACGATCACAAACAAGAGCAACAAAGTTTCGGACAGCGACATCAATCAGACCGCCGACAAATTATTCAAAAACAACATCACCAAAAAGCAGCAAATTATATCCGCCCTCAGGGATTTCAATAACACCGGCACCCTGGGCGTGATTGGGAGCGGCCTGGCAATCTCCGCACTCATCATGTCCATTATAGAAAAAACTCGATCCGATAAAATTACCGAGGACGATAGAATTTCCCTGGCCTCCGCCAGCCTGAGTATCATTGCCGGGCTTCCGGCCTGGCGCAGCTTCTTCGGAACGGTGCCTCGCTACATGGTGTCCGCTTGGACCAAAATGTGGGGTGCAAAAGCGGCCATCCCCGAATGGTACGGAGCCGATACGGCCATTGCTTTGAACTTCTATCCGAGCACCAGCACCGACACGGCCACGTTACGAACAATCGATGAAGCCGTCCGAAGTGCCGAAACAGGATTTTCATCGGCCAATGCCCTAAACAATTCGTCAACGATAGAAAAGAATGTCACAGCCGAGGTCCAAGCCAGCATCAGGCAACGATTTGCGGGCGAAACGGCACTTGATTTATCGGCGAGCGCAGCCGAAGCACGGTCGAATGCAACGAAATATTCATTCGTGAACATTGCCGGAATGCAAGAGAGGTCCGCGAATTTAGCCAAGTTCGTGTCCGTTGTGTCCATTGTGTTGAGTTTGGCCAGCCTCACGGCGTCATTTCTAAACATCTACGCTGATGCGAAGAAGATCGCCATCGGCGAGGGCAGTATCGCCAATACCTTGTCAACGATTAGCGATTCCGCCGATGCGATCGGAGGCGTATTAGGGACAATTTCCCTGGTCGCTCGCGTAGGCTGGGCTACTCCGTACGTCGCGGGAGCCGGCATCTTTTTCTTCGCTGTTTCCACGGTATTCTGGTTGGCTGCGGCCATCAAGGGCGAGATAGATAGAAAGAATGCAACCAAAATCACAAGGGAAGAATTTAGAAAGCGGATGCAGCGCTTCGAGCAATACAAGCTCGTCAATAACTGGGGCGTAAAGGTACAGTTTCTTGCAGCGTACTATCAGCAATTGGGATGCTTGCAAAAGGGACAAGGATATGCAGATCGCATCACTCCCGCCAACAAATCTGTCCTGCTCGTTGAAAGCGATGCATTTTCGAAGTTTTCGCAGCTGAATTGGAAATCCAATGCAGCGAGCGCCTTCAGGAACGTTTCGAAAAATATGGTTCTCGAAGGAGCGGATGGCGTTACACGTTCCTGGTGGACCAATCCCATGAATTGCGCACCTTAAAATTTTTTGTAGTCTGCTGGTGACGTTGATGTACTGATGTAATTTTGAAGATCGATCGATTTAACATAGAATGAAACACATCTAATTTCACATAATGTACGGAGGTAGTTAAATGAGCAATAAATTTAGCTCTACTATGATTTGTATCGCCGCATTCATGGGATTGAGCTTTATTGCATCACCGGCCTGGTCCCAGGCTCAAAAGACAACGGCGATTATTTCGTTGGCCACGGATGGCAAACTTGCCAGCAGTCAGCCTACGATCAAGAGCCAGCTTCCCGTCATCGATGGCCTGACTGTAGACTTTAATACGATGGCAAACGGGAACCCCAATTTGTGCGCACCGACTCTGACTAATTTGAGCGGATCTCCAGTCACTTTCGGATACACCTCGTACTCGTCTCTCGGCGCACAAACAAAAACCGTATCGCTTACCTCGCTTGCCAGCGGCTCCTCTGAAAGCGTGGACATCGACGATCAAGTTTACTGCGGAAATTCCGCTGTTCTTGGAAAGGCGACGGGTTCAGAAGTTGAAACCGCACAGATTTATGTTTCTACCGGCGGCCAATACCGTTGGTGGGAAGTAAAATGGTGGTCGGTCAACTCCTCTACGACGCCCACGAATAATAAGACGGTTTTCTTTTCCGCCGAACGACTTAGATAATTCAGGTATCTCGATTGTCTCTCAGGCAGTTGGTTGAAGCACTCATTGAATCGCCAGGCCTGTAATGCAGGACGAGACGAGGACGTCGGAAAGCCGTCACCGGCGGACCTCGTCAAAACCTCTTTATTGATACTGGTTCGGCGCGTTCGCGCCGCTATTACTCGCCGAACACACGAGATCCTTCATCCGCCGTTCCGAGTCACGTTCTATCTGGTGTCTGCCGAAGACAAGACGGAGGGTCACTGGTAGCGACAGGTGTGGCGTGCGGTCTATGAAGAAAGGGATTCGCCAGCCGGTTGCTGGACGTTACCGATACGAAACTCGTGAAGCGGGTTCAGCGCGTGGGCTTGATGCTCACGCAAACCTGCCCGCGCGAAGACAGGCACTACACCGCCAGGCCGGTGGGTATGAGCACGCGAAGCAGTACAAACGGCAGCGCACGGTAGCGCGACATCAATCGCAGGATGGTCGCCGCCACTAAAACGCTGACTGTCCGGCTCGAACGGGCGTGATAGTTCTGGTGTCAGTGACCGACGGACAAAAATACGTTGCACGCGCTTCACGCGCCGGAGGTGGAGCGCATCGGTGATGCAGAGCCCAGCGCCCCTGGCGTTCGGCGTAAGGGCTCGCTTGGCGGTCACGGAAATGACCTGATCGTTGGGGTACGCGACCGGCAATTCGTTTGACGGATACACATTGGCGGAGCAACTCGGGTAGAGGAGGAACCTGCTGGGAGTCATCCCGAGCGATGCGAAACCGAGGGCTGTGCTGGTCGAGCTGGTTGTAGCGTAGTCGACGCCGAGATCGCACCGGCCGGCGGATCCATCGCGGTCAATACGAAATTTCGGGTGTAAGCGCCGCCGACAGGCGAACCGGTAATCGGCCACGTCAGGCAAGGATCATGGTTCGCGGCGCCGGACGCTGAAGGGCGCATGGCAGGGGGCGGCACATCGCGAGGTTGGACATCTCGCATCTGCTTCGCCTCGCTCGCGATGTCGATTATCAGGTCATGGCGCTCACCGTTGCGAGGGCGTGTGACATGCCGAAGTCGCGAAGCCAGGCCGTGGCGCGTCGTGAGATTTGCTTCTGAATATTGCAGCCACGACTGATGGAAGTTTCAGATTTAGCGTTTGAGTATTACCAACAGACATCAACAAAGAGAAAATCATGCCCGGCTCTATCTTTAGAAATTTCATATTTGCCATCCTGACGTTTTTAACCCCGGCCCTGGGATTTGCCTCGGGCGCCCAAAGCGATATCCCTTTTTCGCTATGGGGCGTATTGACACTAAAATTCAACGCTTCGAGCATAACGTGCGATGTCGTTTTACTGGGAAGAACCAACAACCTGGATCAGAATGCAACGATAACAAAGGCCTATTTATATGGAGACAAACTATGCGCCCTATCCGCCTCCGGCGGAATGAATTACCCGTGGACGATGAAATTTGTCAAGGGCGTGGAAAACTCCAACACCCCATACGATCATGTTGAGATCAGTGGAATTTATCTCTCAACCTCCGTTGGAGATTGCGTAGGCGAAGCCAACGACGTTCGCATATCAGGATACAACGGCGGAATTCAGGACGAGCTGTATTTCAACGGGGGAAATAACGCCACGTGCAAATTGTTTGGAACATTAAGAATGGTTTCCAAGCCATTGCTTTCCGTTTCGCCCGAGATCGCCAACTCGCGCGCTGCCATGACAGCCAAAAAAGCTCGTTCGGTTGAAGTCGGGCGCAAATGATAGGCTTTCAATATTCACGGATGAACAATTTGCAGTCTCACGACACCTTAAAAAGGCAAATCATGCGAAGCGTCATAATCAGATTTATTTTTATTCGCAACATGATTCTGATTTTTATCGCGGGGTCGTTCGCCGGCGCCGCTAACGCATCGGGAACGGCAGATAATGTGCCGATAGTATTTTCCGGGACTATTAATATTCGCGATAGCGGCCCATACAAGAATGCAAGCTTCCCGAGTATAAGCTGCGACATCCTTCTTGTTGGGACGACGAATGGAAGAGGTTCTCCCATCTCCATTTCATCATCTTTTGTCAAGGGCGGAGACCAATGTCGATTCTATCAATCACCCGATAATCAATTTCAGAGTTCGACGGTCTCCTGGACGCAGGGAACGAACACGCCCAATGTCATTAAATTTTCCAATCTTGTGATTAGTTTGGCGAATGCATATTGCGATGGCGACTTGAAGGCAAATTGGGATCTTTCATCGCGCATCACTATTTATCCAACAAACTTCGGAACCTGCAATGTCGACGGAGTGTTAAACATCATTTCCAATCCAGAGATTAACTATACGATCAAATAAGTGTCTAGTAGGCATGTGCCACTTTTTCGATGAGTCGGGATTTGAAATTTATCCGGGAGATGCCGGTCGCGCGGGACTTTGGGCTTACGGTTCGGTACTGGGTGCCGAAGTTCGGCCGAGCGGTCGCCCGACGCATACGCCTGATGGCACCGATCCACAGCGACAAGTGCATCTCGACGGCCCTATCGCGTCGATCAAGGCCGTGGCGGGCCGTGGATCGGCACGGCGCCATGCTTGACGTCCTGGTGTCGCGCCGGCGCATTGCCGCAGCAGCCAAATGTCTGATGCGCGAGTTGCTCAAGCGCCGCCAGGTTCCATGGACCATCGTGACGGACACACTGCGCAGCTACAAAACGGCAATTTACGTTTAGCGGTACGCGGAAATATCGATACTGAATGCATCTTGCGTCAATGGATTAAGCGTATGGCAAACATCAGATCAGTCTCACTGTGCTTTACGAATGAGGAGCAGGAGTTTGATGAATGGCGACAATGATTGGACGATCGCTTTCTAAATTCCGGATATTCCATCAGCCTCAATCCGAACTGGCGTCTGGCCGATGAGCAATGCGCCTGCGCGCTCATATATTCAGTGAAATTCAAAACCACAAAGGAACAAATCGTGAGAAAGATGATTTCATTCTATTTTTTATCTTTTCTCCTCCTTATAAGTTCTGCGGCAAGGGGAGCAGAGCTTGGCGTCGATCGACAGGCGTATCCGAAGGATGGCCTCATTAAAATAAATTACGCCAACGTACCTGCGTCAAAAAATAATTGGATAGGAATATGGCGCTACAAGGATGGCTCAGGCTCAAGTGGACGAGACCTTCAGGATGGCCCATGGAATCAAACCCAAACCAACAAGGCAGATGCCTGGCAATATGTAACGCAAGAAAACGGCCAGATCACCGTCAATGCTCGCAATCTACAGCCGGGACGATATGCCGCCTTTCTTTTAAAGGAAGGTGGCTATACATGGCTGAGCAACCCGACGCTATTCGACATTGCCGATGACGCCGGAAATGTTGACCTGAAAACGCTGATGTTCAACATTTGGCTTGAGGGAACAAAGGTCTCCGGCGGATTCGACGGAATTGTCAATGAAATATCCGCGACCAATGCAGACATCGTGGCTCTCTCCGAGGTGTCCAATTACGGAGGAGTTGACTTTACGCAACGCCTCGTCGGCGCACTCAGCAAGAAAGGGTTTAAATATTACTCATACAAGGCATCGAAGGACACAGGAATCATTTCGCGATTTCCCATCAAAAGTCACACTGATTTTGATCGATTCACCAAAAGCGTCATTGATGTCAATGGGGTGAATCTGGCATTTTATAGCGGACATTTGGATTACAAGAACTACGCAGCCTATCTACCTCGTGGATATGATGGAAATTCCTCCGCGAAACTACCAAAGCCAGAAACAACTGTCGATAACATTTTGAAAGCAAATGACAGCTCTGCGCGACCGGCGTCGATTCGTGCATTCATAAGCGACGCAAAGCGAGAAATCGAGTCCGGAAGCGCGATCATCATGGCTGGCGACTTCAATGAACCGTCCTGGCTGGATTGGATTTACGAGAATCGCACCTCGTTCGATCATAACGGCGTGGTTATAGCGTGGACGAGCACCAAGCTACTGAGCGAAGCAGGCTTTCAGGATGCCTACCGGGCCAAATATCCCAGCCCGATATTGAACCCCGGATTTACCTGGGTCTCTGACAACCCCGCCAAAAAAGTGAATGAGCTGACATGGGCACCGACGGCCGACGAGCGTGATCGTATCGACTACGTGTTTTATTATCCTGACGGCAGATTGTCGGTAAGGGACGCCATTATTGTCGGCCCGTCACGCAGTATCGTGAAAAGCCAGCGTGTCGGCGAAAGCGCCAGCGATGTATTCAAGGAACCCGAAGGTGTATGGCCTTCAGATCACAAGGCCGTCCTGATTACTTTCGGAATCGGGTCAGCAGGCAAATGAAGTCGAGGCCGGCGTGTTTTCGATTGCAAGCCGCTACAACTGACCGGCGAAACAACCGATCGCGTGACCCCCGTCAGACGCTTCCAGCAGGGCGAGGTGCCGCTCTTCCTGATCAGCCTGAAGGCCGGTGGCGTCGGTCTGAACCTGACCGCGGCCGACACGGTGATTCACTACGATCCGTGGTGGAATCCCGCCGTCGAAAACCAGGCAACCGACCGCGCACACCGTCTGGGCCAGGACAAGCCGGTGTTCGTCTATAAGCTGATTATCGCTGGCAGCGTCGAGGAAAAGATCGTCTCGATGCAGGAGAAAAAAGCGGCGCTCGCGGATGCGATCCTGTCCGAGGATGCCGCGGGCGCCGTCAAGTTCTCGGCCGATGACCTTGAAGCACTGTTCGAACCTATTCCGGTCACCCCAGTCATTTCGCCGGCCACCGCGAAATCGTCATCTCGCAAGACCGGCACGCGTGACGGGTCATCCACCGTCGGTCACGTTGGCAAAAATCGCCTCGCCTGGCCCGTTTTGCACTCTCAAGCATCTCCGCAATCCTCGCCTGGAAAGGGTTTGAGAGGGATTTTCAGTTTTCGGTGGATGGCCAAAAATAGCCAAGTGCATCCGGCGAAGCTGCCCGCCGCGAGGCACCGCGCAACAACCGTGCAGGCGGCAATGGGCAAAGGATTCCGATACCGTTAGGTCGCCGATACGGCCGTGTATGCGTCGCCCGCCCGTCAATACAGATTCTGAAGTCCGAGCACGCTCCCGACCACCGCGCCCAGATAGGCGGGAACCTGAACCGTGCGATCGTTCGCGAACACCCGGCGATCCTGGTACGTGAACGTCTTCATGCCGACATGAAACGCCTTCGAGATGCTCTCGGCCGTTCCTTGCGCGCGCACGCTGAAACGGCTGGCATCCGCGTCGACTCGCGTAAAGCCGCTGCGCGTCAAATAGGCGACTACGTCGCCCACCTGCGCCTGCGCCGGTGCGAAACGCTCCGCCGCGCGCGCGCGGGGATCGGCCGGTAATCCGCCCGCGCCCGATTCGCCCTGCCGCGACGGATTCTGCGGCTTCAGCAGAATCTGTATGTCGAACAGCTGCCCGGCCGGAACCGGCACGGCATGTCCCGCCAGTTGCCGGACGCGCGCCGCCTCGCCGTTCGCGGGGCGCCCGTCGCCGGACAGGTCGAGCGGAGAAATGGTCAACGTGTTCACCCACTGCGCGTCGTGCGCGAACGATGCACCGGAAACCGCAACGGCGGCGGACATGATCAGTGCCGCCATGATGTGTCTGAATCCCACGGTCAACCTCCCCTGATGATCGAAAAAGAAAACGCGCCCCGGCCCGGGCGGATCGCAGGCCCTGCCTGCCCGCGCTGCGGACCCGCTCGAACCGGACGCGATCAGTTCGCCACGAACCGAGCGATCGCCTGGGCCACCTCGTCCGGGTGCGACAGCTGCACCCAATGTCCCGCATCGATATGCACGATCTGCGGAGTCTGAATCGCGCCCTTCAGCGAATCGACCGACGTCGCTTCCTTGACGAACAGGTCCAGCGTCGGAACGATGACCTGGACCTTCTGCGTGACGACCTTGTCATAGGCGGGAAGCAGGAGCCGCTCCAGCACGTTGGCGCGATACAGGTTCAACGCGGTGGCGCCGTCGCCGGATTGATAGGGCTCGCGCGTGCCGCCCTCCAGTTGCACGAGGAAGTTCAGAAGGCCGTTGGGCAGGCCGGTCGCCCACGCCACCTCGGGCAGAACCGGAAAATCCAGTCCGATGATGTAGGCCGACGAGACGGCCTGCGTGATCAGATTCCCCCATTGCAGCGGGTTCACCAGGTTGTTGCGCGCCCAGTGGCTCACCAGGTCCAGGCTGGGTCCGGAAATGCTCGTGTAGGACGCGATTTTCGACGCGACCGCGCCCCGGGCCACGGACTCCCAGCTCTGGATGCTGCCCCAGTCGTGGCCGACCAGGTGAACGGGCCGTCCGCCCGAGGTGGCGTCGAGCACCGCGTTGAGGTCGGCCGAAAGCTGGGTGAGCTTGTACGGCGTGGAGAAGAGACCCGGAGCGGGATGCTCGCTGTCCCCCGACCCGCGAGTATCGTAGGCGACCACATGGTAGTTCGGCGCGAGACGCGCGACCACCTGATCCCACACGTGCGAGGTGTCCGGATACCCGTGAACCAGAACGATCGTGGGCGCCTGCCCCGCCAGCAAGCCGTATTCGTGAACGGCAAGGCGGGCGCCGTCGGTGCTCACGACCACGCGCTCGCGCGGGGCGGGTAAGGCCAGCTTCGCCTCCTTGCTGGAGGCCGCGGCGACAGCCGGCGAATCGCTGCTGAACAGTTGCTGGGAAGAGGCGGCGGGCGCGATGCCCGCGACGGCCAGGGCGACGACGCAGGACCGGACCAGCCGGTGCACGCCGAGAGTCGATTTCATCGTGGGTTTCATGCGAATGCTCCTTGTTGTAGGCGTCGGATCAGTTGCTGCCCGTCCCAATGGTCGCTGCCGCCGGCAGGCCGACCCACGGCGCATGATGGAAATGCAAACTGTGGTCGCAGGTATTGCTGACCACGGAATCGGTCAATTCGATGTAGCCGATCTTCACCCAGTTCTTCAGGTCCGGCGCGCGGATCCCCTGATCGGACGCGAGGATGTCGAATTTCAGTCCGTTGGGATAATTCTTGATGTTCAGCTCGTCCCGGAAATCGTCGCCGTCGTTGCGCGGGACATCCGGCGATCCGACGAATCGCAGCCACACCGGCTCCTTGTGCGGCTGGCCGCTCGCCTGCCCCAGCTGCGCCACCGGATATTGCTGGCGGATCGCGGGCTGGGTCAGATCCGGCGTCAGCTCCGCCGCCGCGAACGTCGTCGCGATCGCGGTGCCCTGAACCGCGAAGAAAGGCAGGCCGATCAGGCTCAGATTGATGACGTCCGAATTGATGACCGCATCCAGAAAGTGCGCAATCGGCGCGCCGGGCGCATCGGAAATCGCGTGAAAGTTGCCGGTCTTGACGACCTGGTTGGGATCGAGCGTGGGAAAGATCTTGCCCGCCAGGCCGAAGGAGCGCAGCTGGCTGCGCTTTTCGTTTCCGCCGATTTCCGACGCGCGCACCACGATCAATCCCTTGCTGCCCTGGCTGAAATAGCCGGTCCAATGCGTCGCGGCCGTGATGTTCCAGGTACCGGCCAGACAGATGCCGATCGGATGCACCAGCTTCTGGGTCGGCTCGATGAAGTCCTCGGACGAACTCAGCGTGCGCCTGGAATCCTTGTAAAGCTGATCCCCATGGGAATACATGTCGACGATATTCGACGTGTAGTGAGGGTAGCCGTTGGCGTAGGGATCGGATTTCACCTTGGCCCATACGTCGTTGAAGCTGGACCCTTGATAATCCGCCGCCGCCGCGGCGGTCGAGAACACGGCGGCGATGATGGAGATCGCCGCCGACAGAACGTATCGCTTTTTCATGAATGGCCCTCTCATTTCGAATCAGGTTTATTTATGAAGCACTGCTTACCGATCAAGGAAAATCGACGCATGCTGACCGGACGCCGACATCCTTCACCGCCCACCTCTCGCCGGCCCGGGCTCACCTGCCCCGGCAAGCGGATTCCTGTCTGCACTTAAGAACGCCGCCGCCCGGGTGGCTCGCCACCTGAAACACAGGAGCCTGGGTCAGGAACAGGATCGCGGAACCTATCCCGACCAGGATCAAGACCGTATGGCGGACCCACTCGAGATCGACTTTCACTGCACGCCCTCGCCTTTTCGAAAGCGGCGGTTCCCGGACGGGCCGCCTGGCCGTATCCGTCCGCGCTAGATGTTGGTGCTCGCGGGAATCCGGCTCGGCAGCAGAAAGGGCCTTGCTCGCGTGCGGTTACGGGCGTTGATCGTGTTCTCGACGTCCTTCAGCGCCGTCTGGAAACGCTCGAGCGGTCCGCCCGTGCCGGCTACCTTGGGGTCCGTGACCAGCGGCTGATGCGGAAATACGTTGCTCAGGTACTGTCCGAGCGGCCGGTGATAGATCCCGCCCAGCAATTCGTAGATCGCGACGCGCTCGACCGCCGCAACCATCGGCGCAAGCAGCTTGTTCCAGTCCGCTTGCGTTTTCCCGAGCGCGCTGGTCGGCGCCGGCGCCGACAGCAGCGCGGATACCGCGGGCGCGTAGGTGGTCAGCGACGGCTGCGAGAAGTTGACCGCCGCGTGCTGAGCGCTCGCCGTGAAGATGATCATCGTCAGGACGTCGCTCAGCTGCGTCCGGGACGTAATCGCCCGGAACCCCTTGATTTTTCCGCTGGCCGCGACGTCGTTCACCCAGGCGGACAGTTCGTAGTCGCCGACGACATCCGCATCCGACGCGTAATAGACATTCACGTAATCGGCGGCCCACCCGGCAATCGCATTCCAGATCAACAGGCCGTCGTCCCGGTACGGGTAGTCGGGCAGGTGAGCGGGATCGTCAACCCGGCGGTTCGCCAGATCGGCCGGCAGCATGTTCTGGTAGAAGTCGAAGGCCAGGCGATCCTTCAGGACTTCCTGTGCGATATCGGCAATCGGCGCGGCAAACAGCGTATTGATGAAGCCGAGCGGCACCGATGGAAGCAGGATCAGCGCCGCCTGCTCGTTGATGAACAGGGTGCCCTCGAAGTGAGGCACGAGCAGCGCGTAAAGCGGGTGCGTTCTGGCGAGATTGCGATAAGTCGCCATCGCGAAGGCCTCGCTGAACAGATGCGTTCGGGACAGATGCACGAACATCTCGTGGTAGTTTTCCTCGGCGCCCTGCACCACGGACTTCGCCATCTCCCACGCCCAGTGGGCCGACGTGTCGCTTTGCGCGGCCGGCAGGAATATCGGATGGCCAGCGGGATCCTGCCCGCACTGGATCGCCACCGGGGTAAGGGACGCGCCGCCCTTCGGAACGGCGAAGAGCGCGATCGGGGCGTAGGAATAACCGGCGCCCGTCAGCAGTTTCTGCGCCGGGCCGTCGGTGGCCAGCAGGCCGAGATCGGCATAGTCGAGCAGATAGAGGCGATGCTCGAGTCCCGCCGTGCTCAGATCGTCGCTCGGTCCCATTACCTGCTGATACTGCGCGTTCGTCAGCGGAAATTTGCCCGGCAGGCTCGCGACGCCTTTGACCAGCATCGGATTCTGTCCGCCGACCCGAAGATGCGCGAATACGTCGTCTCCGTGAAACGACGTCGCGAACTCGGGAAGCGCAATGGTGGCGAACAGCGCCCGGTAGTTCGCCTCGTTGCGATTGACGTCCTGCGCGGCGAACAGGTCGCTCAATTGCGGCACGATTTCAGCGATCAACGCGGCGATCGACGCCAATGCGCCGAACAGGACCGCCTGCACCTCCGCCACGCGCTGAATCACGAGCGGATCCAGCGGATTGCCGGTCAACTGACGGTCGTAGGTTTCTTGGGCCGACTGGATGATGCCCCGGATGATGTCGAGCCGGTTCTGCCACAGCGAAGCCGCGGTACCCGGCGCGGATGCGATGAAGTTGACGAGGATGTCGACCAGCGTGCCCGCGAGTTTCAGCAGCCAATCGACGCTCGGCAGGTCTTGCGGCATGACGGTCTCGGCCAACGGGATCCCCTGTGCGTTGACGAACCGCTCGGTCCAGACGTAAGTCAGTCTTTGTGCCTGGACGTAGCCCGCTCTGGCCAACTGGCCGGGATAGGAATCCTTTTGCGGCAACACCGGCGTCGTGCCGTCCAGCCCCGGCAGGCTGACCGGCGTGAAAGCGCGCGCGGCAACGGTGCCGGCGCCCCCGCCGGCGTCCCCCGCCAACCATTGGCCCAAGGTGGCCATCTTCGCCAACGCCGCCCCACTCGCGACGAAGGCCGACGCTCGAATCACATCCCTGCGTTTCATCACCCCTCCTTCTGGAACCCCTTCGGGTCCACGTACGGCGGATCCGTCAGGTCCCGTAGCGCCGCGACACAACAGGCACACCGGTCCGACGACATCCCCTCAAACTGCCCCGCGTTGTCCCCACGCATCGAGGATTGACGCAGATCAACGATCGCCGAGAAGCGATCGGAACCGCCTGATCACCCTTTCATCTCGATGACATCACGGTGACGCGAAACGCAGGACGACAAGCGTCCCGACGGTCCGGAAAACCGCCGTTCCCTTATGCCGTCGAGGCAACCTGATCGGCTCCCGACGGCATATTCGCATTCCTAAATTATCAATCGACGGATTGCGGCCGCCCGCCTTATCGCCTCGGGTTCGAATAGCTCATTCGGCACCACGGCAGATCCGATTGGCAAACCGCCAAACAAATCGAATCGGGAATTGGCTCGCAGCCTCTCTCACTGGAATCATCGATTATCAACCGACGATCAATACTCGCATCCACGCTCAACCGATGAGCTTATAAAAAATCGGACCTTCATCTTTTATTCATGAAGAAATTATTATGGGATACCACCCGCTCTTTAATCATGATTCGCATCGTATACCAATTTTTTAACTTTTGAAACGCTATCGAATGGTTACTGACGGCTAAGAGAAATGTCAAATTTAGTCAGAAATCAGCACAAAAATAGTGTTCCGGCATGATTCATCGGTGGTTATGTTCGTTTTATTGTCAATCCCCGGTAAATTGGAAATTAGCGGGCGCCAATTTAAACCACTCGCGGATATTAACAACCAACGCCACTCAATCACCTGTTCTTATATTTTTTCGGGCAACCCGCAGCTAAATCAATATAAGAGGATTTGGAGCAGGGATTTCATCGATCGAATTTTGGTTTATATAATTAACTAAACAACATACTTCAGCCCGAATTGAGCATCGAGTGGTTCACAGTATTGCAATGACACGGAATATTCGACAAACCCCACCAGCAAAAAAAGCAACCGCACGATAAAACGCAAGCACTTCAAGCGGATTGCAGTTGTATCGGCACAGACCGAAACCGACACATCGCCAGGTCGACGCGCTCGTCGCGGGTATCCAGGCATGCCTCTTCCATCGTTCTAGAGGGTGCCTACCGGATCGGAGACAGTCGCTTAACGCGTAAGAGCGCGGAAAACCGTGTGGATGCGGCGATGCCGATCCCGCGCCCGGATTGCGCGATGTCGATCTCCGTCACCCGATACATCGCTCGCGTGTTGGCGCGCGCCGCATGACCGCCGGCGGGTCGGTGAGCGGCGCGCGGTACGCACCGGCCCGCCGGCGCGGCCGGGCAAACGCATCCCTCACGCGTCGTTCGCCGCGCCGCCTCCCCGCCGATCGTGTCGGGCCGCTTCGATAAGCCGCAACTGCTGCCCGTCCTTGCCGTCGAGCGCCTGCCATCCGCATGCGGCCAATCGGTCCCGCAGTTCATCCGCCCGCGCCCAGTCGCACGCATCCCGCGCGGCCCGACGCGCATCGGCAAGCGCCCGGATCTCGTCGGGCACCTGTGCGTCGCGCGGGCGCCAGGCGCGCAGATCCAGCCCGAGCACCGTGTCGAACCGGTCGAGCGTCGCGCGCCGCGTCGCGGCCGGCAGCACGCCGCGTGCCAGTTCCCACGCGAGCGCCAACGCGCGCGGCAGGTTCAGATCCTGGTCGATCTCCGCCGCGAAGCGCGCAACCCAGTCCGGGTCGGCGTCGCCGCCTTCCGGCCAGCGCGAATACAGCGCGCGCAGCCGGTCGAGCGCGATCTGGGCGGCGTCGAGCGCCTCCCACGTGAAACGCAGCGGGCTCCGGTAATGCGCGGTCAGGCACAGGTAGCGGTACGCAAGCGGATCGATGCCCCGCTCGATCAAGGTCTGCATCCTCAGGAACTCGCCGCTCGACTTGGACATCTTCGCCGCGTCCACCGTGAGGAAGTGCCCGTGCAGCCAGAAATTGGCGAGCCGCGTGCCGTGCGCGGCCTGGGTCTGCGCGATCTCGTTGCTGTGATGGACGGCGATGTGATCCTCGCCGCCGCAATGCAGGTCGAACCACGGGCCGAGATAGCGCGCCGACATGGCCGAGCATTCAATGTGCCAGCCCGGAAAACCCCGACCCCAGGGGCTGTCCCATTCCATCTGCCGGCGCGTGTCCGGCGGGCTGAACTTCCAGAGCGCGAAGTCGGTCGCGCGCCGCTTGTCGCCGACCGCCACCCGCTTGCCGGCCTGCAGCCCGGCGGGATCGAGCCGCGCGAGATAACCGTAGTCGTCCTGCCGGGCGGTATCGAAATACAGGCCGTCCGACGTGCGATAGGTGTAGCCGTTGCGCTCGAGCGCGGCGATGAAATCGATCTGCTCGGCGATGTGATCGGTCGCGCGGCACCACACCGCCGGCACCAGCAGGTTCAGCGCCCGCCAGTCCGCCATGAACGCCCGCGTATAGCGCTCGGCGATCGCCCACGCGGACTCGCCGGTCCGCCGGCTGCCCTTCTCCATCTTGTCCTCGCCTTCGTCGGCATCGGACACGAGATGCCCGACGTCGGTGATGTTGACGACATGCCGCACCGTATGACCATGCCACTCCAGCGCGCGGCGCAGCAGGTCCTCGAACACGTAGGTGCGCAGGTTGCCGATATGCGCGTGGTCGTACACCGTCGGGCCGCAGCAATACAGCCCGACGAACTCGGGCTGCAGCGGTTCGAAGGGGCGCACGGCGCGCGACCAGGTGTCGTAGAGGGCAAGCGGCATCGTCGGATTCCGTTGGAAAGATCGAGGTGGGTCGAGGCCGGCGCGTCGGAAGGCGCGATCGTCCGGCCGGGAAAAACAAAAAGGCCACCGGTTTTTCAACGGGTGGCCAGTGGGCGCTTCGTGATGGCGCGGACGATCGCGCTAGACGCAGCCTCCCCCCGGCAAGCCTTGACAACAGGCGCACGTCACGGCGGAGGGGAAGAGAGGGAAGCGCATGACGGTCATCCTAGCGGCTCCGGGCGCGCCGGTCAACGCGACGGCGGAATCGCCGCGGCAGCGGCGCGCGTCCGTCTCACGGCGTGTCGGGCCGGTCGCGCGCGACGCTCGCCAGATAATCGCGCAGGCTGTCGCCGCGCAGCGGCTTGACCATCACGCGCAGGGTCTGGGTGCGGGCTTTCATCTCGACGCCCACGCGCCGCCGCACCTCGATGAAGCCGTTGCGCTCCCAAAAGCGCTCGGCGCGCACGTTACCCGCGATCACGCCGAGCCGCACCCAGCGCGCGCCCTGTACGCGCAGCCACACTTCGAGCGCCGCATACAGCTGCCGCGCGACGCCGCGTCCGTGCTGTCCGGTTTCGACGATGAAAAGCCCGAGATGCCATACCCCCGGCGCGAACAGGTCCGCCACCAGCGTCGCCATGGCCGTCAGCGAGCGGTCCGCCGCGTAGAAGCCGATCAGCCACTGCGCCGAGTGGGGCCAGTCGCCGGGCAACGCCGTCTCGAACTCGGCGGCGGCTTCGTCGGAGGCAGGCGGTTCGCCGGTTGCGGCGAGAAAGTAATCCGGATTGCGCTCGAAGAAGGCCTGCAGATCGGACAGGCCGCCGGCCGCGAGCCGACACGCGGTCAGGCCGGCCACGGCGAACAGCGCCTCGCTGTCGGGCAGCCGAAAGGAATTCGCGGTCATGTCGATACGGGGATGCGGGAAACGGGAAGCCGCGCCGGACGCGCGGTGGGCCATTGTGACGGATCCCCGCGCGCGGCGCCATGCGCGCCGCGGCGCATGGACAACCGGCGCCGCACGTGGTGTGATGGCGCCCTTACCCCGAGAGCGCACCCACGATGAGCCGCCCCGATTGCATCCGCCACTGGACCGAACTGGAAGACGAAGACAACGCGCACTATCACGACGACACCGAACGGCTCGCGATCGGCGCGCCGCTCGCGAGAAAGCTCGGCCTGACGCGCATCGGCATCCATCACGACCGGCTCCCGCCGGGGCGCCGCACGTCCTATCCGCACGCGGAAAGCGCGGAGGAAGAGTTCGTCTACGTGCTGGAAGGCACGCCGGACGTCTGGCTGGACGGTCATCTGCATCGGCTCGCGCCGGGCGATGCGGTCGGCTTCCCCGCGGGCACCGGACTTTGCCACACGTTCATCAACAACAGCGACGACGAAGTGCGGCTGATGGTGATCGGCGAACGGTCGAAGCCGGAGAACCGGATTCGCTATCCGCTGAACCCCGCGCACGAGGCCACTTGCGACGACCTCTGGACCGACTGGCCCGCGCGGCCGTTCGGGCCGCACGACGGCAAGCCGGCCCGCAGGCCGTCGTGACGTCGCGAGCGGGCCGCCGGTGCGCCTCAGCCCGCCGGCCGCACCGCCGCGAGGAACAGGAACGGCGGCCGCCGGCAATCCGCTTCCAGGTCCGGGCGGATCGCCAGCGCGTCGGCCACCGGCGCGGGTTCGCCGAGATGGGTCAGCGTGAAGCCGGCCTTCAGCAGCGTGTTCACGTAGGTCTCGACGGTGCGGTGATACTTGATCACGCCGTCGACGAACCAGCGCGTGTCGCGCCGCCCCTCCTGACGGTAGCGATCGACGGGCCAGTGCTGCTTGCGCCCGTCGTCGTCGCGCACCCAGCCGCTCGGATACGCGGTGCAGATCGGATGCTCGACGGAAAACACCAGCCGGCCGTTCGAGCGCAGCGCGCCGTGGATCCGCTCGATCACGCCCGCGTAGTTCTCGACGTAGTGCAGCGCGAGCGACGACACGACGAGGTCGAACGAGCGCGGCGCGGCCTGAAAGGTTTCGATCGAGCGCTGCAGGTAGGTGATGTCGGGATCGTCGGTGCGGGCGCGCGCATCGTCGAGCATGCGCGACGACACGTCGACCGCCGTCACCGACGCGGCGCCGTGGGCACGCGCATAGCGAGCGAAATCGCCGAACCCGCAGCCGAGATCGAGCACATGCAGCCCGGAGAGCTTGGGCAGCAGGCGCCGCAGCGCGGGAAACTCCAGCGCGCCGTTCAGCCCGCTGTCCTCCTCGCGAAGGCCGCGGTAGCCCTCGAAGAAAGATGGGTTGTCGTAGATGTTCTGCGGAATGGCCGAATCGGTGAAGCCGGGATCGCTGCTCACGATGCATGCTCCTTGACATGGCGTTGGCGGCGCCCGCCGATCGACGGATCGGCGGGCGGGATGCGAAGCCGGGACGTCGATCGGCTTGCCGCGACGTGAATTGTATCGCTCTGCCTGCGAAATAAGCAGATAGAGATGCACGTCTCACGCATTTTTTCGTATGAACGGCCGGTGCCGGACCAACAACTAACGGCTGCCGCAACCGGTTCCCTGCCGATCTTTTCGGCCTGCCAAATGCCGCCCCGCCGTTTGCCAAAGGCCGCTCAGTCAAGTAACTTGACCTGGGCGCCGGCTCCTTGCCCCCAATTTTCAGATCTTTTCCCCGTTCATTCGCTGCCCGCAGGAGGCTTCGCCATCATGAAATCCGTTCGTCCGATCCGCCGCCTCGCGGCCGTCGCCGCCGTCTCGTGCGTGCTGGCGGCCGGGTCCGCGCGCGCGGCCGATACCATCACCGTCGCGTCGAAAATCGACACCGAAGGCAACCTGCTCGGCAATCTGATCGCGCAAGTGCTGAAGGCGCACGGCCTCGCGGTGTCCGACAAGATCGGCCTCGGCACCACGCCCATCGTCCGCCGGGCGCTGACCACCGGCGAAATCGACATCTACCCGGAATACACCGGCAACGCGGCGTTCTTCTTCAACAAGGCGGACGACCCGGTCTGGAAGGATGCCGCGCGCGGCTACGCGCAGGCCAGGCAGCTCGACTACGCGGCCAACCGGATCGTGTGGCTCGCGCCCGCGCCCGCGAACAACACCTGGGGCGTCGCGGTGCTCGACTCGGTCGCGAAGGCGAACCATCTGAAGAGCTTCGGCGATTTCGGCAAGTGGGTCGACGCCGGCGGCAAGGTCAAGCTGGCCGCGTCGGCGGAGTTCGTCAACAGCGCGTCCGCGCTGCCGTCGTTCGAAAAGGCCTACGGCTTCAAGCTGCGCCAGGACCAGCTGCTGGTGCTGTCGGGCGGCGACACGGCCGCCACCATCAAGGCCGCCGCTGGGCAGACCGACGGCGTGAACGCCGCGATGGTGTACGGCACCGACGGCGGCATCGCGGCGGCGGGACTCGTCGTGCTCGACGACGACAAGCGCGTGCAGCCGGTCTATGCGCCCGCCCCGATCGTCCGCGAAGCGGTGCTGAAAGCGCACCCGCAGATCGCCGGCTATCTGCAGCCGGTGTTCGCGAGCCTCGATCTCAAGACGCTGCAGACGCTCAACAGCCGCATCCAGCTCAACGGCGAGCCGGCCGCGAGCGTGGCCGCCAGCTACCTCAAGTCGAAGGGTTTCGTGAAATGACGGCAGAGGTACGGCACGATCTCGGCGCGGCACGCGCCGGGCTGCCCGGACGGGCCGCGTGGCGCTCGCGCATCGACCGGGTCGGCATGCTGGTCGCCGTGCTCTCGCTGGGCGCGCTGCTGTTCGAACCGTGGATGACGTTCCGCGCGAACCGGATCGTGGCAGGCGCCGATCTCGGCCTGTTCCGGGTCTATCCGGCCTGGCAGGCGCGCATCGTCTGCGCCGCGTGGGTAGCGAGCGCGGGTTTCGCGCTGCTGAAAAGCCCGCCGGCGCTGCGGCTTGCGGTCGGCGCCGCGCTGGTCGCCGCGCTGGGCCTGCTGGTGGGCGCGGCGCCCGCTCATCTCGTCACGCCGGACACGCCGCTCGCGCGCGTGTCGCCCGGCGCCGGCGCGTGGCTGCTGCTGTTCGCGTACGCGATCCTGATCGCCGACGCGATGGCGCGCCTCTCGCTCACGCCGTCGCGGCGGTTAATTGCATTGATCGTCGCCGTGGCGGCGGTCGCGGCACTACTGCGCAGCGGGGCCTGGGATGGGCTGTCGGTCATGCAGGAATACGCGGTGCGCGCCGACAGTTTCTGGCAGGAGGCCGCGCGCCACGCGCAGCTCGTCGCGGGCTCGGTGGCGGCGGCGCTGATCGCGGGCGTGCCGCTCGGCATCGCCTGCGCCCGCTCGCCCACGCTGCGCGGCGCGTTCCTGCCGCTGCTCAACATCGTGCAGACGATCCCGAGCATCGCGATGTACGGGCTGCTGATGGTCCCGCTCGGACTGCTCGCGGCGCGCGTGCCGCTGGCGGCCGCGCTGGGCGTCAGCGGCATCGGCGTCGCGCCCGCGATCCTCGCGCTGTTTCTCTATTCACTGCTGCCGATCGCGTCGAGCGTCGTGGTCGGGCTCGGCCAGGTGCCGGGCCAGGTCATCGAGGCCGCCGCCGCGATGGGCATGACGCGCGCGCAGCGGCTCGCCCGCATCGAACTGCCGCTCGCGCTGCCGGTGATCCTGAGCGGCGTGCGGATCGTGCTGGTGCAGAACATCGGCCTGGCCGCGGTCGCCGCGCTGATCGGCGGCGGCGGCTTCGGCACCTTCATTTTTCAGGGCATCGGACAGTCGGCCACCGACCTGGTGCTGCTCGGCGCGCTGCCCACGATCGCGCTCGCGCTGGTGAGCGCCGTGCTGTTCGAAGCCGCGACAGACTTCGCGAAAGGATCCCGTCAATGATCGAAATCGACCATGTGAGCCGCCATTTCGGCGAACCGGGGCGGCCGCCGGTCGTCGCCGTCGACGACGTGTCGCTGACGATCGGGCGCGGCACCGTGACCGCGCTGGTCGGCGCGTCGGGCAGCGGCAAGTCGACCCTGCTGCGGATGATCAACCGACTGATCGCCCCGACGCAGGGCACGATCCGCGTCGACGGCGTCGATACCGCGACCGTTCCCGCCGAATCGCTGCGGCGCGGCATCGGCTATGTGATCCAGGGCAACGGGCTGTTCCCGCACTGGAGCGTCGCGCGCAACATCGCGACCGTGCCGCGCCTGCTCGGCTGGCCCGCCGCCCGCATCGACGAACGGGTGCGCGCGCTGCTCGCGCTCTTCAATCTCGATCCCGACCTCTACGCCGGCAAGCTCCCGCACCAACTGTCGGGCGGCCAGCAGCAGCGGGTCGGGGTGGCCCGCGCGCTCGCGGCCGAGCCGGCGATCCTGTTGATGGACGAGCCGTTCGGCGCGCTCGACCCGATCATCCGCGGCAAGGCGCAGGACGATTTGATCGCGCTGCAGCGGCGGCTGCAGATCACCGTCGTGCTGGTGACGCACGATATGGAAGAGGCGCTGCGGCTGGGCGACCAGATTGTCGTGATGGACGCCGGCCGTATCCTGCAGGCCGGGACGCCCGCCGAGATTCTGGGCAAACCGGAGGCGGGTTTCGTCGAACAGCTCGTCGCGGGCGTCGACCGGCCGCTGCGGCTGCTGTCGCTGACCCGGATCGATGCGGTCGCCGAACCGGGCCACGCGGACGGCGCGCCGGTGCCCGGCGACGGCACGCTGCGCGACGCGATCTCCGAGCTGCTGTGGCGCGGCGTCGACGCGCTGCCCGTCGCGAACGCCGACGGGGGCGCCGCCTCGCGCATTTCGCTGGCCGCGATCCGCGCGCACGCCAGGCGGCCGGCGTGAAGGGGCGCCGCCTCGCGCTCGCCGCCCGTCTGGCGGCCGTCGCCGCCCTGCTCGTGCTGCTGCTCCGGCCGGACTGGGCGGCGCCGCTGTTCGCACCGTTCGCGGACAACGGCGCGCCCGTCATCTACAACCGCGCCAGCCTGCTCGACCTCACGCTCGCACATCTGGCGATCGTCGCCGGATCGAGCGCGATCGGCGCGCTGCTCGCGCTCGCCGCCGGCATCTTCGTGACCCGGCCGGCGGGCGCGGATTTCCTGCCGGTCGCGCGCAGCATCGTCAACATCGGCCAGACCTTCCCGCCCGTCGCGGTGCTCGCGCTGGCGGTGCCGGCGGTGGGCTTCGGCGTGAAACCGGTGCTGCTGGCGCTGATCCTGTACGGTCTGCTGCCGATCTTCGAGAGCACGATCGCCGGGCTGCGGGATATCCCCCCGCCGACGCTCGACGCCGCGCGCGGGATGGGCATGAGCCCCTGGCAGCAGTTGCGCTCGGTCGAGCTGCCGCTGGCGTTTCCGGTGATCCTCAACGGCATCCGGCTGGCGGTGATCATCAACCTGGGCACCGCGACGATCGGCTCGACCGTCGCGGCCAAGGGGCTCGGCGACGTGATCATCGCCGGACTGCAGACGTCGAATACCGCTTTCATTCTGCAAGGCGGGATCGTCGTCGCGCTGCTCGCGGTGCTCGTCTACGACGCGCTCGGCTGGATCGGCCGGCGGGTCGCGCCGCCGGCCGGCGGGAACGCCTGATTCGGGGAGGGCGGCCCGCGCCCTCCCCGCCCCCCGTCCATCTCGCCGCGCGCATTCGTATCGCGCGTCCGGTCCGGGTTCGTTCGTCCTCGGACATGCAAGCACATCGTCAGCAAACCGGCCTGCCATTGCGAGAATTATTCAAACGATGAATCGGGAATTCCAGAATGGAAATTCTATTATTTATAATTAAAAAAATACCTCGAATAGAACCGATCTTGATTCATATTTGAATCCAGACCCGTCGAGATTTTCGCTGGAAGCAACCTTTCTGTCCGGTTTTTCCACGCCGACACCCTCTCCCGTCAGGCACTTTCGATCTTAGTTAAGTTCACCGATAAATCTACATTTCTTTGGCATTTCAAAATATCTACAATTATAAAAATCAGGGTTTATAAGGGTAAAGAAAAAGACCATCGTCCCGTTAATGCACGCACGACATCGCAACCCGTCGCGCATGACCCATCAATGCATCTCTTTCCGTGCAAGGGGCAAGCAATGAAATCATTTCGGCTGACCATCAAGACCAAGCTTCTCGGTGGTTTCGGCATACTCGCGGCCGTCGTGGTGATCGTGTCGGGCATGGGCCTCAAGGCCCTGTCCGAGTCGAACGACGCATTCAGCCGCTACGCGCTCGGCATCAACGCGCGCGCGAACCTCGCCGCGCAGGTGCGCATGGCGGTGGACCGGCGGGCCATCGCCGCCCGCAATCTGGTGCTCGTGACCCGGCCCGAGGACATCGAACTCGAAAAGGCGGACGTGCAACGCGCGCACGCCGACGTCCAGACCTACCTCGGGCAGCTCAAGTCGACAATGGCGAGCGCCACCGACACGACGGATCGCGCCCGCGCGCTCGTCGCGCAGATCGAGCAGGTGGAAGCCCGCTACGGCCCCGTTGCGCTGGAGATCGTCAACGCGGCGCTGGCCGGCCCCCGCGACGCGGCGACCACGGAAATCAACGACAAATGCCGCCCGCTGCTCGCCGAGCTGATCCGCGCGACCAACGCGTATGCGGACTACACGCACGAACGCGAACGGGCGATCGCGCAGGAATTCTCCGATCGCTACGCCTCCGAGCGCAACCTGCTGCTGACGATCTGCGCCGCCGCGGTCGCGCTCGCGGTGGTGGCGGGACTGTGGATCACCCGCGCGATCACCGTGCCGATCGGCACCGCGGTCCGGGTCGCGCGGACCGTCGCGGACGGCGACCTGCGCAGCGATATCGACGTGCGCGGCAACGACGAGACCCGCGATCTGCTTGAAGCGCTGAGCACGATGAACCAGCGGCTGACCGGCATCGTCGGCCGGGTGCGCGACGGCAGCGGCAATATCGCCGTCGCGGTCGGCCAGATCGCGGCGGGCAACATCGATCTGAGCCAGCGCACCGAGGAACAGGCCGCGTCGCTGCAGGAAACCGCCGCGACGATGGAACAGTTCACGTCGACCGTGAGGCTCAACGCCGAGAACGCGCAGCAGGCCAGCGCGCTGGCCGGGAACGCGTCGGACGTCGCGCAGCGCGGCAGCGAAGTGGTCGGCCGCGTGGTCGATACGATGACCGAGATCGGCGAGCGCTCGTCGAAGATCGCCGACATCACCGGCATCATCGAGGGCATCTCGTTCCAGACCAACATCCTGGCGCTGAATGCCGCCGTCGAGGCGGCCCGGGCGGGGGAACAGGGGCGCGGTTTCGCCGTGGTGGCGAGCGAGGTGCGCAGCCTCGCCCAGCGTTCGTCCAGCGCGGCGAAGGAGATCAAGGAGCTGATCTCCGCGTCGGTGCAGACGATCCGGGACGGCTCGACGCTCGCGGGAGAAGCCGGCAGGACGATGGGCGAAGTCACGCAGGCGGTCGCGCGCGTGACCGACATCATGGGCGAGATCGCCGCCGCGTCGGCCGAGCAGAGCCGCGGCATCGACCAGGTCAACCTGACGATCACCCAGATGGACGAGACGACGCAGCAGAACGCGGCGCTAGTCGAGGAGGCGGCCGCGGCGTCGAAATCGCTGGAGACCCAGGGCCGGCAGCTGAACGAGACGGTCGCGACCTTCCGGCTGCCCGCCGGCGGCGCCGTCGCGCGAGACGCGCAGACGGACGCCTGGGAAGAGCCCGTCGCCTGGCGCCCCGCCACCGCGTGATGCCGCGGCAGCCCGCGCTCATGCCGGTGCGCGGGCCGCTTCCGGCGCGGCGCTGCCGCGCTGCGCGAGCACGTCGTCGATCAGGCCGTACGCCTGCGCTTGCGCCGCCGACATGAAGTTGTCGCGGTCGGTGTCTCTCTCGATCTGCTCGACGGACTTCCCGGTACAGTCCGCGAGCACGGCATTGAGGCGTTCGCGCTGGTACAGCACTTCGCGCGCCTGGATCTCGACGTCGGCCGCCGTGCCCTGGCTGCCGCCCGACGGCTGGTGGATCATGATGCGCGCGTTCGGCAGCGCGTAGCGCTTGCCGGGCTGGCCGGCCGCCAGCAGGAACGTGCCCATGCTCGCCGCGAAGCCGGTGCAGAGCGTCGAGACTTCCGGCTTGATGAACTGCATCGTGTCGTAGATCGCGAGGCCGTCGTACACCGAGCCGCCCGGCGAATTGATATAGAACGAGATGTCCTTGTCCGGATTCTCCGATTCGAGGAACAGCAGCTGCGCGACGACCAGACTCGCGGACTGTTCGTTGACCGGGCCGACCAGGAACACGATGCGCTCGCGCAGCAGCCGCGAGAAGATGTCGTAGGCGCGCTCGCCGCGCCCGGACTGTTCGATGACGGTCGGCACGAGCCCGAAGCTCGACGACGACGGATGGCGGGACGGATGGGACATGGCGGTTCCTCTTTTCGCGGAATGGGCTCGGGATGCGCGCGGCGGCCGGTGCCGCCGGCGTCGCGCATCAGCCTGATGACGGCCCGGCGCGGCCCGGCGTGACGAGAATATTTTTGCTCGGCGTTGTCACGCGGCGGCCGGCCCGGCCGTCATGCGCACGAAGGCCGGCAATCTGGCAGACTGGCGGCGAGCCCGTCGCGCCCGAAGCGGCGCCGGCCCCTTTCGGAGCACTCAGCATGATGGAACCTCAGACCGACCGGCATCCGCCCGATCCCGTCGAATCGTTCGAGAGCCAGCGCGGGCGGCTGCTGTCGCTCGCGCACCGGATGCTCGGCAGCCGCGCGGAAGCCGAGGACGTCGTGCAGGACGCGTGGCTGAAATGGCGTCTCGCCGACACGGCCGGCATCCGGCTGCCGGCCGCGTGGCTCACGACGGTCGCGACGCGGCTGTCGATCGACCGGCTGCGGCAGCGGCGCAGCGAGCACGCGCTCCGGGAAGCCGGCTGGCTGCCGGAGCCCTGGCTGGATGAACGGGCGCCGTCCGCCGAGGACGTGGCGCTCAGGGGCGCGCAGCTCTCGTACGGCCTGATGCTGCTGCTCGAACGGCTGTCGCCCGGCGAGCGGGCGGCGTTCCTGCTGCACGAGGCGTTCGACTGCGACTATGCGGATCTCGCGGCGATCCTCGGCAAGACGGAGGCGAATTGCCGGCAGATCGTCCATCGCGCGAAAACCCGCCTGCAGCGCAGCGATCGGCCGCCCGCGCCGGCCGATCCGGCGCGGCAGCGGCGAATCGTCGACGATCTGCGCGCGGCGATCGGCGCGCAGGACCGGACGGCGCTGCTGCGGTTCCTCGACGAAGCGCACGGGGTCGCCGATTCGCCGGCCGCCGCGCGGGCATCGCTCGACGTCGTCGGCCGCGCCGGCGCGACGGCCGAGCGGACCTTTCAAGCCGAAGCGGTATCGATCAACGGCGAAACGGGCGTCGCGCTGCTCGTCGACGGCGAGATTGCCGCGCTGTTCGCGCCGTCGCTCGGTGCGCACGGGCAAGTCGCGCTGCGCGTCGTCACGGATCCGGCTGCGTTGCGCGCGGCGAATCGGATCTTCGGGCGCGCCGCCATCGCGCGCCTGCTGGCATCGATCGGGGCGCGGCGTGCGCGGTGCCCGCTCGCGCTGGCCTGAGCGCATTCGCCCGACACTATTCGGCGCGCATCCCTCGCGCCACGCCGCCGGGATAACCGGGAGGCAATCCGGCCGCGCGCACGATCAGCCGCGCCGCCCGGCGAGCCGAGCGGCCGCAATGCGTCGCCGGCCGATGCGACGAGGCGCGGTCAACGTGCGCCGTTCTGCCGCCGGGTCCATGCCGCGGCCTGGTCTTCCCGAACGAACGACGCCATCCCGGCCGGCAGCAGGTTCCTGAACAGCCCGTCGTCGCGCTCCGCGACTTCCACCATCCGCGCGATCATCTCTTCCGGATCGAACTGGTCGAAAGGAAAACGCAGGCTATCGGGCGCCGTCGCATGCCGGCGCGGATCGTACCAGCGCCGCGGCGTCTCCATCATCCGGTCGTTGAAGCCCGTCCGGTACGGCCCGGGATTGATCACGGACACCTGGATACCGGCCACCGCCAGCTCGTGATGCATCGCTTCCGCGACGGCTTCGAGCGCGTGCTTCGATGCGCAGTACGCGCCTGTGTAGGGGCCCGTGATGAGCCCGGCGATCGACGACACGAACACGATCTTGCCGCGCCGGCGACCGACCATGCCGCGCACGATGTCCTGCGTCAGCGCGAGCGGGCCGAACACGTTCGTGTCGAACAGGTCGCGGACGATCTCGACGGGAATCTCGCTGATCGCCCCGGCCTCGGCATCGCCCGCGTTGTTGAACAGGACGTCGACCTCCCGCTGCGCCGCGTACGCGCGGTCGCGCGCCGACGTGACATCGAGCTTTTCGACGCGCAGTTCAACGCCGCGCGCGGCCGCCTCTCGGGCCAGCTCGGTGATCTGCGGCGTGATCTGCACGCCCGCGGTGACGTCGTGCCCGTGCGCGGCGAGGCGCAGCGCCACTTCCCGGCCAAAGCCCGAGCCTGCGCCCGTCACCAGAATGCGTTTGCGTTCCATGATGGCTCCTTCGTTTCAATGTGTTGAAAAAGGGGCGGCGCAGCGCCGCGCGATCGATTCGTCGTCGGCCACCGTGCCGCCGGAGACGCCGAGCGCGCCGAGACAGGCGCCGCTCGCATCGAACAGCGGCAGGCCGCCGCCAAACGTGACAAGCCCGCCGTTGCTCCGCTCGATGCCCCAGAGCGGCCCGCCGACGCCCGACATCGTCCCGAGCGTCGCGGTATCCGTCCGGAAGCGCGCGGCAGTAGCCGCCTTCCCGATGGCGAGGTCGATCGCGCCGAGAAAGGTGCCGTCCATGCGCGCGAACGCGACCAGGTGCGCGCCGCGATCGACGACCGCGACCGCCACGCCCGGCAAACCGCGCCCGCGAGCTTGCGCCAGCCCTTCGTGGACGATGCGCAGCGCGGCATCGAAGGTGAGATCAGGTTGCATCGATGGAGTCCTTAACGGTTTTGCCGAGGGCCAGTGTAGGGAGCGCCGGTATCTGAGACAATCAGCATTCCGCTCACAAACGTATTAAGTTTTTTTAATGACCAACCGGCGCGATCCGCTCAGCGGCCTGCATGTCTTCATGAACGTGGTGAGCCATGGCAACTTCACGCGGGCCGCCGCGGCGCTTGGTCTGACACCCGCCGCCGTCAGCCTCGCGATCGGTCAGCTCGAAAGCGAACTGAACGTCAAGCTGTTCAGTCGCAGCACGCGCGGCGTGAGTCTCACGGAATTCGGCCAGCGCTATCACGAGCAGACCGCGCACGCGTACCTGAATGTCGTCCGGGCGCGCGATGCGCTGCTCGCCGACGTCGACGAACCGGAGGGCCATTTGCGCATCAGCGCGCTGCACCTCGCCAAATCCGTCGTGACGGCGCCCGTTCTCGCCGAATTCTTTCGCCGCTACCCGAAGGTCACGCTCGAGCTGCGCTACGAGGATCATCTCGTCGATATCGTGAAGGAACGGCTCGACGCGGGCATCCGCCTCGCCGATCGTCTGCGGCCCGGCATGGTCGGCGTCAAGATCGCGCCCGCCCTGACCTGCGCGCTCGTCGCCGCCCCCGGCTATCTCGCGCAGCACGGCACCCCCGCGAAGCTGGCCGATCTCGCCAGGCACCGGTGCATCCGGTTCCGGTTCCCGAAAAGCGGGCGGCTGCACAAATGGCCGCTACGCGAGGGCCGGCGCGAAGTCGAACTCAGCCTCGACGGACACTTCGTCAGCACCGATTCGGACGCGGTGATCGAGGCGGCGCGCGCGGGCGTGGGGATTGCGTTCGTGTTCATGCGGGAGCGGATCGACGAAGACCTGCGGCGCGGCCTGCTGCGCGAGGTCTTGCCGGGCGCGTGCCGCTCTTTGCCGCCGATGTGGCTCTACTACACGAATCGCCGGCATGTCAGCGCGAAGCTGCGCGCGTTCATCACGGTGCTCAAGGAGCAGGAAGCCGAGCGCGCGAAGCGATGACCGCCGCCCGCGGGGTGAGCCGGGCGGCGAATGCCGCGCGGCTTCACAAACTTGACTACACTGGGCGCTCGCGCCGAAACGCCGCGTATCCGCCGCCCCCGGGCAGGTGGAACAGTCTGCCCTCTTTTCATCGAACGAGAGTCTAGTCATGCCCGATCTGTCCGCTTTTCCGATCACGAAGAAATGGCCCGCGCAGCATCCCGACCGCCTCCAGCTCTATTCGCTGCCGACGCCGAACGGCGTCAAGGTGTCGATCATGCTCGAGGAGATCGGGTTGCCGTACGAGCCGCATCTCGTGCGCTTCGACACGCAGGACCAGCTGTCGCCCGAGTTCCTGTCGCTCAATCCGAACAACAAGATCCCCGCGCTGATCGACCCTGACGGCCCCGGCGGCAAGCCGTTCGCGCTGTTCGAATCCGGCGCGATCCTGCTTTACCTCGCGGACAAGACCGGCCAGTTGATTCCGCAGGATCCGGCGCTGCGCTACGAAACGATCCAGTGGCTGATGTTCCAGATGGCCGGCATCGGTCCGATATTCGGTCAGGTCGGCTTCTTCCACAAATTCGCGGGCCGCGAATACGAGGACAAGCGCCCGCGCGACCGCTACGTCGACGAATCGAAGCGCGTGCTTGCGGTGCTCGAGGGCCGCCTGGCCGGCCGCGCATGGATCATGGGCGACGCCTACTCGATCGCCGACATCACGACGTTCCCGTGGGTGCGCAACCTGATCGGCTTCTACGAGGCGCGCGAGCTGGTCGGATTCGACGCGTACCCGAACGTCGCGCGTGTGCTCGACGCATTCGTCGCGCGGCCCGCGGTCGCGCGCGGACTGACGATCCCCAGCCGGTCCTGACCGCCGGCGGGCGCCGCCTGTCGCCCGGTGGCGAGTCCTGAGCGAGAGACAGGCTCGTCCCGCGGCAAGCGGCGCCCCATCCTCCCGCGCACCGGCGTTGCCCATCGATCCGGCGGTCCGCCGCGATCGAACCCGGTGCGCGAACAAAAGCGCTTGACGTTCAGTCATCGCGCCCTATCCTTCTCCCAGCTACGAACGCACCATCCGATCGAAAACGGTTCCGATTGCCGGGATAGTTGCAAGCGCCGCACGCGGACCGCACGGCGGGACAGGTTCGCCCCGCGCGTTCAGCCGTACCTGAAACGGGATTCGTGCCGGAGGCGCGCAGTATCGATTGCCGTGCCGGTGCGAGCGCTCGCCCGCCGCTTCCGCAACACCGCCGCAACACGTAAATAATGAAAGGCAGATCCGGAAACAGTCGGTATTCCCCGCTTCTCGAACGCATCAATTGATTCGGTGTGCGAATGATAATTTCAAATGGATTACCGCGACCGGGATGAGCGCGTGCGCGCTCGCCGGCACGACGCACCGGCTGCATGCCCGTTCCCGCTTCGATTCGATCACTCACCCAGGAGGCCGACACCAGACAGACGCCCGACGAGACGCTTGACTGCCATTCCATTCACACATGTTCTGAACAGTGCAGGGTCCATTCAAGGGGTAACAAACGATGACGCAAACCTATTCGATTGAAAAACAATGTACCGGCGGCGCGGCGCGGCGGGTTTCCCGCACCGCTTCGCTCGCGCTAGCCGTGGTGCTGGCGTTCGGCGCCGCATCGGCGGCCGAGGCGGCGGGCGTGCTGACCCGCCACGTGCGAGACGGATTCAGCACCGCGATGGCGGCGGCGACGCTGGGCGACGTGCCCGTCGACCGCCGGATGGCGCTCGACGTGGTCCTGCCGGTGCGCGATCGCGCCGGACTGGATGCGTTCGTGGCGAACGTGACCAACCCGGCCAGCCCCGCTTTCCGGCAATACCTGACGCCCGCCCAATTCACCGCGCGATTCGGTCCGACCCAGGCCGACTACGATGCCACCGTGCAGTATCTGCGCCAGCATGGGCTATCCGTCACGGGCGGCAGCCGCGACGGGATGGACGTGCAGGTCGCCGGACCGGCGTCCGCCGTCGAAGCCGCCTTCAATCTCAAGCTCCATCTCTACCATCACCCGTCGGAGAACCGCACCTTCTTCGGCCCGGATCGCGAGCCGACGACCTCGCTGGCGATTCCGCTCTGGCACGTCTCGGGGCTGGACAACTATTCGATCCCGCATCCGCTGTTCGTCAAGAAGAGCGACTACGCGAAAGCGCACGGCATCAGCCCCGACGCGGTCGTCAGCCATGCGACGACCGGCTCGGGACCTTCCGCGTCGTTTCTCGGCAGCGACATGCGCGCGGCCTACTACGGCGGCTCGAGCCTGACCGGCGCGGGACAGAATCTCGGCCTGTTCGAATACGCGGGAACCGAACTGGCCGATCTCAATACCTATTTCAACAACATCGGCCAGACCAACCAGGTTCCGGTCACGCTGCTCTCGACCGATGGAACCAGCACGTCCTGCGACCCCAGCCAATGTGACGACGGCGAACAGACGCTCGACATGACCCAGGCCATCGGCATGGCGCCCGGGCTCGCCAGCCTGACGATGTACGTGGGCTCGACCGACACGGCGATCCTCAGCGCGATGACGACCAACAGCCCGCTGCCGACGACGATCGGCTGCTCGTGGGGCTGGACGCCGGCCGATCCGTCCACGCTGGACCCGTACTTCGAGAAGATGGCGGCCCAGGGCCAATCGTTCTTCGCGGCGTCCGGCGACTCCTCGACCTGGTCGAGTTCCAACGAGGCGTGGCCCGCGGACGACGCGTACGTCATCTCCGTCGGCGGAACCGATCTGACGACCGGCTCGGCGGCCGGCGCGTGGAAGTCCGAAACGGCGTGGGCCGACAGCGGCGGCGGCATCTCGCCCGACCACATCGCCATTCCGTCCTGGCAGAAGATCAGCGGCGTGATCAATTCCCGCAACAAGGGATCGACGACCACCCGCAACGGGCCGGATGTGTCGGCCAACGCCAACTTCACGTTCTACGTCTGCGCCGACCAGACCGACTGCACCGCGAACGAGTATGGCGGAACCAGCTTCGCCGCGCCGATGTGGGCGGGCTTCATCGCGCTGGCGAACCAGCAGGCGGCCGCGTCGGGGCAAGCGCCCGTCGGCTACTTCAATCCGTCGATCTATGCGCAGAACGAGGTCAACGGTGCGCTGACGCCTGCCTATACGGCGAATTTCCACGACATCACGAGCGGCAAGTCGGGCAGCTACTCCGCGACGACGGGCTATGACCTCGTGACCGGCTGGGGCAGCCCGAAAGTGGATCTGATCACGACGCTGGTTCGGTAAGCGTCGGCGAGGGGGCGCGTTCGGGCAATCCATGCCGCCCGAACGCGAACCATCGTGCGTCGTCATGCGATGCCTTCATGCGGCGAAACGCTTGACGGACCCGCCGCGCGAGCGGCGTTTCGGCACCGTGCGCCGGCCGTCGCCTTCCGCCGCGCACGCGTGGAACCGCCTTGACGGACGGGCCGGAAACGACCCGCCGTCAAGGTCGGTCATCCGCTTACTTCACGATCGTGAAAGTCTTCGGCGTCACCGCGAAGAACACGTTGTCCGTGCAGCTCACCCGGATACGCGCCTTGCTCGACGCCACGCCCGGCAGCGTGACCTTGGCGCGGCCGTTGTTGTCGGTGCTCGCCAGCAACGGTTCGGGCAGATAGCTGTATCCGCCGTCCAGCGACAGATCCAGCTTGACCTTGGCGCAGGCGATCGGCGCCGCATTGGTCTGCGCCACGTTCCAGCCGACGGTTTGTCCGGAGCCCGCCGCCCATTTCACGGCGGCACGCGGCGCCGTGACGGCGAACGCGCCGCCGGTATCCACCACGTTCACATACATGTTGCCGCTGGCGGTGTTCGGTCCCACGCCCAGCGAGCGGGCCATCGCCACGTTGTCGCGCACCGTCACGCGGAAGCTGAGCTTGCGATTGGTCGCAGGATAGACTTCGCCGTTGCCGAGCGGCTCGTCGCCCAGCACAGCCGCCAGGTGCGGGAAGGTTTGCTCGCCCTCGGCGTGCGGCTTGAACGAACGGAAGATCGGACCCTGGCCGTCGTCCTTCAGTTTGCCGAATTGCTCGGGGCCGAAATCGAATTGCTCCCAGGTGTAGGTCAGACCGCTGGCCTTGCTGCCCTGGGCCGCTTTCACCTTCAGCGTGAAAGGCGTCCGGGCCGGAATCGTATAGTGCGCGCGACCGGTGTCGAACGCATCCGGCGGCACCAGCGATTCCGGGTCGAGCCACGGCGCGCCGCTCTTGTTGAGCGTGCGGGTCGCGCAGCTGCCTCCCGCGCTGGCGATCCAGTCCTGGATCATGCCGATGCTGCTGCTGTTGAAATACGGATCGCTATGCGGCTGATAGGAAATGTCGCCGCCGTAGACGCCGGCGTAGCCCATGATGGTGGACCCTTCCCCCGGTTCCACCGCGTCCTCCTCCGGCGTACTGCGATTGGCGTTGAACGAATGGTACGAACCGAACGAGTGACCCAGTTCATGCGCCACGTAATCCACCGCGAACGCATCGCCGACCGGATCGGGCCGGCCGGTGCTGCCCGCCGCCTTGGTGGCGTCCTGGCAAGTGCTGGCGATCGATGCCCTGCCGCCGCTGCCGTTGCCCGCCACCACATGGCCGACATCGAAATTCTTGTTGCCGATCACCTTGGCGAGGTTCTGCACGTTCTTGCCGTTGATCTGCGGACCGCCGGGCGCCAGGCCCGCGTACGGATCGGTCTTGGCATCCGTGTAGATGATCTTGTCTTCCTGGTCGACCAGCGTCAGGTGCACGCCGAGATCGTTCTCATAGATTTCGTTGATGCGGTTGACCATCGTCGCCACGGCGGCCAGCCCGTCGACGACGGTTCCTCCGAAGCCCTGGGTATACGTGCTGGTCGCCGCCATCGCCAGGCGATAGTCGTACATCACGGAGCCGCCCGCCCGCGAGCCGGTCGTGTTGCCGGCCGCCGCCTTCGCCGAATTCTTTCGCACCCCGCTGCCGTTGAGCAGGTTCTTGTCGACCCCGTCCTCGTTGAACGGAGACGAGCCCGGCAGGGTTGCCCGCCTGAACGACCAGTACACGTCGCCGCTGTCCGCCGCCTTGCTGGCCCGGCCCGATAGCTGCCCTGCCGGCTGCACCAGCCACACGCCGTCCTTGTCTCCGTACACCGCCGCCTGCAAACCCTGCGGCGTGATGTCGACGCGGGCGCGACGCCCCTTGTCGTCCACGCCCTTGTAGCTCTTGAGCGCCGGATAGCGTTTGGCCAGCGCCGGCGGCAGAACATCCGATTCGGATAACGTGAAATACGTCACGCCGCCTTCCGGCAGCGGCAATGCGAGCCGGCTGCCCTGCCCCTTGGCGATCGCCGCGGCGCTTGCCGACAGTTCGGTCTTGAGATGGCCCAGGTCGAGCGTGACCGCCCGATAGGAAGCGGGAACGGACGTCGCCGCGCCACGAGTCGCGACGTCCGCCGAAGCAGGAGCGTCATGCCAGAGCCCGGCCGTATCGGCCGCCTGCGCCATCGAAGCACATCCCCAGGCGGCCAGTACCGCGCATGTCATCAGCAGCTTCTTCATATTCAGTCATCCTATTCAAATTGGACGAAGACGATTGGAAAAACACATTCCAGCGCTCTTTTCCCTTCGATCGAGCAACCGAAGGGCACCGCATGACGCAGACGCCTCTGCGGCCGGGCGCGGATCCGCGCGGACGACACTGCGTCCGGCGCAGGCTCGCGGCCGAGGTGGAAGACGTCGGGATCGATTCACATACCGCCTCCCCCGGCGGAAGACAAACCGGCGGACGCCGCACGAAAGCGAACGACAGCGATTCCTCCTCGCCAAAAATCGCCAGCGAAGAAAAGCCATCGTCGATATCTGAATGAATTAACGAAGAACTACGTGAAGATATTCATGATGGTCGGCCCTGTTGTTGATGTCGTATCGATAAACAAGCCGTGTTCTTCGGCACGTGCCTGCTCGCGAATTTCAATTGCAGTAGATTGCCGCTCGGCGGCTGCCACCCCGCCGGGATGACACCCAGGTCCCTCGCTCGACGAAACGGCGCAATCGATGCTTCATCCGATCCGGCGGTATGGCGTACCGGGCCGTTCCGCACCTCAGCTACCGTTCAATCTCCGGGTGAATATACTTCGTAAATTTTTGTAATGGAATATGAAAGCCGGGGAAATCCACGAAAAATCACAAATCTTCCGGCGTATTGAAATCCGGTTATTGATAATCGCGCGGCTGAAATCCAATGCTTTTCCGGCAGCGAGCGAATACGGACCGGCGTTCGAATGAAATCGTGCTTCGGGACGAAGCGTGCCGGCCACGGCGAGGGGTTTTAGCCGTTTGTTCTCGACGATCCCCCGTCTGCCCGGCGGGATTCACCGCCGGCGCAACGGCTTGCGCCGGCCGCGCCCCGCCCGCGCGGCGCGCGTGACAGGCGGGCGACCGCTCCCGCGATGCGCTCATCGAGATTGCCCGGACGTGCGCCACGGCGACATGCCGGCGTGGCCGGAACGCGATTCGTCTCCGTCGCCGACGTGTCCCACGCGCGACGCAAGCCGCAGACCCGGATCCCGCCGACCGTCATTCCGGCAACGGCGTCTGCCCCTGCAGCAGCTTGCCCAGCAGCCGCGCCAGCTGCGTCTGTTCGGCGGCGCTCAGCGCCGCGAGGATGTCGCGCTGATTGTCGAGATGCGCACCCACCGCCTCGTCGATCAGCTCGAGCCCGCTGCGCGTGAGCGCGACGAGCGTGCCGCGTCCGTCCGCCGGATTCGGTCGCCGCTCGACCCAGCCCGCCTTCTCGATCCGGTCGATCCGGTTCGTCATGCTGCCCGACGAGATCATCGCGGCATCGTACAGCGCGGTCGGCGTCAACGCATACGGCGCGCCGCTGCGGCGCAAGGTCGCCAGCACGTCGAATTCGCCGGGCTGCAACCCATAGCGCGCAAACAGCGGATTGAGCCGGTCGCGCGCGATCACCAGCGCCGCTTCCTGCAGCCTGCCGAGCACGATCATCGACGACGGCTCGAGATCCGGGCGTTCGTTGCGCCATTGTTCGACCGCGTGGGCGGCTCGGTCCATTTCCCCTCCCGTTCATCCAGTTAGCTTGACGTAGAGATAAACTCGAACTATCTTGACGCCAAGACAATTATACGAAACAGCCGGCCTGTCCGTGAAGGGCGTCCGGCCGTTCGCCAAGGAATTCCGCCTCATGCCTGCGCTTGTTTCCCCTGCCTGGCGGCTCACCGCCATCGTGCTCGTCGGCCTCAACCTGCGTCCCGTGCTCGCGTCGATCGGCCCGCTGCTCGACGCGATCCAGCGCGCCACCGGCATCGCCGACGGCACGGCCAGCCTGCTCACGACCGTCCCGATCCTGCTGATGGGCGCGGGCGCGCTGAGCGCCCGCTGGCTGCAGCGCCGCGCCGGCGTGCGCGCCGGTGTCTGGCTCGGCGTCGCGCTGATCGCGCTCGCATGCGCCGCGCGGCTCGCCGCGTCCGCGCCCGCCGTGCTGCTCGCGACCGCGCTCGGCGCCGGCGTCGGCATCGCGATGGTGCAGGCGCTGCTGCCGATGTTCATCAAGACGCACTTCAGCGCGCGCGCCGGCAGCGTGATGGGCTTCTACTCCACGTCGATCATGGGCGGCGCGGTGTTCGCGAGCGTCATCACGCCGTTTGCCGCAGCGCAGACCCACTGGACCACAGCGCTCGCCGGCTGGACGCTGCCCGCGCTCGCCGCCGTCGCGATCTGGCCGCTCGCGAGCCGCGCCGCGCCCGGCGCGACGCGCACCGCCGCCCCGTCCACCCGCCGTCCGCACGGCGCGCGGCCATGGCTCCTGGCGCTGTTCTTCGGGCTCGGCACCGGCGCGTACACGCTGGTGCTCGCGTGGCTGCCGCCGTACTTCGTCGCGCTCGGCTGGTCGCCCGAAGCGGCGGGCGGACTGCTCGGCGGCGTCACGCTCGCCGAGGTGGCCTCGGGCCTCGTCGTATCGGCTTTCATCGACCGTCTGAACGACCGCCGGCCCGCTCTGTTCGCCGCGATCGCGGCGCTGCTGGCGGGGCTGCTGGTCCTGATCGCGTCGCCGTCGAGCCTGGCGCTGCCGGCATCGCTGCTGATCGGCCTGGGGATCGGCGCGCTGTTCCCGCTGTCGCTGATCGTCGCGCTCGATCACGTCGATCATCCGGCCGAAGCCGGCGCGCTGACCGCCTTCGTGCAGGGGATCGGTTACCTGATCGCCGGGCTGTTCCCGTTCGCGGCCGGGCTGATCCGGCAGCACCTCGCGGACCTGACGCCCGCGTGGGCGTTCATGGCCGCCGTCTGCGTCGTGATGTTCGCGATGGCGGCGCGCTTCGCGCCGGTGCGCGTCGCCGCGACGGGCAGCCGCGCGTAATCAGCCAGCCGGCGCGTACAGCGTCGAATCGTCGAACGCCTCCGCGTCGAGCACGCGCCCGATCAGGATCAGCGCGGTGCGCTCGATGCCCGTCGCGGCAATCTTGCCGACGATGTCCGCGAGCGTTCCGCTCACGCGCGTCTCGTCCGGCCAGCTCGCGCGATAGATCACGGCCGCCGGACAATCCGCGCCGTAGTGCGGCACCACCTCGTCGACGATCCGCGCGAGGTGGCGCACGCCGAGATGGATCGCGAGCGTCGCGCGGTGCGCGGCCAGCGCGCCGAGCGCTTCGCCTTCCGGCATCGTCGTCTTGCCCGCATAGCGGGTGAGGATCACGGTTTGCGCGACCCCGGGCAGCGTCAGCTCGACGCCGAGCGATGCCGCGCACGCCGCCGTGGCCGTCACGCCCGGCACGATTTCATAAGGAATCCCGAGCGCCTTGAGCCGCCGGATCTGCTCGCCGATCGCGCCGTACAGCGACGGATCGCCCGAGTGCACGCGCGCCACGTCCCGCCCCTGCGCGTGAGCCGTCGCGAGCAGCGCGACGATCGCGTCGAGATCCAGGTCCGCCGTGTTGACCACCTGTTCGGCCCCGTGGCCGTCGAGCACCGCCGCGGGCACCAGCGATCCCGCATAGAGGATCACCGGGCAGCTGCGCACGAGGCGCTGCCCCTTCACCGTGATGAGTTCGGGGTCGCCCGGGCCCGCGCCGATAAAAAACACCGTCATTCCGTTCTCCGTCTGATTGTTACGGGCGGCGCCTGCGCGCGCCGCGCATCATTGCCCATCAAGGGCCAAGGGCCGCCAGCGCATCGCGCAACGCGGCCACATCGCCGAATTCTCGTTCGGCGGGCGGCAGCACCGGACGCGCCACCATCACGACCGGCACATGGCGCTCGCGCGCGACGTCGAGTTTCGCTTCCGTCGCCGCACCGCCGCTGTTCTTGCTGACGACGACGTCGATCCCGCACAGCGCGAACAGCGCGCGTTCGCCGTCGTGCGTAAACGGCCCCCGCGCGGCGATCACGTGCGCGCGCGCCCGGCCCGGATGCGGATCGAGGCAGCGGACCACCCAGTGCTGGTGAACGGGAATCGCGTCGAGGTGCGCGAGCGGTTCGCGGCCCAGCGTGAAGAGCGGCCGCGCGAACGGCGCAAGCGCCGCCTGCACGCCGGCCCAGTCGCGCACGTCGCGCCAATCGTCGCCCGGGCGCGGCTGCCAGGCCGCGCGGCGCAGCGCCCAGTACGCAACGCCGGTTGCCGCGCACGCCGCCGCCGCGTTCGCGCTGATCCTGGCCGCGTAAGGATGCGTCGCATCGACCAGCAGGCCGATGCGTTCGTCCGTCAGATAGCGGGCCAGGCCCGCCGCGCCGCCGAAGCCGCCGACCCGCACCGCGCACGCCAGATCGTCGGGCACCTTGCCGAGGCCGGCGAGACTGTACACGTGCCGCAGGCCGAGCGCGCGCGCGAGCCGCAGCGCGTCGCCGGTGCCGCCCAGCAGCAGGATGCGCGGACCGGCCGTCATCGCGCGACGCCGACGATGCCGCCCTGCCGGTCGATCGCGAACATCTCGACGGCGACCGACGCGGGGACGATGTCGCGGGCGACCCGCAACGCATGCGCGCAGACGATATCGCCGAGCGCGATGCCGGCGTCGCGCGCGAGCGCGAGCGCCTGCTGGCTGGTATTGGCGGCCCGCATCGCATCCTGCAGCGCGGCATCCGCGCCGGCCTGCGCGGCCCACGCCGCGAGTTGCCGCAGATCGATGCTCGAATGGCGGCTGTGCAGGTCGAGATGGCCCGCCGCAAGCTTGCTCAGCTTGCCGAAGCCGCCGCACATGCTGACCTGTTCGACCGGCGCGCGACGCAGATGCTTGAGCACCGCGCCCGCGAAATCGCCCATCTCGATCAGCGCCATGTCCGCGAGGCGGTAGTGCGCGCGCATCGTGTCCTCGCTCGCGTTGCCCGTGCACGCGGCAATGTGGCGGATGCCGTTCGCGCGCGCGACGTCGATGCCCTGGTGAATCGACGCGATATACGCGGAGCACGAAAACGGCCGCACGATGCCGGTCGTGCCGAGGATCGACAGGCCGCCGACGATGCCGAGCCGGGGATTCATCGTCTTCAGCGCGAGCGCCTCGCCGCCCTCGACGCCGATCGCGACCTCGAAGCCGCCCGCATAGCCGTACTCGGCGGCCAGCGCGCTCAGATGCTCGGTCATCATCCTGCGCGGCACCGGGTTGATCGCGGGCTCGCCGACGGGCAGCGTGAGCCCCGCGCGCGTCACCGTGCCGACGCCCGGCCCCGCGTGGAACCGCACGCCGCGCGCGGCCGCGAGCCGCACCCGCGCGAACACGACCGCGCCGTGCGTGACGTCGGGATCGTCGCCCGCATCCTTGACGGTGCCCGCTTCGGCGCCGTCGCCGCTCAGCCTGCAAAACACCAGCCGCATCAGCACCCGCTGGCCCTTCGGCAGCACGATCTCGACCGCGTCGCCCGCCGGTCCGCCGAGCAGCAGGCGCGCCGCCGCGAGCGACGTCGCCGTCGCGCAGCTGCCCGTCGTATAGCCGCTGCGCAGGGGCGCCGGCTGCTCGGGTGTTTCGTCGCGCATCAGCGGGAATCCGGCCGCGGCGCGCGCGGCTTGCGCGCCTCGAACAGCGTGACGGGCAGCGCCTGCCGCCAGGTGTCGAAACCGCCGAGCGGCTGGGCGTCCGCCAGCGCGACGCGCGTGAGCGTGCCGCCGTGCCGCTCGCGCCAATCGGCCAGCGCGGCCTCGCCCTGCAGCGTCACCGCGTTCGCGACCAGCCGCCCGCCGGGTTTCAGCGCCGACCAGCACGCGTCCAATACGCCCGCGCGGGTGACGCCGCCGCCGATGAACACCGCGTCGGGCTCGGCGAGCCCCGCGAGCGCATCGGGCGCGCGGCCCGCGACGAGTTGCAGCGCCGGCACGCCGAGCGCGTCGCGATTGTGCGCGATGCACTGCTGACGGTCGGGATGCGCTTCGACGGCGATCGCACGGCAAGACGGATGCGCACGCATCCATTCGATGCCGATCGAGCCGGATCCCGCGCCCACGTCCCACAGCAGTTCGCCCGGCGCGGGCGCGAGGCGGCCCAACGTCAGCGCGCGCATGTCGCGCTTCGTCAGTTGACCGTCGTGGCGGTAGGCGTCGTCCGGCAGGCCCGGCGTCAACGCGAGGCGCGGCGCGTCGTCGCCGGCGCGGCAGTCGAGCGCGATGAGGTTGAGCGCGGCCGTGCGCGGCGCGAGCCATGCATCGGCGCGGGCGTCGATCCGGCGCTCGAGGGGCCCGCCCAGATGCTCGAACACGCTCATCCGGCTTGCGCCGAAACCGCGCTCCGCCAACCACGCGGCCAGCGTCGCGGGGGTCGCGCCGTCGGCGCTCAGCACCAGCACGCGACGTCCGTCGTGCAGATGCCGCCGCAAGCCCGCGAGCGGCCGGCCGACCAGCGACACCGCCTCGATGTCCTGCAGCGCCCAGCCGAGCCGCGCGGCCGCGAGCGAGAGCGACGACGGCGCGGGCAGCACCCGCAGTTCGTCCGCCGGCACCGTGCGCGCGAGCGTCGCGCCGACGCCGTAGAACATCGGGTCGCCGCTCGCGAGCACGCACACGCGCGCCGGCCGCCGCGCGAGCAGCGCGGCGAGATCGAACGGCGTCGGCCAGCGCTCGCGCACCGCGCCGAGCCGCGCGGGCAGCATCGCCAGATGGCGCTCGCCGCCGATCACCACCGCCGCGTCGAGCAGCGCGCGCCGCGCGGACCTGCCCAGTCCCGCGACGCCGTCGTCGCCGATCCCGACCACCGTCAGCCAGGCCGTCATGCGCCGTTCCCCATCCGTTTTTCCCGTCAATCCGGCCATCGCCAGAACGCCCTGCCCGCGCGCGTCGCGCGGCCGGGGCCGTTTCAAAAAAAGGCATAATACAGCGTTCGTTCGCCGGTGCCCGATGGGCCTAACAGGGAACGCAGGGCACGCTACCGTGCTGCTGCGGCTGCCCCCGCAACTGTGCGCAGCGAGTCCGCTTCCTCCCCACGCCACTGGTTTCGCCGGGTCCGCCCGGCTGCCGGGAAGGCCGGGCACGGATGACGACCTGCGAGCCAGGAGACCTGCCGGTGTGAGATTCGTTCGTGCAGGCCCGCATCGGGCGGGGTGTACCGATGCAATGACGTGCCGCTGTCCGCGCCCGCGGGCGAGCGGCTCGCGGGCCGCCGCACGACGCTGACCCGGTGCCTCCTTGAAGCCTGTCCAAGCCGTTTTCGACGATTCCGCGTCCGTGCCGCGCGCGTCCGCCTGCCCGGGACTCGTGCGCATCGTCGCGGCGCGCGACGGCGGTCTGTGCCGGATCCGGCTGCCGGGCGGCGCGCTCGACGCCGCGCAGGCGCAGGCGATCGCGGCGGCCGCGCGCCGCCACGGCTCGGGCGTGCTGGACGCCACCAACCGCGCGAACCTGCAGTTGCGCGGCGTGCGTGCGGGAAGCGAAGCGTCGCTGCTCGGCGCGCTGCTCGACGCCGGTCTCGGCCCGCGGCTCGACGACGCGCCCGACGCGGCCCGCGCCGCCGCGCGCGACGATGCGCGCAACCTGATGCTGAGTCCCACCGCCGGCCGCGATCCGCACGCGCTGCTCGACAGCGCCGCGCTGGCCGCGCCGCTGCTCGCAATGCTGCAGACTGAGCCGCGCATCGCGGCGCTCTCCCCGAAATTCTCGATCCTGCTCGACGGCGGCGAACGCCTCGCCGCGCTCGATCATCCGCACGACATCTGGCTGTCGGCGCTGGCCGACGCACGGGGAGACATCCGGCTCGCGATCGGGCTGGCCGGCTGCCCGCCCGTCGACACGGCGACCGATACCCGCCGGCTGCCCGCGCTCGCCGCCGTGCGGCCCGCTCAGGCGGTCGAGCTGGTCCGCGCGCTGGTGTGCGCGTTCCTCGATCTCGCCCCGCCTGACGCGTCCCGGATCCGCCATCTGCTCGCGACGCACGCCCCCGATGTCCTGCTCGCGCAGGCGGAAGCGCGGTTGCCGTTCGCGCTTCGCCGCGACCCGCATCTCGCGCATTGGCGCCGAGCGATGCCGGATCCCGCGCTGCGCTTCGGCATCCGGCCGGAGCGCACAGCCGGCCTGCGTCACGTCGGCGGCCAGGCGCCGCTCGGCAGGCTGACGGCCGCGCAACTGGACGTGCTCGCCGATCTCGCGACGTCGCACGGCGACGGTTCGCTGCGCATCACGCCATGGCAAGGCGTGCTGCTGCCCGGCGTGCCGCGCGACGCGGCGCGCGATCTGCTCTCGCGCCTGCGGGCATGCGGCCTGATCTGCGACGCCGCGCATCCCGTCGCGCCACTGATCGCCTGCACCGGCTCGTCGGGCTGCGCCCGCGCGCGGGCCGACACCAAGACCGATGCGCTGCGGCTGGCGGAACGCCTCACGGCACCGCGCGAGCTGCATCTGAGCGGCTGCGAACGCAGCTGCGCGCTGCCTCGCCCGGCCGGACACACGCTGCTCGCGGCCGCGCCCGGACACTACGACCTTTATCGGCGCGACGGCACCGCGGGCTTCGGCCGCGTGGTCGCCCGCCATCTGACGATCGACCAGGTCGCGGCCCGCCTCGACGGACCGGACCCGCTTCAGGACTTCACCACCGATGTTTGATTACCTACGCGACGGTCAGGAAATCTACCGCCAGTCGTTCGCGACGATCCGCGCGGAAGCCGACCTCGACGGCCTCCCTCCCGACCTCGAAAAACTGGCCGTGCGCGTGATCCACGCGTGCGGGATGGTCGATATCGCGCGCGATCTGCGCTTCTCCCCGGGCGCCGGCGCGGCCGGCCGCGCGGCACTCGCGGCCGGCGCGCCGATTCTGTGCGACGCGCGGATGGTCGCCGAAGGCATCACCCGCGCGCGGCTGCCCGCCGGCAACCCGGTGCTTTGCACGCTCGGCGAGCCCGCCGTGCCCGATCTCGCCCGCACCCTCGGCAACACGCGCTCGGCCGCCGCGCTCGAACTGTGGCGTCCGCATCTCGCGGGCAGCGTCGTCGCGATCGGCAACGCGCCCACCGCGCTGTTCCATCTGATCGCCATGCTCGAAGCGGGCGCGCCCCGCCCCGCGCTGATCCTCGGTTTTCCGGTCGGCTTCGTCGGCGCGGCCGAATCGAAGGCGCTGCTCGCGGAGCATGCGCACGGCGTCCCGTTCGTCGCGGTGCAAGGCCGGCGCGGCGGCAGCGCGATGGCCGCCGCCGCCGTCAACGCGCTGGCGTCGGAGGCCGAATGAGCGCGCCGCACACGCGCCCCGGCCGGCTGTACGGCGTCGGTGTCGGCCCCGGAGACCCCGAGCTGCTGACGCTCAAGGCGCTGCGCGTGCTGCAGGCCGCGCCCGTGGTCGCGTACTTCGTCGCGAAGGGCAAGAAAGGCAATGCGTTCGGTATCGTCGAAGCGCATCTTCGCGACACGCAGACGCAGCTGCCGCTCGTCTATCCGGTCACGACCGAGACGCTCGCGCCGCCGCTCTGCTACGAGACGATCATCGCCGACTTCTACGACACCGCGGCCTCGGTCGTCGCCGACCAGCTCGACGCGGGACGCGACGTCGCGGTGATCTGCGAAGGCGATCCGTTTTTCTACGGCTCGTACATGTATCTGCACGACCGCCTCGCGGCGCGCTACGACGCGCAAGTCGTGCCGGGCGTGTGCTCGATGCTCGGCGGCGCGGCGGTGCTCGGCGCGCCGCTCGTGTATCGCAACCAGAGCCTGTCGGTGCTGTCGGGCGTGCTGCCCGAGCACGAATTGCGCGAACGCCTCGCGCGCGCCGACGCGGCCGTCGTGATGAAGCTCGGCCGCCATTTCGACAAGGTTCGCCGCGTGCTCGACGAACTGGGGCTCGCGCGCCGCGCGCTCTACGTCGAGCGCGCGACGATGACGAACCAGCGGATCGTCCCGCTCGCGGACGTCGATCCGATGGCGTCGCCGTATTTCTCGCTACTGGTCGTGCCGGGGGAAAAATGGCAAGGATGAACACCGCGCCGGCCATCGTGATCCTCGGGCCCGGCGCGCTCGACGTCGCGCGGCGCATCCAGGCCGGCTACCCGGGCGCGCAGGTTCACGCGCTCGCCGGCCGCGTGGCCGCCGACGCGGCCTACGACGAACTCGGCCCGCACCTGCGCGAGCTGTATCGGCGCGGTATCCCGATCGTCGCGCTGTGCGCGGCCGGCATCGTGATCCGCTGCCTCGCGCCGCTGCTCGCCGACAAGGGCGCGGAGCCGCCGGTGCTGGCCGTCGCGGAGGACGGCAGCGCGGTCGTGCCGCTGCTCGGCGGCCTCGCCGGGGTGAACGGGCTCGCGCGCGAGATCGGCGCGCTGCTCGAGCGCGCGCCCGCGATCACGACCAGCGGCGAATTGCGCTTCGGCGCCTGCGTGCTCAATCCGCCCGACGGCTATACGCTCGCGGATCTCGGTCACGGCAAGCGTTTCGTGTCCGACCTGCTGGCCGGCGAGTCGGTGCGGATCGACGGCGCGGCCCCGTGGCTCGACGACGTCGCGCTGCCGCGCGATCCTCACGCGGCGCGCACGATCCGCGTCACGCCGCACGAGCAGGACGACGCACGGGAGGCCCTGCTGATTCATCCGCGCAGCGTCGTCGTCGCCGTCGCGCCCGCCGCGCGCGAACCCGGCGCCGCCGCTTCCCCGCTACCCGATCTCGCTCGGCGGATTCTCGACCGGCTGGCCGCGCAGCGCGTCGCGCCGCTCGCGCTGGCCGCGCTCGTCGCACCGGAAGCGGATCGGGCAAACGCGTCGCTCGCCGCCGCAGCCGCGACGCTCGGCGTGCCGCTGCGCTTCGTCGCCGGCGTCGCTCCCGGCCGGCCGGCGCGCGAACTGCTCGCCGCCGCGCTCGCGACGGCCGCGCCCGGCCATGCGCCGTGCGACGGCGCAAGCGCCGATCTCGCGCTCGCCGTGTGCGGCGCGCCGATCGCGCCCGACATGCTGGGCCGCGCGCGCGGCCGCCTCACCGTGCTCGGGCTCGGCCCCGGCTGCGCCGAACTGCTGACGCCGGCGGCCCGCGCCGCGCTCGCCGACGCGACCGACATCCTCGGCTATGCGACCTACGTCGACATGGCCGGCCCGTTCCGCACGGATCAGCGCGTGCATGCCACCGACAACCGCGAGGAGATGCAGCGCGCGCGGCATGCGTTCGAACTGGCCGCGCAAGGCCGGCGCGTCGCCATGGTGTCGTCGGGCGACCCCGGCGTATTCGCGATGGCCGCCGCCGTGCTCGAAGCGCTCGACGTATCGGCCGACCCGGACTGGGCCGCCGTCGAACTCGACATCGTGCCGGGCGTCTCCGCGGCGCTCGCCACCGCCGCCGAGGCCGGCGCGCCGCTCGGTCACGACTTCTGCATGATCTCGCTGTCGGACAACCTGAAACCGTGGGACATCATCGAGACCCGCCTGCGGCACGCGGCGCAGGCGGATCTGGTAATGGCGTTCTACAACCCGATCTCGCGCGCGCGGCCGTGGCAGCTCGACCGCGCGCTCGACACCGTGCGCGCCCACCGCACGCCCGACACCGTCGTCGTGCTCGGCCGCGACATCGGCCGCCCCGGCGCGACGCTGGCGGCGACCACGCTCGGCGCGCTGCGCGCCGACCAGGTCGACATGCGGACGATGGTGATCGTCGGCTCGTCGACCACCCGCCGCTTTTCCGTCAACAATGGCCGGGATTGGATCTATACCCCGCGCTGGTATCGCTGAAACGCCCGCCGCACGGGCTTCGAAAAGGTCGGCGATGCGGTATTACATTGGTATCACATTGGAATTAAATTGGCCTGATAATTTCTTTATTCGATTCAAATAACAAAAAGAACAACTAACTATTCACTATTGAGCTGGAATCCTCCAAGATGGGCACGCCGCAGTCCAGGGCCGCCCATGTCCGGTCCGACGCGGCGGCGATGCACAGGCCGGTGCGTCGCTTACAACCATGGAGAGAGCACAATGAAATCCAGCGTGTTGTCACACCTCGTTCCGCGCGCCGTCGCCGCGGGCTGTCTGTTCGCCGCGGCGAGCGTGTCGCAGGCGGCGGGGGTTTATGCGCCCTACGTCGACGTGACGCTCTACCCGACGCCGATCGTCGACCAGATCGGCGTTCAGCAGGGCATCCAGCAATTCACGCTCGCGTTCGTCGTCGCGGGCAACGGCTGCACGCCGTCCTGGGGCGGCGTGCAGGCGATCGGCAACGGCGCGACGGGCGACCTGCTGACCGCGATCGGAGCCGGGATCACGAACTATCGCGCGAAAGGCGGCGAAGTCGCGGTGTCGTTCGGGGGCGCCAACGGCACGCAGCTGATGCAGGCCTGCACGAGCGTGCCCGCACTGCAAGCCGCGTATCAAACCGTGATCGACACCTATAGCCTGAGCCATATCGACTTCGACATCGAAGGTTCGTCGCAGCAGGACTTGACATCGGTCACCCGCAACTTCCAGGCGGTCGCGCTGCTGCAATCGGCGGCCGCGGCCAAGAACCGGGTGCTGCACGTCACGCTGACGCTGCCGACGATGCCGACGGGCCTCACGCAGGACGGACTCAACGTGCTCAATGCCGCGATCGCGAACAACGTCGCGATCGACGCGGTCAACGTGATGGCGATGGACTACGGCCCCTCGGGCATCGACATGGGCGCGGCCGCGATCAGCGCCGGGCAGGCGCTCTATTCGCAGCTCGACACCGCGTACAAATCGGTCGGCCAGACCAAGACGAGCGCGCAGCTCTGGCAGTTGGTCGGCGTGACGCCGATGATCGGCCAGAACGATACGCAGGGCGAAATCTTCACGCTTGCGAATGCGCAGACCCTGCTGACTACGGCGACCAACAACGGCTACGGGTTCCTCGGCAACTGGTCGATCGGCCGCGACCAACCGTGCGCGAGCAACACCGGCTATGCATCGCCGATCTGCTCGGGCGTGACCCAGCAGCCGTACGGATTCGCGTCGATCTTCAAGGGATTGAGCGGCCAGTGGGGCACGGGCGTCACGCAGGATCCGAACTACGGCGGCGGATCGAGCGGCGGCACGCCGCAGCCCGGCTCGCCGTGGTCGGCCAGTCAGGTCTACACGGCGGGCGCGACGGTCACGTACCAAGGCACGACCTATCAGGCGCAGTGGTGGACCCAGGGCGACATTCCCGGACAGGCGTCGGTCTGGAAAGCGGTGAGCGGCAGCGCGCCCAACTGGTCGGCGACGACCGCGTATACGGGCGGCTCGTGCGTGATGTACCAGGGCGCGAAGTATTGCGCGCAATGGTGGACTCAGGGCAATACGCCGAGCGCGGGCGGCGTGTGGGTGAAATCGTGAGCGTGAGCGGATCCGCCGGGCGGCGGTGACGTGAAACGGCGCGCCGGCGCTTGGCCGGGCCGGCGCGCGGTGCCGCATCGTCTGCGCGCTAGACGGATTTCGCGGCGCCGGCCGATACGGGCTGGCTGATGCCGTCGATGTCCGGCGGATTGCTGCCGGCGCCGGCGGGCGCGATCGTCAGGGTGTTCGTTCCGCCCTTCGCGAATTTTCCGGTGACCGTCACGCCCGCAATGTTCCCCCAGCCGCCCGTCGGCGGGAACGTCACCACGACCGGCGCACCGCCGTTGAAGCTCACTTGCGCGGTGAGCGGCGTGGTGCGCGCATTGCCGTAGCCGATTTGCAGGGTATAGGTCCCGTCCGCCGCGACGGCGATGCCCTTGAACGTCAGGCTTCCCATGTAGCCGATGCGCGTGCCGTTCGAACAGTTCACGCAGCCGTCCGTCTGCGGCCTGGCCCCGCCCGCCAGCACGTTGCCCGGCGCATTGGCCGCATACGCGGCCTTGTACGCCGCCTGAGGATTCGTGAGTGTGCCGCTCAGCTGGTTCGCGCCCGGCCCGTAGCCCAGCGTCGCGAGATTCGCGCCGACCGTCGAATACGGCACCACCGCGCCGCTCGCGTCGCGCTGCTGCCCGCTCCAGTAAACCTGGCCCGCTGCCGGTATCGCATCCCTCAGCAACGCGTGGACATCCGTCTCGTAGGTGTACGTCTTCGATGCGCCGTTGTCGTTCCACACGGCCAGTTGGCCCCCGATGGGCGGATACTGCGCCGAATTCGTCTGCGGCTTGGTGAACCACCCGTCGTACACCGTGGTGCCCGACAGGCCGTTCGGATTGAAGTAGCTCGGCCCGAACGGCACGATGTACCAGTCTCCGTACGAATCGGTCCAGTTATACCCTGCCTGCTTGTAGTTGATCGACGCCTCGGATCCCCAGTTGATCCAGCGCTGAATCCAGACCGACTTGTCGAGCCCGGTCGTCAATTGCGTGTTGTAGGCCGTCAGGTAGTTCTGGTCGCCCCACGTCTGCACGATCTTCCCCTTGCCCTGCAGGAAGGCGCTCAGGCCATTGAGGTACGGCACGATCTGGGCGGCGGAGAACGTGGCGACCTCGTCCCCGCCGATATGGATCCGGCCGGACTTGAACCACGGCAGAAACTGGCTGAAAACGGATTCGACGTAGGTGAGCGTGGCGGGCTTGGTCGGATCGAGAAAGCCGGATGCGTTGGCCAGATCGGGGCGAGCCTTGCCGAACGCCTGCGAATGCCCCGGCGTGTCGAACTCGGGCACGATCGTGATGCCGTCGGCCGCGGCCTCGGCTTCCAGATCCGCCCAGTCCTGAGCGGTGTAGTACAGCCCGTCGTCGGAAAGGGGCGCATTGAACGCCGGATCGCTGCTCTTCAGGCGGAACGACACGACCGTCTTGCCATTGGCGTCGGTGGCGAAATCGTTCAGGTGAAGGTGCAAGGTATTCAGCTTGTACCAGCTCATGAACTTCATGTACTGCAGCAGGAAGTCCTTGGTCGCGAACTTGCGCGCGACGTCGAACATGATCGAGCGCTCGCGATAGGTCGGATAGTCGATCGCGAATCCCTTCGAAACGCTCGCGTGCTTGCCGGCCGGCTGGCCGTCCAGCGTCAGCATCTGCAACAGCGTGCGCGTCGCGTAGAACACCCCGTTTGCCGTCGTCGCGCGCAGCACGGCCGCCTGATCGACGTAGAGCGTATTGCCTTCCGTTCCGATCGCCGTCGTGGCGGCGGCGCCGCACGGCGAGAGACTCAGCACGATGTCGCCAGCGTTCGCGGTGTTGCCCGTCACGACCGGCAACCGCAGCCCCGAGACGACGAGCAGATCGGCGGCGAGCTTGCTCGCGACCGGCGACAGCGCCGTGCTGTCCACGACGATCCGGCTGTTCGACGTGAGCGCCATCGCCCCCGTGCCGCCTTTCCAGGTCCGCAGCGTCGGCAGTACCGCCGGCGCGGCATTCGTGCCGGCGAGCGTTCCCGCCTGCTCGGCCGCGGCGCACGCGAACGTGCTTGCCGTGCCGCTGCTGTCCGTCGGATTCGTCATCGGTGCGCCTCCCGCCATCTTCGCTGCTGCGGCCGTTCCAGTCTCATTTTTCCCCGCTTCCGCCGCGAGCAGCGACGACGTCCCGCTCGCGGGCCCGTCGTCGCCGCCGCATGCGGCCAAAAAGCTTGTGGTACAGACAGCCGCCAGAATGGCACGATTTACTTTCAGGCTGATCATCGGTTCGAATCCTCTCAAGGCGAACACCCTCGTCGAGTCATTCGACGAGGCGGCTTCCCGGTGCGGCCTGACGTCATGCGGCAGGCCGCCGGGGGCGACTTATTTGCAGTCCAAAACAAATTCGACAAAGCAGCCGGCCGTGCCCTTTCTCCCCCCTCATTCACGCCTGATTATTGGGAATTCGCGTCACTTTGAGGTATTCCGAGATAGAACCAATTTAATACCAGCTTGATTCCAATGTAGAGCCACCAAATGAGACTGTCTACAGAGGGTAAACCAGCAATTTGACAGTCGGGCGGGCATGGATCCCGCGTCCGAAGCGGGATGCGCGAGCGCGCGGTTGGCGTGATCGTCATCAGAACCCGTGGGCGGTCGTACCCGACAAGGTCGATCCGGCGACAATCCAGGATTGCGCCGTCGCCGATTTCTCATTCGCGCATGCAACTCGCGCTCGCGAGCGGCGGTTTCTCGATCGACGGGGTTCCGTTGTCCGCGACCTGAAGATCGGACGGGGTAAAAACGTGATCGAAGCGCAGGCGGAATTTGCGATTATCTTCCAACGCAGGTAATCAAAAATCCCGGCCGATTAATTACATCCGCTTTACGAACAAGCAAATAGTGGGGAAAAATTTAAATATGGCGCCATGAAATATATGCGCGCCCCTTCTCATGAATTTTTCGATACGTAGTCAATAAATCGTAATAAGAGCGGATTGGTATCGTCGCTCCGCCAGCAGATACCGACCGGCCACTTCGACGCCGGGCCGGTCAGCGCTCGCTGGTGAGTACGGCGGCCCAGTGCCTCGACCCCTTGCCAAGGCAGGAAGGCCGCGCCCAACCCGGCGGCCACGATGGAATGAACGGTCAGGATGTCGTTGGCGTGCTGGACGATCCGCGGCTCGAAGTGGGCGGAAGCGCACCATTGACTGATCTGCGCATCGAGCCCCGGCCCGCGCGACGGCGAAAGCGTGACGAAACCCAGACCGTTCAATGCCGACATCCGGCTCCGGGCAGGCATCTTCACGTCGTGAGGCAGGACCAGCGCCAGCCGCTCGTCCAGGATGCGCTTGAAGGACAACCCGCCGATGCCGTCGGGCGCCCGGCAAATGCCGACGTCGAGCCGGCCGCCCAGCAAGCGCTGGTGCTGCTCCTTCGACGGCAGGTCGTTGAGGGTGATCTGGCTGTCGGGGGTCGTCTCCCGGAAGCCGGCAATCAATCTCGGCGCGGTGATGAGCGTCGAAATACCGAATCCGATATCGAGATTGCCGGTCATGCCGGTAATGGCGCGATGCATCTTGACATCGATCTCGTCGCTCAACCGCAAGAGCGCGCGCGCTTCCTTCAGCAGCAGCTTGCCCAACGGGGTCAGCTTCGCGCCATGCCGGCCGCGTTCGAACAGCGGCCCGCCCACCAGGGTTTCCAGCGCATGGATTTGCTTGGACAGCGTGGATTGGGTGACGAACAGCTTCGACGCCGCGTTGCCGTAATGGCCCGCATCGGTCAGATGAACAAACGCGTGTAACAATTTGATATCCATTCGATATCCGACTTGTTTGCGTCGAAAATGCCATTTTACGAAACGACCCCCGCATGGTCAAATCGTGCCGGCTATAAAAAAACGCCCCTTGCGGCGGCCGGGCTGGTGAACGCAGCAATACGATCGCCGCCGGATTTTCCGTGACTTGCAAAATCAGCATAAAAACAAATCGATCAGTACCAACCCAAATAAAACAACTCGTTCGGCAAGCACACGGCCGCTTGGTTGCATGCGCAGTCGGAATATCCAGACGTAAATGGCTTTGCTTTATCCGTTCCATCGGTTTCCGAAGTCTGTCGTCCCGCATCGCCGGATTATCCGGCGCCAACCAGAAACACCCGATAAAGGTGATCGAATCATGCCGAACGTTGCAGTGCTCACCAACGATTTACAGTACGAGTTCACCCACAAGATTTCCACCGATCCCGAACAGTTGAGCCGCTTGCTCAAGCAGTTCAACACGTTCCTCGACGGCATCCGCGCCGCCGGGCAGCTCGTCGTCCACCTGCAACTGATCCACGATCCCGACGATCCGCAAGTGCAGAGCCGCTACCGCGGGCGCGCCATTCCGGCCATCGCGGGCACGCCGGGCAACCGCCTGATCGAAGACGTGGTGCATCCGTCTGACCTGGTGGTGGTGAAGGGCCGCGACAGCGGCTTCTACGAGACCAAGCTCGACGACACCCTGCGCGAGCGGGGCGTGAAGACGGTGGTGGTCACCGGGCTGCAGACCCATGTCTGCGTCCAGACCACGGCCGCCGACGCGTTCTTCCGCGGCTACAAGATCTGGGTGCCCCGGGACGGCGTGTTCTCGCCGAAGCCCGAGGACACCGATCGCGCGCTCGAATGGCTGGCCAGCTATTGCGCCGTCATCGCCCCCTCGTCGGAGATTCTCGACCGGCTGAAGGATCACGACGATCTCCCCGGCCGCGGCGAAGAGGCCCTCGCATGAATACGGCCTCTACGCTGACCGAGCGCGTAACGGCCGGCGGCGCCCCCGTCGCGGCCGCGCAGAACCCGAACGACACGGTGGTGCTGGATCACGGTACCGGCGCGAAGCTGAGCCGGGAGCTGGTGGAGCGCATTTCCGAAACGCTCGGCGACGTCTACCTGGGCGCCATGGAAGACAGCGCGGTGCTGGAGCTGCCGACCCACCGGATCGCGTTCACCACCGATTCCTTCGTCGTCACGCCGATCATCTTCGGCAATGGCGATATCGGCAAGATCGCCGTCTGCGGTACCGTCAACGACCTCGCGGTAAGCGGCGCGCGCCCGCTCTATCTCACGCTCAGCCTCATCATCGAGGCCGGCATGCCGATGGACGAGTTGCTGACGATCATCGCGTCGGTGCGCGATACCGCGCGCGCCGCGGGCGTCAAGATCGTCGCCGGCGACACCAAGGTGGTCCGCAAGGGCGACGCCGACCGGCTCTTCATCAACACGGCCGGCGTGGGCGTGCTGGAGCGGCCGCCGGTTTCCATCCAGAATGTGCGCCCCGGACAGAAGATCCTCCTGAGCGGCTACATCGGCAACCACTCGATCCACCTGCTCTCGATCCGCGAAGGCCTGGGCTTCGAGCGCAACGTGCTGAGCGACTGCGCGCCGCTCAATCACATGGTCGATGCGGTGCTGAAGGGCGTGCCGGCCGGCAAGGTCGCCTCGCTGCGCGACGTCACGCGTGGCGGCTTGTGCGCGGTGCTCCACGAGCATGCGCGCGCGACCGGCTGCAGCATCCGTTTCGAGCGGACCGCGCTGCCGATCCTGCCGGAAGCCGCCATGGCAGCCGACATGCTCGGCATCGATGTGATCCATCTCGCCAACGAAGGCTGCCTCTGTCTGTTCGTCGAGCCCGACGTGGCGGACGACGTGCTGGCCATCCTGCGCGCGGACCCCGTCGGCGGACAGGCGGTCATCATCGGCGAGGTCGGACCCGCCACCGGAGCCGAGGTCCGCCTCGTCGAAGCGGACGGCACCCAGACGACCCTAGAGGAACTCCATGGCGCGGAACTCCCCCGACTCTGCTGATCCCGCCGCGCCGCGGACCCGCCGCTACCGGGTCTGCGGCATCGTGCAGGGGGTCGGCTTCCGACCGTTCGTCCATCGGCTGGCCCGCCGCTACGGGACCTGCGGCTGGGTACTCAACGATTCCGAAGGGGTCCTGCTCGAGGTGCAGGCATCCGAGCAGGCCCTCGACGGCTTCATCGACGAGCTGGTTTCCCGGCCGCCTCCGCTCGCGCGGATCACCGACGTGCGGCAGGTGGCGCACGACGTGCCGCCGCCGCGCTACGAGGGTTTCGAGATCCGCAAGAGCGTCGATCTGGCGTACATGGACACGATCATCCCGCCCGACTCGCACGTCTGCGACGACTGCCTGCGCGAGATGCGCGACCCCGGCGACCACCGCTACCGGTACGCGTTCATCAACTGCACGCACTGCGGGCCGCGCTACTCGATCATCCACGGCATGCCGTACGACCGCGCGCAAAGCACCATGCGCGCGTTCACCCAGTGCCCGGACTGCCAACGCGAGTACGACGACATCGAGGATCGCCGGTATCACGCCCAGCCCAATGCCTGCCCCGCTTGCGGTCCGCACCTGCAGCTGACCGACCGGGACGGCACGCCCATCGAGACCGGCGACGTGGTGCGGGAGGCCATCGCGATGCTGCGCGCCGGCGCGATCCTCGCGATCAAGAGCCTAGGCGGCTTCCATCTCGCGGTGGACGCCCGCAACGAAACGGCGGTGCGCGAGCTGCGCCGGCGCAAGCGGCGCGACGCGAAGCCGTTCGCGGTCATGGTCGCCGACAGCGAGGCCGCCGCGCGATGGGCGTTCGTCAACCCGCACGAGCAAGCGCTCCTGGAAAGCCCGCAGCGCCCCATCGTCCTGCTGCGCAAGCGCCCCGAGACGCTGCCGGAGGCGATCGCGCCGCGCAACCCCAACCTCGGCGTCACGCTGCCGTCCACGCCGCTGCAGCACCTGCTGCTGGAGGACCCCGCCCTCTCCGTGCTGGTGATGACGAGCGGCAATCTTTCCGGGCATCCGATCGCCTTCGAGAACCACGCCGCGCTCGAACAGCTGCGGGATCTCGTGGACGCCTTCGTCTTGAACGATCGGGATATCCGCACCCGCGTCGACGATTCGGTCGTGCGCGTGATCGTCCGCGAGGGCAAGGACGCGCCTCTGATGTCCTTCATGCGCCGCTCGCGCAGCTACGCGCCTTATCCGATTCACCTGCCGTATCCGGTGGGCTCGATCGTGGCGCTCGGCGCCGAGCTGAAAACCACGGTCGGCATCGGCAAGGCCAACCAGGTCTTCATCAGCCAGCACATCGGGGATCTGAAGAACGACACCACCTTCAAGTCCCACACCGATTGCGCCGCGCATCTGCAGAACCTGCTCTCGGTGCGGGCCGACACGCTCGCCTGCGACATGCACCCGGCGTTCCGCTCGACTCGGGCGGCGGTCGGGCAAACCGAGATGCGCGTCGTCCAGGTCCAGCACCATCATGCGCATATGGTCTCGTGCATGGCGGAGAACGGACTGTCCGGCACCACCATCGGCGTGATCTTCGATGGCGCCGGCTACGGGCCGGACGGCACCATCTGGGGCGGCGAATTCCTGCTCGGCGACGCGACGGGATTCGAGCGCGTCGGACATTTGCGCCCCCTGTTGCTGCTGGGAGGGGACCAGGCCGTCAAGGAGCCGATCCGCGTCGCCATCGCCCTGCTGGTCGACACCTTTGGAGAACAGGCGGCGGCGCTGGCGGTGCCCGCGCTGCGCGCGCTGGACGAACAGCGCCGCGACGTGTTCGCGAAGATGGCCGCGCGCAGGATCAACGCGGCCACGACCACCAGCATGGGGCGCCTGTTCGACGGCATGTCGGCGCTGTTCGGCATCTGTTCGACAATCGAGTACGAGGCGCAGGCGGCGATCGAGATGGAAGCGCTGCTGCGGCGCGATTTCCGACTCGCCGAACCCTTCGCCTACACCCTCGCGTCGCGCGACGGATGCGTCGAAGTCGACTATCGCCCCATCGTCCGCGAGGCGGTCGAACTGCTCGTCGCGCCCGGCGCCGATCTCGCGGCGCTCAGCCGGCGCTTCCACTCGACGGTGGTGGCTATCATCGACGAGACGTGCGCGCGCCTTGCCGAGCGCTTCGAGGTCGAGCAGATCGTGATGAGCGGCGGCGTGTTCAGCAACGAGTTCGTGCTGGTCAATGCGCTGGCCGCGCTCGAGGCGCGCGGATTCAAACCGTACTGCCACCAGCTGGTGCCGACCAACGACGGCGGCATCTCGCTCGGCCAGGTGGTGGTGGCCGCCGCCCGGGCCACCGTGGGAAGCGAACTTCAATTGATCGAGGAAACACGATGAGCGACTACGCAGCCAAGGTATCGGCCGTCCTGTTCGACATGGACGGCGTCCTGGTCGATTCCCGCGCCGTGATCGAACGCGCATGGCGCGAGGCCGGACAGCTTTACGGACGCGTGATCACCGAGGACGACATCCACCGCCATATCCACGGGCAGCCCGGGCCGAACACCATCCGCGCCCTGTTCCACGACTTGCCGCGCGCCGATCAGGAGAAGGTCCAGGCACACGTCATCCACGTCGAGAACACCGCCGACTACGACACCATCCCCGGCGTCGCGCGGCTCGTTTCGCGCCTCGGCGAGGCGGGCATCACCATCGGTGTCGTGACGAGCGGCTGGCGCTACAAGATCGATCGCGTGATCGAGATGCTGAAGGCGAAGCCGTACTTCTCGGTGATCGTCGAGCGCGACGACGTGGCCCGCGGCAAACCGCATCCCGATCCCTACCTGCTCGCGGCCGAACGTCTCGGCGTGCCGCCCGCGCGCACCATGGTCTTCGAGGATGCCGGCAGCGGCGTCACCTCGGCGGTCACCGCCGGCGCCTACTGCGTCGGCATCGGCGGAGAGGAGCTGGTCCGCAACGGCGCGAAGCTCGCCATCCCCGATTTCGAAGGCGTGGAATTGCAGGCGGGCGGCCCGGAGGGCTCGATTCTTTCGTGCCGGCCGGGACACCGGCTGCTCGTGGAGCGCCTGGCCGCCGTGCAGGTGTGACGGTTCGCCGCCGACCGCCCCGCTCCTGCAGGCGCGATCGCCCTCGGGCGTGCGCCTGCCCGGATGCCGCCGACGCGCGTTGCCCGAGGAAATCCGCATGTCTGACATGATTCACCCCAAGGCCGCTGACCTAGCCGCGCCCGTCGAGACCGACGACCTGTTCGAGGAACTGGACAGGCTGCCGTTCGCGGTCGCCCGCACCCTCGACGGCTTCCACGGACTCTCTCCCGAATGCTTTGGCGAGCAGGCGCGCCGGATCCTGCCCGCGGTCGACTCCGTGCTGATTCTCGCGTGCGGCGGCAGCTACCACCTGGCGCTGCTGGCCAAGGGCTGGATCGAGAGCCTAGCCGCGCTCCCCGTGAGCGTCGAGTTCGCGAGCGAATTCCGCTACCGGGACAGCGTCGCCAAGCCGCGCTCCCTGGTGGTGGCCCTGTCGCGAAGCGGCGACACGGCCGACCTCCTGGGGGCGATCGAACTCGCCGAACGCATGGGGATGCCGAATACCCTCGCCATCTGCAACGCCGCGCTCGCACGCGCATGCGCACTGGCCTTCACGCCTCCCACCGCAATCGAAGGCCGCATGACGCCCGCGCGCACCTGCGCGACCGAGCTGATCGCCCTGTTCGTTCTCACGCTGGTGCTGGCCCGGACGCGCCGCGCGCTCGCCGCGCAGGACGAGCGGCGCCACCTGCAGGCGCTGCGCGCGCTGCCCGACGCCATCGACGAAGTGCTCGCGCTGAAGCCCCGCATCCGGATCTGGGCCGAACGCCTCGCGCCCCGCGACAACATGGTGTTCCTCGGTCGCGGAATGCATTACCCCGTGGCGGTGGAAGGCGCGCTGAGCATGAAGGAAATCGCGTGCGTCCATGCCGAAGCCTTTCCCGCCGGCGAACTCAAGCATGGCCCGCTGGCGCTCGTCAGTGCCGACATGCCGGTCGTGGTCACCGCGCCCCATGACCGGCTTCTGGAAAAGCTGAATTCCAACCTGCAGGAAGTCGGCGCGCGCAACGGCCAACTGTTCGTGTTCGCCGACGCGGATTGCAGCATGCCGGCCAACGTCAATCTTGACCTCATCCGGCTCGGGCAGCACCGCGGGCTACTGACGCCTGTCCTGCACATCATTCCGATGCAGTTGCTCGCCCGACACGCGGCACTTGCGCGCGGATCCGGCATCGGGAGGGGGCGCGATTCCGCCTGGACGACGGCGGCCGACGCGTTTGTCATCGACACGAGGGAACCGAATTGTCCGCTACCGACCATGCCCACCCGGATGCCGGGGCCGCCGTCGCCTCGGTGATCTCGAACGTGCGTTATTACGATTCGGCGGATCGCATGCTGAAACGCGCGGATATCGAAATCCGCGACGGCGAGATCGTCGGGATCGCGCGGCCGGGCACGCTGTCGGCGTTCGAGCCTGTCGACGGCAGCGCGTTCGTGTGTTTGCCGGGTCTCGTCAATGCGAGCCTGTCGGCGGGCGCCGTTCGCCGCGACGACTCGGCCGCTTCGACGGCGGCGAACGCCGGCGAGCGCCGCGTCGCCCAGCTCGGCGACCTCCTCCTCGAGGCCGTATCGAACGGCGTCACCACCGTCGGCATGTTCGGATTCCGGGTGGAAGAAAGCCTTGCCGCCATCACGCGGGTCGGCGTGCGCGCGAGTCTTCATCGAGAGTACGCGGATCTGTGGCTCGGTCCCGAGCCCGGCCCCGTCGGCTGGGACACCGCCGAATGCCTGCGCGACTACGAGCGGACGGCTCGGCGTTTCGACGGCGCGCGACTCGCGATCCAGCCCGCCGTCGGCTCTCAGCTCGCGGCATCGACCCACCTGCTGACCGGGCTGCACGCGCTGGCCCGGCGCATCCGCAGGCGATTCGTCGTTCGCGTGGACGGCGGCGCCCCCTGGTCCGATGCGTTCAAGGATGCGTACGGCTGCACGGGCCTCGGCCTGCTGCGCAGCCTCGACGTGCTCGATGAAAACACGCTCGTCGTGCCGGCCGCGCCGATGTCGTTCGCCGACCGGGAACACTTGCGGCACAGCCCGTCCCACGTCGTCTATCCGGCCGGGGAACCGGCGGAGCAGCCCGGACAGCGCGGCGATATCGCGCGCGCCGGCATCGCGCGCCGCACGCAGGCCGCGCTCGGCTGGGGGCGGGGCGCGCCGCCCGGCCTCATCGGGGCCGAGGGCCGCGCGCGCAACGAGCTGGCGGGCGATGTCATCGACCTGCTGACGTGGAAGGGCGCGCAGGCATTGACGTTTTCCGGAACGGGAACACTCGCCGTGGGCAAACGCGCCGACCTCCTGCTGTATGACGGGGATCTGATCGCCGATAGCGGCGCGTCTGCCGCCGTTTGTACCGCGATTCTCGACACGGTCTGCCGCCACCGGCCTCGCGGCGTGTTGATCGACGGCCGCTGGGTGGTCGCGGGTCCCTTCCACGACCGGGCGAAGTCCCCGCCGGCGAGTCGCGCAGCGCTTGCGCCACAGCCTCTTCGTGACGCGGGGCACGCATCGCCTCGACAGCCCTCATGACATGCCGTCCGGTTTCCCGGTTATCGGCCGTCGCGCCCGACTCGCCCCGCCGGGACGTACCCACCTGCCTTCGGCGCCTTGCCGATCCTCGGGCGAACCTCGGGGGCTCGCATGCGAAGCCCCGCACAGGATCGCCTCCGATGCCGACCACCGCGAGATCTATTGCATGCCCATGAAAACAGCGATGCCCCGTTCAACGCCGGCCGTCCATCCGCACCCGGCAGGAGTCCATCATGCCTGACGCCGTCGCGACTACGCGCCAGCACTGGCGCGCATGGCACCCGACAGCCGCCATGTTCTTCGTCAACGGCGCGCTGATCGGCATGTGGGCCACGCAGATCCCGGTCTTCAAGGAACGCCTGGGCCTCGCCCCTTTCGTGCTCAGCCTGATCCTGTTGATGCTCGGAGGCGGCACCGTCGTGGCCATGGCGTTCAGCGCGTGGCTGATCCAGCGAATCGGCGTGGCGAGATCGATCCGCATCAGCGCCGTCGTGTATTGCGGCCTCGCGAGCGTCATTCCGCTCGCGCCGGACGTCGTGACGCTCGCCGTCATCGTGCTGCTGTTCGGCGCATCGGGCGGCGCCATGAACGTGGCCATGAACGCCCACGCCAGCGATGTCGAAAAGCGCTTCAACCGCCCCTACATGTCGTCGTTTCACGGAATGTGGAGCCTGGGCGGCCTCTCGGCCGCGGGCGCCGGGGCCCTGCTGATGCGCGTATGTCCTCCGCCGGTCGAAGCGCTCGCGATCGCCGCCGCCATGTTCGTCCTGTTTCTGTGGGCCCAGCGCGGGCTGTTGTCCGGCACGCCGGCGGAAGGGGGCGAGCAGGCTTCCGGAAAAACGCGGCTCGCGCTGGTCGGACCCGCGCTGCTTCTGGGCGTGGTGGCCACGTTCGCCTTCGCTTGCGAAGGCGTGGTGCTCGACTGGGCGGCGGTCTATATGCGGCACACGCTTGGCGCCGGCAAGGAAGTCGCGCTGATGGGCTACGCCGTCTTCGCCGGGTTCATGGCGGTCATGCGTTTCGCCGGGGACGTCATTCGCCGCAAATTCAGCTCGCGCGCGCTGGTCTGCGCGGGCGGCCTGATTGCCGCGGCGGGATTGACGGCGGGGCCGCTGAGCAAGGACCCCGTCGTGATGATCGTCGGCTGCGCGATCGCCGGTGCCGGTCTCGCCAACGTCGTGCCCGTCCTGTTCAGCATGGCGGGCGCCCTGCCGCGTCCGGCGGTGCAGATCGCCACCGTGTCGGCCATGGGCTTCGCCGGCCTGCTCGCCGCCCCGCCGCTGCTCGGCCTCATCGGCCAGCACTACGGCCTCGGCACCATCTTCTATACGGGGGCCGCCGCCGCGACCGCCATTGCGGTTCTCACCTTGTCGGGCATGCATGCCTCCGTCGCTCCCCGCGCCGCCATCGACGCGCGGGTTCGTCCGCATGAGTGAGCAGCGCATCGGCTTGCGCCGCTGAGCGGCAATGCGTCACGGCAGGCGCGGAAAACGGGTTTCCCGGGGGCGCCTGCTTCCTTCACGGACATTCCGGGTGGTCCGGGAAGCTCGCCCCCGGCGGTGCTTCCCGGGCGGTCGCCGAAAACGGGAGCCCGGCAAACCGCCGGGCAACGGTTGCCGCGTCGAATCCGCCAGCGACGCTTTCCGCCGAAGGGGGCTCGGCCGGCCGACAGGATGACGCTTCCGCGCACATGCGAGATCGCGGACAGGTTCGGATCGGCGGCCGGCCGATCATTCGAAAAATAATATCAGCGAGTAAAAAACGCCCGGAATGGGCTTCAGCCATTCCAAGACCAACAATAAGCCGAGAGAAATAATGCCAGAATCGATCCTTCGCGTTGCTTCAGTTCAATTTCAGCATCGCGCCAGCGACAAGCCGTATAACCTTGGCCGAATCGCGGACTTCGCCGAGGCGGCGGCCTCCCGAAGCGCGCGCCTGGTGATTTGCCCCGAGATGTGTATCACCGGCTACTGGCACATACCGAGGCTGGATCGAGCCGAACTGGAGGCGCTGGCGGAACCGATCGATGGCCCTTCGATCGGGATCGTTCGGAAAACCGCGGCCCGACTCGACATCGCGATCGGCGCGGGATTGCTCGAGGTGGCGCCCGATGGACGGCTATTCAACACCTACGTCGTCTGCATGCCCGATGGCGCGCTGCACAGCCACCGCAAATTGCATGCGTTCGAACACGAGCACATCAGCAGCGGAGATCGCTTTACGGTCTTCGAGACGCCGTGGGGCGTGAAAATCGGCATTCTCATCTGCTGGGACAACAACCTCATCGAGAACGTTCGCGCCACCGCGCTATTGGGCGCGACGATTCTCATCGCGCCGCATCAGACGGGCGGCACACACTCCCGAAGCCCTCATGCGATGAAGCCGATCCCCTTGCTCAAATGGCACGACCGGCAGCGCGACCCCGATGCCATCGCGGCGGAATTCCAGGGACCGAACGGCCGCGAGTGGCTGATGCGATGGCTGCCCGCGCGCGCCCACGACAACGGGATTTTCGTCATCTTCAGCAACGGGGTGGGACAGGACGAGGACGAGGTCCGGACCGGCAACGCGATGATCCTCGATCCCTACGGCCGCATCGTTGCCGAAACGACCGCATGCGAAGACGCGATGGTGGTGGCCGATCTCGCGTTGCAACTGGTCGAGATGAGCACCGGGCAGCGATGGCTGAGAGGCCGCCGTCCGGCGCTGTACGGCTGCCTCGCCGAAGTGCGCGGCGACGAACTCTCCCCGCATGACGCGCACTTCTCGGAATTACCGACAAAAGCGAGGTAAGGAAGCGGTCGGCCGGGGGGGACGACGACGCGCTGGGCAGCCTGCTCACCCACCTCGGCCATGTGGTTCGAAAGTCTGCATTGCCGTCGATCGCGACGCCCCCTGGTGGGGAACATAGTCGCCGCTTGTCGCCGTTCCCGAGCGCATATCGGCAGGGATCGGCACGTATCGCTCGGGATCGCCAGCATCGAGGGATACGCGTGACGGCGGCAACAGCGATGCCGATGACTGCCACATCGATCGCCCCCCTTCCGCAAGCGGGTCAGCCGGACCTGATCGACAGGAAACGTGTCGCGGTCTTGCGTTCCGGCAGACAACCGAGGCACAGCCACCCGCCGCGTTCGGCGAACGTTGCATCTCCACGACACAAGCTGGCCGGCCGCTTGACAGCTTTCGGGTGCGAAAGCTAGATTCCAGCCTCGTCTTTTTCTCTTTCCGCCTTCGCGGATCGTCCGAGGATTTATGCTGGAGATTGTAACCACCTGCTAACCGCTTCACTGACGTGAAGTCGAGTTAGCCCGCACTAGGCAGCGTGTTCGCGCAATGCGAACGGCGCTCTTTGCGTATGGGGTTACAACCTGGTTCCAGCATGAACATTTCCAAGCAAGAACAGCGCGTTCTGCACGTGCTCGCACAAGGCGGCGCAATTCATCATCTGCGCGTCGACGGCCAGTTGACGTCCGTCGACTGCTTCAATCGCCACGGCCTGCGCCTGAGCGACTGCACGCTCGACGTCTTCAAGAAACTCAAGCGGCGCGGCTTCATCGCGAGCATCGACAGCGGCCCCTACCGGATCACGCGTCTCGGCCGGGAAAGCGTCCGCCCTCAACTCGACAACCAGCTCGCCGCGCGCGGCCGCTGAGTGCCGGGGGGGGGGGCGGGGGGGGGCCCCCCGGGGGGGGCCCCCCCCCGCCCCCCGCCCCCCACGGCCATACCTCGCCCAAAAGAACAAATAATACGGATGACTGATGAACAACATCATCGTAAGACACGAAACGCGCTGGGACGCGCACCAGATCCGGTCGATCACGGCCGACCTGATCAAGTCCGCCGCGCACGAGGATTTTCAGCTACCGGCCGAACATCTGACGATCGACCTGCTGCGCAACGAGCGCGATCTGACGCTGTCGCTGGTCGCGGAGTATCAGCGCTTCATCGTCGGACACGTCGCGCTCGCCCCCATCGCAATCGAGCACGACGCATCGTCCGGCCCGGCGCGGCCGTCCTGGTACGGTTTCTCCCCGCTGGTCGTGCTGCCCGAATTCAGGCAGGACGGCGTCGGCGCCGAATTGATCGAAACGGGTCTGGACCTGCTGCGGCATCGCGGCGCGGCGGGATGCGTGGCGCTCGGCTCGATCGACTACTACCGTCGGTTCGGCTTCGCGCCGGCGGCGCTGCGGATCGGCAAGATTCCGCCCGGATATATCGTCGCGCGGTGTTTCGACGGACCGAGCCCGTCCGGCACGGTCGTCGACCGGTCGGTTTTCTGCGTATGAAGCGCGCCGCCCTATCCTTGACTAAACTCAACCGAACACTATGACCGATCCGGTCGCGAAGGCCTCCTCCATGAACCCGCATACGCACCTCAACCTCATCATCCGGCCCGAACGCGCCGCCGACATCGAGGCCATCGCCCGAGTCACCGAAGCCGCCTTCCGCGCGGCCCCGCACTCGACCCATACGGAGTCGTTCATCGTCGCCGCGTTGCGGCGCGCCGGCCAGCTGGCGATATCGCTCGTCGCGGAAGACGGCGATCGCCTCGTCGGTCACGTCGCGCTCTCGCCGGTCGCGATCTCATCCGGGGCCGCCGGCTGGTACGGGCTGGGGCCGATATCCGTCACGCCCGACCTGCAGGGTTCGGGAATCGGATCGGCGCTGCTGCGCGCCGCGCTCGCCGAGTTGCCGCGCATCGGCGGACTGGGCTGCGTGGTGCTCGGCGAGCCGGGCTACTACGGCCGCTTCGGCTTCGCCGCGCATCCCGGGCTGCTATTGCCCGGCGTGCCGGCGCCCTACTTTCAGGCGCTGTCGCTCGGCGGACCGCTGCCCGACGGAACGGTGCGCTACCACGCGGCATTCGACGCCACCGAATAAGGTATCGGCCGCCGGTACCGAGCCGCGCGTCGGGATACGCCGGCACGGCGCCGCGGATGTCGTCGAGCGGCCGGGTGCCGGCGGCACCCGGCGACCGCATCTCGTCCGCTCCGGCACCGGCGCGAGAGCGGCCCGCCGCGGCGGCGAGGCCGAAACCCCGCGCGCCGCGCGGCCTTGCGAAGCGCCGCAGCCATCCGTTGATGGCTCCCGCGAAACCGGCGCGGGTAGTCTCGTCTCTCCCATTTCCCACCTCGCCCGTTCCTGACGAACGGCAAACACCGATCCCGCCCAACGCGCTCGCACACCACTCGAACCCGCTCCAGGCGGGCCTCGGCGAGCGTGAATGAGCGCAGAGCATGCATCGACTGCGCAAATTTCGTTTGCCGGAAAGGGCAAATTTTTCAAGAATTCGCCGCACGGATTCAATCAATGGAGCGCATCCGTGCCGAGTGCGAAGCAGTGCGGCATCCCCCTTTTCCAGGCCGGCCGGCAAAGGGGAATGCCGGACGCGCCGCGTATCGGAAGCGTTCGGTCGGCGCGCCGCGCGGCGCGCGCAACGACGCCGCGACCGGCACGGCGGTAACCCGCCGGCCGCGATGCGCCCGCGATCGTTTTCGCGAAGCACGACAGCCTGCGGTCCGTGCCGGACGGCAGGCGTCACCGTATCGGAAAGACCGCGATCGATGCGGAACCTCTCCACGCGTCAAGGCGGACCACGGCGCGACACGCCGCCTGAAACCGGCGCGCGACGCCCTGCGCGCCGATCGCTTTACATGACCAATCGCAGTTCTATTTCCGGAGAAATTCATGAGCACGGGTCAGGCAGTCAACACGCTGCAGCTTCTCGCCAACGAAGTCGCCAAGATCCTCAACGTCGAGCGCGTCGAAACCAACGTCGGCATCGGCGAGCTGGGCATCGATTCGCTGAACGTCGTCGAGCTGATCGTGTTCAGCGAACAGCTTTACGGGTCGATCGATCCGGAACAGATCAACCTGACCCAGACCACGACGCTGGAGGAGCTCGACAGCCGGCTGCTCGCGCAACAGCTGGCCTGAGCGCGGTCGGATCGCACCGCCCTGCAGGGCCGCGTTCGACAGCGGTATTTCAACCTATGAGCCGGAGTGGCCATGTCATTAATGGTGGGAAGGTCGGCTGGCGAAGAGCCAGTCAAGTGGAATTTCGCGGTCGACGCCTATATGGCGGAAAGCTATGACTTCAGCGATCGGGACCTGAACGCGCTGTACCAGAAGGCGAAGGCGAACCAGTGGGACGTCAATACCGACATCGACTGGTCATATCAGGTGAACGGCAGCAATCCGCTCGGCATGCCCGACGCGACGCTCCTGATCTACGGCTCGGACGTCTGGAACAAGCTCGACGAGAAGGGCCGCACCGAAGTCCGGCATCACTGGCAAGGCTGGATGCTGTCGCAGGTCCTGCACGGCGAGCAGGCCGCGATGATCTGCGCCGCGAAGCTCGCGACCGCCGAGGAGAATCTCGACGCGCGGCTGTGCGCGGCCGGACAGATGATCGACGAAGCGCGCCACATCGAAGCGTACGGACGTCTCGTCAACGAGAAACTGCCGATCAGCTATCCGATGAGCCGGTCGCTGAAAAGCCTGCTCGAAGACACGATCACCAGCTCGCATCTGGACATCACCAACCTCGGCATGCAGGTGCTGGTCGAAGGCATCGCGCTGTCGCTGTTTCAAAGCATCGTCAGCTATACGCAGGATCCGTTCATCAAGGATCTGGTCACGCGGATCCAGCGCGACGAAGCCCGGCATTTCGCGATCGGCCGCATCACGCTGAGCCGCGCGTACCGCGAGATGAGCGGCACGGAGCGCAAGGAGCGGGAGGAGTTCGTGTCGGAAGGCGCCCATACGCTGCACGAACACCTGTGCGCCGACGACATCTGGGAACCGATGGGCATGTCCAAGCGCGAATGCAGCCATCTGGTGCGGCACTCGGACGTCGCCAGCTCGATGCGCCGCTCGATTTTCCGTCGGCTCGTGCCGGCGGTCCGCGAGATGGGACTGCTCACGCCGAAGGTGATGGACACGTTCGAGAAGCTGAATGTGCTCGATTACGCCGCGATTCCGGTTGCCACTCAGTAACCGCGCGGGCAACCCGGAGCGAACGGCGGGGCCGACCGCCCTTCGCTCCCCCCGCGGCCGGCGCGGCCGCGAGCGCCGGCCGTCGGCCCCGCTCCGGCAAGCGCTTTCGGTCCTCCGTTCGATGAACTCGCGCACCCAGGCCATCATGACGCACACCCCGGCATCGTCCCCGCTCCCGTCTCCCGCAACCGATGCGCGTCAGGCGGCGGCGCCCGCCCCGCTGCCGCCGATCCGCCGCATCGCGCCCGGCCCGCGCTTCGCCCCGGCCTCGCCGGCGCGCCGTGCCTCGCCGCGAGCGCGCGTGGCGCCCCCCCTCCCGGCGCCGCGCTGACCCGGCCGTACCGCGACGGCCCCCACCCGCGCGACAGACAGCACAGGCCATCGACCCGGACCCCCATGGACGTTCTCACCCAAACCGACCGCACGCCCCGCTCGCTCGTCGCCGACCGGCAGTTCGTCTGGCAGATGGTCGGCGGCTTCATGTCGATGGTCGGCCGCCAGCTCACGCTGAGCGCGCTGCCCTGGCTGATCCTGAATCTGACCCACAGCAGCGTGACCCTGGGCCTCGTGATCGCGGCGCTGGAGCTGCCGCGCGCGGCCTTCACGCTGATCGGCGGCGCGCTGGTGGACCGCCATTCGCCGAAATGGATCCTGCAGCGCTCCACCCTCGCGTCGGCGGCGCTGCTGGGCGGCCTCGGCGTGCTGGTGGTCAGTGGCCAGGCCCGCGTGGAAGCGGTCTACCTGTTCGCGTTCGCGATGGGCGTGGTCGGCGCGTTCTCGGGCCCGGCCGCCGCCTCGCTGGTACCGCAGACCGTGCCGAAGGAGCGTCTGCAATCGGCGCTCGCGATCTTCATGAGCCTCGCGCAGCTGGCCACCTTCCTCGGGCCGCTGCTGACCAGCCTCCTGCTCGTGCTGCCCCGCCTGAAGCTGTTCGACGGCGCGCCGCAAGGCGGCGCGGGCGGACTGGGGCTGGCGTTCCTCTTCAACGCGTTCAGCTACCTGCTGGCGGCGCTGACCCTGACCCGGGTCGTCAGGTTCAACACCGCCGGCGCGGCCGCGCCGGCGAAGGGCCGGATGTTCGCCGCGATCGCGCAGGGCGCGACCTGGATCGGGGCCGATCGCTCGCTGCGCGCGTTGTACGCGTACTGGGCGGTGTCGATCTTCCTGCGCAGCGGCCCCCTGCTGGTGGGACTGCCGCTGCTGATCACCGCGCAGCTGCATCGCGGCGCCGAAGTGGGCGGCACGATGCTGTCGATGCTCGGCGCGGGCAGCATCGCCGGCATGCTGCTGTCGAGCCGGCTGTCGCGCGTGCTGCGGATGTCCGCGGGCAGGCTGCTGTTTCACGTCGACCTGCTGATCGGCGCGATCCTGATCGCCATGAGCCAGATCGGCTCGCCGCTCGCCGGCGGCGCGCTGATGCTGTGCCTCGGTCTGGCCGCGGGCGTCGTCGAGGTCCGCTTGCTCGCGTGGATCCAGGCGCGGATTCCCGCCGAGATGCGCGGGCGCGTGATGAGCTTCCAGATGCTGCTGCTGACCAGCACCGCGCCGCTGTCGTCGATCCTCACCGGCTTTTTCATCCATTACGTCTCGACGCCCGGCCTGTTCGTCGGCGCCGGGGTCGGGCTGCTGGCGGTCGCGCTCTTCGCGATCGCCAGCCCGTTTCTTCGCACCATGGAATAAGCCGGCTGCGACCGGCCGCGAGTCTCCCCCCTTATCCAAGACGCCCGCCATGAACACTTTCGACAAGCACCTTGCCCGCTCCCTGTCGGCCGCGCAGCTCGACCTGTGGATCGCGCACAAGCTCGACGTCACCAATCCGTCGTACAACACGGCGTCTTACGTGGAGTTTCACGAGCCGGTCGATCTGCAGGTATTCGAAAGCGCGCTGCGGCACGTCGTCACCGAAGCCGAATCGCTCACGACCCGCTTCATCGAAACCGACGGCGTGCCCGCGCAGATCATCGGCACGCTCGACGACTGGCACCTGCCGATCGTCGACGTGAGCGGCGAAGCCGATCCGCGCGCGGCGGCCGAGGCCTGGATGCGCCGCGATTTCGGCCGGGCGACGGATCTCACGCGCGACACGCTGTTCGCGTATGCGCTCTTCAAGGTCGCGCCGGAACGGGTGTTCTGGTATCAGCGCTATCACCATCTCGTCGCGGACGGCGTGGCCGCCAGCATGATCCTGCGCCGTATCCTGGAGGTGTACGCGGCCAAGCTGGCCGATGCGCCGCTGCCGGACGGCGCGTTCCAGCCGCTGCGCCTGCTGCTGGAAGACGAAGACACCTATCGCGCCTCGCCGCAGTTCGAGCGCGACCGCGCGTTCTGGCTCAAGCGCTTCGCCGACCGGCCGCAGCCGGCGATGCTGTCGAACCGCGACACCACGGCCGTCTCCCACACCTTCGTGCGCCGCAGCGCGGACCTCGACCGCACGGCGCTCGACCGCCTGCACGCGCACGGCGTCGAGGGCAGTTGGGCGCAGTTGCTGATCGCGGCCACCGCGATCTATCTGCACCGGCTGAGCGGCGCGGAAGACATCGTGCTCGGCCTGCCGGTGCCCGCGCGCATGGGCGTGGCGCGGCAGATCCCGTGCATGGCGGTCAACGTGCTGCCGCTGCGGCTCGCGATCCGCTCGACCGATACGCTCGCCGGCGTCCTCAAGCAGACCGCCCGGGAAATCCTGCAGGCGCAGCTGCGCCAGCGCTACCGCAGCACCGAGCTGAGCCGCGAGCTGGGCCTGTCGGCGCTCGGGCAGCGGCTGTACGGCCCGCAGATCAACATCGCGTTCTTCGACGGCCCCCGCTCGGGTGGCCCGCGCTTCACCTCGCACACGCTGTCGACCGGCGCGCCGGCCGACCTGACGATTTCCGCGTCGATCTCGTCGGTCGACTACGACAGCCTGCGGATCGATTTCGACGGCAATCCCGGGCTGTATACCGAAGCCGAACTGACCGGACATCAGACGCGCCTGTTCCGGCTCATCGAGGACGCGGCCAGCCGCCCCGAGGTCCCGCTCAGCCGACTCGCGCTGCTGGACGCGGCGGCGCGCGACCAGGTCGTGCGCCAATGGAACGACACCGCGGCCGACTATCCGCGCGAGACGCTGCACGCGCGCTTCGAGCAGCAAGCCGCCCGCACGCCCGATGCGATCGCGCTCGAGGACGAAACGGCCAGCCTGTCGTATGCCGAGCTGGATCGCCGCGCGAATCAGCTCGCGCATCATCTGCGCGCGCGGGGCGTCGCGACGGACAGCATCGTCGGGCTGTTCGTCGAGCGCTCGCTCGACATGATGGTCGGCCTGCTCGGCACGCTGAAGGCCGGCGCCGCCTATCTGCCGCTCGATCCCGACTACCCCGCCGAGCGCCTCGCGTACCTGCTCGACGACGCGCGCGTGCCGGTGCTGCTCACCCAGGACCGGCTGCTCGCGCGGCTGCCCGGCACCCGGGCGACGATCGTGCGCCTCGACGGCGAGCGCCCGGCCATCGCCGCGCACCCTGCGGCCCCGCCGCCCGACGCCGCCGGCCCGGCTCAAGGCGCCTACGTGATCTACACGTCGGGGTCGACCGGCAAGCCGAAGGGCGTGATGGTCGAGCATCGCGGCATCGTCAACCGGTTGGCGTGGATGCAGAAAGCTTACCGGCTCGACGCGTCGGACCGCGTGCTGCAGAAGACGCCGTTCGGCTTCGACGTGTCGGTCTGGGAGCTGTTCTGGCCGCTGCTGGAAGGCGCGCGGCTGGTGATGGCCCGCCCCGGCGGACACCGCGACCCGCTCTATCTGGCCTCGGTGATCGATGCCGCCGGCATCACCGTCACCCACTTCGTGCCGTCGATGCTGGACGCCTTTCTCGACAGCGCGCCGGCACGCTGCGGCGCGACGTTGCGCGACGTGATGTGCAGCGGCGAAGCGCTGCGCCCGGACGCGCAGAACCGCTTCCTCGCCCGCTTCTCCGCCCGCCTGCACAACCTGTACGGTCCGACCGAGGCATCGGTGGACGTGAGCTTCTGGCCCTGCCGGCCGGAGGCCGACGCTGTCTCCGTGCCGATCGGCGCGCCGATCGACAACATCCAGCTGTACGTGCTCGACCGGGCGCTGCAGCCGCAGCCGGTCGGCGTTCCCGGCGAGCTGTACATCGCGGGCGTGGGCCTCGCGCGAGGCTACCTGAACCGCCCCGCGCTGAGCGCGGAGCGCTTCGTCGCCAATCCGTTCACGCCGGGCGCGCGCATGTATCGCAGCGGCGATCTGGCGCGCTGGCGCGCGGACGGGCAAATCGAGTATCTCGGCCGGCTCGACCACCAGATCAAGATTCGCGGCCTGCGCATCGAGCTGGGCGAAATCGAAACGGCGGCGCTGGCCGCGCCGGACGTCGCGCAGGTCGCGGTGATCGCGCGCGAAGACACGCCGGGCGCGGCGCGGCTGGTCGCCTATGTGGTGCCGCAGGCCGGCGCGCCGCTGGACGTCGACCGGCTGCGCGAAACGCTCGGGCAGACGCTGCCCGACTACATGGTGCCGTCGGCGTTCGTGCGGATGGACGCGCTGCCGCTGAGTCCGAACGGCAAGCTCGACCGCCGCGCGCTGCCCTCGCCGTCGGACGCCGACTACGCACGCGACGCGTATGCGCCGCCGGTGGGCGAAATCGAGACGCAGCTCGCGACGCTGTGGGCCGATGTGCTCGGCGTCGAGCGCGTCGGCCGCTTCGATCACTTTTTCTCGTTCGGCGGACATTCGCTGCTCGCCGTGAAGCTGCTGGCGCGCTTGCAGCAGGCGCTGGGCGTCGCGATCCCGCTCGCCGACCTGTTCGCCGCGCCCGTGCTCGCGCAGCTTGCCGCGCTGGTCGGCGAACGCCGCGCCCATGCGGACGCCGACGGCGAACCGGTGCCGCCGATCACGGCCGTCGCCCGCGACGGCGCGCTGCCGCTGTCGTTCTCCCAGCAGCGGCTGTGGTTCATCGCGCAGTTCGACGGCGTGAAGGACAGCTATCACATCCCGCTGGCGCTGCGCATGCACGGCGCGCTGGATGCGCTCGCCTGGCGGCGCGCGCTGGATCGCATCTTCGCGCGCCATGAAGCGCTGCGCACGGTGTTCGCCGAAGAAGGCGGCCAGCCGGTCGCGCGGATCCTGCCGCCCGACGGCGGCCTGCCGATGCTCGAACACGATCTGCGCGGCCTGCCGGACGCCGCGCAGCGCGTCGAGCAGCTGTCCGCCGACGAGGCGCACGCGCCGTTCGATCTCGCGCGCGGTCCGCTCGCGCGGGCCCGCCTGATCCGCCTCGCCGACGACACGCATCTGTTCCTGCTCACCCAGCACCACATCGTGTCCGACGGCTGGTCCCAGGGCGTGCTGCTGCGCGAACTGGCCGCGCTCTACGACGCCTTCGCGGCCGGGGGCGACGATCCGCTGGCGCCGCTCGCGCTGCAGTATGCGGACTACGCCGCCTGGCAGCGACGCTGGCTCCGCGGCGACCGCCTGGCGGCGCAGACCGGCTATTGGCGCCGGGCGCTGGCCGATGCGCCGGTGCTGCTCAACCTGCCCACCGACCGAGCGCGTCCGCCGCAGCAGTCGTTCGCGGGCGCGCTGCTGCCGCTGACGCTCGACGCCGGACTCACGCAGGCGCTGCGGCGCCTGAGCCAGCGGCACGGCACCACGCTGTTCGCCACGCTGCTCGCGGCGTGGGCCGCCGTGCTCGGCCGCCTCGCCGGACAGGACGACGTGGTCGTCGGGATCCCGACCGCTAACCGCAACCGGCTGGAAGTCGAGCCGCTGATCGGCTTCTTCGTCAATACGCTGGCGCTGCGCGTCGACCTGTCGGGCCAGCCCAGCGTGGCCGACCTGCTGGCGCGGGTGCGAAGCGCGACCCTGGCCGCGCAGGATCATCAGGACCTGCCGTTCGAACAGGTGGTCGAGATCGTCCAGCCGCCGCGCCGGCTCGACCACACGCCGCTGTTCCAGGCGATGTTCGCGTGGCAGAGCCAGGGCGCGGGCCGCCTCGATCTGCCCGGGCTGCAGGCGTCCGTGGTGCACGGCGGCTACGACATCGTGAAATTCGATCTCGAGCTGCACCTCAGCGAGGACGGCGACACCGTGAGCGGCGCGCTGAACTACGCGACGGCGCTGTTCGACGCGGCCACCGTCGAGCGGCATCGCGGCTACCTGCTCGCGCTGCTCGACGCGATGGTGGCCGACGACCGCCAGCCGGTCGCGCGCATCGACCTGCTGTCCGCCGCCGAACGCACGCTGCTGCTCGACACCTGGAATGCCACCGACGCGTCGTTTCCCGCTCGCCTCGGCACCCATCAGGTCTACGAGGAGCAGGCCCGCCGCACCCCCGGCGCCGAGGCGCTGGTCCACGGCGCCCGCACCCTCACCTATGCCGAAACCAACGCGCTCGCCAACCGCATCGCACACCGCCTGATCGCGTCGGGCGTCCGGCCGGGCGAGCGCGTCGTCACCGTGCTCGAGCGCGGCGTCGCGCTGGTCGCGAGCCAGCTCGCCATCCTCAAGGCCGGCGCCGCCTACGTGCCGATCAACACCCAGACGCCCGTCGAACGCCAGGCGTGGATCATCGAGGACAGCGCCGCGGCCCTCGTGCTGACCGAAGACGGCGCCGCCGTTGCCGGCACCGCGCGGCCCACCGTCGCGGCCGACGCGCTGATGGCCCCCGGCGTCGAGACCGATCCCGGCCTCGCGCTGTCCAGCGAACTGGCCGCCTACGCGATCTACACGTCGGGCTCCACCGGCACCCCCAAGGGCGTGCTGGTGCCGCACCGCGCGATCAACCGGCTGGCGATCAACAGCACCTTCGCGCACTACGGCCCCGGCGACCGGATGGCGTTCGTGTCCAATCCGGCGTTCGACGCCAACACGCTGGAAATCTGGCCGGCCCTGCTCAACGGCGCGGCCGTCGTGATCCTCGACCCGGCCGCGCTGCTGTCGGCGGAGTCGCTCAGGGATACGCTGCGCGACGCCCGCATCAACACGATCTGGCTGACCGTCGGGCTGTTCAACCAGGTCGCCGCCACGCTCGCGCCGATCTTCCCGCAGTTCCGGACCGTGATGGTCGGCGGCGACGCGCTCGATCCGACCGTCATCGCCGACGTGCTGCGCGGCACGCCGCCGCAACGGCTCGTCAACGGCTACGGCCCGACCGAAACGACGGTGTTCGCGGCCACCCACCTGATCGAATCGGTCGATCGCGCCCGCGCGATCCCGATCGGCCGCCCGATCCCCAACACGCGGATCTACCTGCTCGACGAACACCGCCGGCCGGTGCCGCTCGGCGCGCCCGGCGAACTCTACATCGGCGGGCCGGGCGTCGCGCTCGGCTATCTGAACCGGCCCGAGCTGAGCGCCGAGCGCTTCCTGGACGATCCGTTCAGTCCGGTGCCCGGCGCGCGCATGTACCGCAGCGGCGACCTGGGGCGCTATCGAAGCGACGGCAACATCGAGTTCCTCGGCCGCAACGACCAGCAGGTCAAGATTCGCGGCTTCCGGATCGAGCCCGGCGAGATCGAGATGCGCCTGACCGGACATCCGGACGTGCGCGAGGCAGCCGTGATCGTGCGCGAGGACACGCCGGGCGACAAGCGCCTCGTCGCGTATCTCACGGCCTCGGCGGATCCGGAACGGCAGCCGGCGCAGCTGGCGAGCCGCCTGCGCACCTACCTGGGCGGCCTCCTGCCCGACTACATGGTGCCGGCGGCGTACGTGGTGCTCGACGCGCTGCCGCTCACGCCGAACGGCAAGCTCGACCGGCGCGCGCTGCCTGCGCCGGAAGGCGCGGATTTCGCCCGCGAGGAATACGCGGCGCCGGAAGGCGCGACGGAAATCGCGCTGGCCGCGCTGTGGGAGACGCTGCTCGGCGTCGAGCGGGTCAGCCGCTTCGACAACTTCTTCGCGCTGGGCGGCCATTCGCTGCTCGCCGTGCAGTTGATCGAGCGGCTGCGCGGCCAGGGGCTCGGCGCCGACGTGCGCGCGCTGTTCGCCGCGCCCACGCTGGCGGCGCTGGCCGCCTCGCTGGGCGAACATCGCGAGGTGCCGGTCCCCCCCAACGCGATCGCGCCGGACTGCACGGCCATCACGCCCGACATGCTGCCGCTGATCGACCTCGCGCAGCACGACATCGACCGCATCGTCGGCCAGGTGCCCGGCGGCGTCTCCAACGTCCAGGACATCTACGCGCTGTCGCCGCTGCAGGACGGGATCCTGTTCCACCACATGCTCGCCACCGAGGGCGATCCGTACCTGCTGCTCGATCATCTGTCGTTCGACACGCGCGAACTGCTCGACCGCTATCTCGCCGCCGTGCAGCAGGTGGTCGACCGGCACGACATCCTGCGCACCGCGTTCGTCTGGGAACGCCTGTCCCGCCCCGCGCAGGTGGTCTGGCGCCGCGCGCCGCTCAGCATCATGGAGGTGACGCACGAGCTGCACGACGGACCGGTGCGGGAACAACTCGCGCACCGCTACGATCCGCGCCGCCATCGCATCGACCTGAGCCGGGCGCCGCTGCTGCGCTTCGTCGTCGCGCAGGCGCCCGACGGGCGCTGGATCCTGCAACAGCAGCAGCATCACCTGATCGGCGATCACTCGACGCAGGAAATCCTCTACGGCGAAGTGCGCGCGCTGCTCGAACAGCGCGCCGACACCCTCGCCGCGCCGCAGCCGTACCGCAACCTCGTGGCGCAGGCGCGCCTCGGCGTGAGCGAGGCCGAGCACGAGCGCTTCTTCCGCGCGATGCTCGGCGACGTGACCGAGCCGACGCTGCCGTTCGGGCTCGCCGAAGTGCGCCGCGACGGCAGCAGCGTGACGGAGTCGCGCGCGATGGTGCCCGCCGCGCTGAACGCGCGGCTGCGCGCGCAGGCGCGGCGCCTCGGCGTCAGTCTCGCCAGCCTGTGCCATCTGGCGTGGGCGATGGTGCTGGCCCGCACGAGCGGCCAGCCGCAGGTCGCGTTCGGCACCGTGCTGTTCGGCCGCATGCAGGCCGGCGAAGGCGCGGACCGGGCGATGGGCCTGTTCATCAACACGCTGCCGCTGCGCCTGTCCGCCGACGGGACCGGGATCGAGACGGCGCTGCGCGACACCCATGCGCGGTTGACGGACCTGCTCGCGCACGAACATGCGCCGCTCGCGCTCGCGCAGCGTTGCAGCGGCGTGGACGCATCGACGCCCCTCTTCAGCGCGCTGCTGAACTACCGCCACAACAATCTGCCCGACGCGGACGCGAGCGCGCGGGCCGGCATCGAATGGCTGGGCGGCGACGAGCGCACCAACTATCCGTTCACGCTGTCGGTCGAGGACTACGGCAGCGCGCTGGGGCTGACCGCCCAGGTCGTGCAGCCGTTCGCGCCCGAGCGCATCGGCGCCTACATGCAGCAGGCGCTGGAGAGCATGGCCGGCGCGCTCGAAACCGCGCCGGACACGCCGGTCGATCGGCTCGAGGTCGTGCCCGCCGACGAGCGCGCGCTGCTGCTGCGCGGCTGGAACGCGACCGACGTGCCGCCCGCCGCCGCGCGCCTTGTCCACCAGCAGTTCGAGGACCAGGCGAGCCGGACGCCGGATGCGGTGGCGCTGGTCGACGAGGCCCGGACCCTGCGCTACGCGGCGCTCAACGCGCAGGCGAATCGCCTCGCTCACGCGCTGATCGACGCGGGCGTGCGGCCCGATGCGCGCGTGGCGATCTGCGCCGAGCGCAGCATCGAGATGGCGATCGCGATCCTCGCGATCCTGAAAGCGGGCGGCGCGTACGTGCCGATCGACGTCAGCTACCCCGCCGAGCGCCTCGCGCACCTGCTCGCCGACGCCGAGCCGGTGCTGCTGCTCGCCGACGCGGCGGGACGCGACGCGCTGCCCGCGGCGCACGGCGTGCGCGTGCTGGCGCTCGACGCGCCGCTGCCCGACGGCCTGCCCGAGCGCAATCCTCAAGTGCCCGGCCTGACGCTCGACAATCTGATCTACGTGATCTACACGTCGGGTTCGACCGGCCTGCCCAAGGGCGTGATGGTCGAGCACCGCGGCTTCCGCAACCTGATGGACTGGTATCTCGGCGATCTCGGGTTCGACGGCGGCGACCGGGCGTTGCTCGTGTCGTCCTACAGCTTCGACCTCACCCAGAAGAACATCCTGGGGCCGCTGATGGTCGGCGGCAGCCTGCATCTCACGCGGGAATTCTTCAATCCGGCCGCGCTGCTCGATCGGATCCGCCGAGACGGCATCACCCACGTCAACCTGTCGCCGAGCGCGTTCTATTCGCTGATCGACGCCGACACCGCAGGCGGGCTCTCGCGGCTGCGCCGGGTCGTGCTCGGCGGGGAGCCGATCCAACTGAGCCGGCTGCGGACGCTGGCCGCGCCCCACCCCGAGATCATCAACAGCTACGGGCCGACCGAGTGCAGCGACGTCGCGGGATGGCATCGCATGCACGCCGACCTCGACCGCTATCCGGGCCCGTCCGCGCCGCTCGGCAAGCCGCTGCGCAACATGCGGCTCTACGTGCTCGACGCGCGACGCCGGCCGGTGCCGCTGGGCGCGGTCGGCGAGCTGTACATCGGCGGCGTGGGCGTGGCGCGCGGCTACCTGAAGCGCCCCGAGCTGAGCGCCGAGCGCTTCGTCGACGATCCGTTCAGCCCGCACGACGGCGCCCGCATGTACCGCACCGGCGATCTCGCGCGCTGGCAGCCCGACGGCGAACTCGACTACCTCGGCCGCAACGATCACCAGGTGAAGATCCGCGGCTTCCGGATCGAGCTGGGCGAAATCGAGGCCCGGCTGACCGGGTATCCCGGCGTGCGCGACGCCGTGGTGATCGCCCGCGACGACGACACCGGCTCGCCGCGCCTCGTGGCCTACGTCGTCGCCGCGCCCGGCGACGATCTGGCGGCGGCGTGGCGCGCGCATCTGAGCGCCGCGCTGCCCGCCTACATGGTGCCCGCGGCGTTCGTGCGGGTCGATGCGCTGCCGCTGACCCCGAACGGCAAGCTCGATCGCCGCGCGCTGCCCGCGCCGGAGACCGACGCGTATGCCCGGCAGGACTACGAACCGCCCTGCAACGAGGCGGAAACGCTGCTCGCGTCGCTGTGGAGCGACCTGCTCGGCGTGGACCGGGTGGGCCGCCACGACAACTTCTTCGAACTCGGCGGTCACTCGCTGCTCGCCGTGCGCCTGCTCGCGCGCCTGTCGCAGACGCTGGGCGTCGACGTGCCGCTGACCACGCTGTTCGCGTCCCCGTCGCTCGCGCAGCTGGCGGACGCGATCGCCGCCCATCGCGGCGACGGCCGCGCCGCCGCGCTGCCGCCCCTCGTGCCCGCGCCGCGCGACGGCGCGCTGCCGCTGTCGTTCGCGCAGCAGCGCCTGTGGTTCCTGACCCAGCTCGACGGCGTCAGCGTCACGTACCACGTGCCGCTCGCGCTGCGCCTGCGCGGCACGCTGGACGTCGTCGCGCTGCACCGGGCGCTGGATCGCGTGCTGGCGCGCCATGAAGCGCTGCGCTCGGGCTTCGTCAGCGTGAACGGCCAGCCCCGGCTCAGCGTGCTGCCGGCCGGCATCCGCCTGCCGCTGGACGAATACGATCTGCGCGCGGCGCCGAACGCGCCGCAGCGGCGCGCGCAGCTGTGCGCCGACGCGGTCAATGCGCCGTTCGATCTGGAGCGCGGGCCGCTGATGCGCGCGCGCCTGATCCGCGACGACGACACGTCCTGGCTGCTGTTGCTCACGCTGCACCACATCGCGTCCGACGGCTGGTCGCTCGCGGTGCTGATGCGCGAACTCGACGCGCTGTATGCGGCGTTCGCGGCGGGCCGCGACGATCCGCTGCCGCCGCTGGACATCCAGTACCCCGACTACGCGCTCTGGCAGCGCGCATGGCTCACCGACGAGCGCATCGCGGCCGGAGCCGAATACTGGCGCCGCACGCTCGCCGGCGCGCCGGCGCTGCTGTCGCTGCCGACCGACCGGCCGCGCCCCGCGCAGCAGTCGTTCGACGGCGCCACGGTGCCGCTGCGCATCGACGCACCGCTCGCCGATGCGCTCCGGCAGTTGAGCCGGCGTCACGGCACGACGCTCTACATGACCCTGCTCGCGGCCTGGGCCGCCGTGCTGTCGAAACTGTCCGGCCAGCACGACGTCGTGATCGGCACGCCGGCCGCGAACCGCAATCACGCCGGGCTCGGCGCGTTGATCGGCTTCTTCGTCAATACGCTCGCGATGCGCATCGACCTGTCCGGCGAGCCCAGCGTCGCCGGCCTGCTCGCTCATGTGCGCGACACGGTGCTGGCGGCGCAGGATCATCAGGCGCTGCCGTTCGAGAAGGTCGTCGAGATCGTCAATCCGCCGCGCCGGCTCGATCACACGCCGCTGTTCCAGGTGATGTTCGCGTGGCAAGGCAGCGGCGCGGGCGCGTTCACGCTGCCCGGCCTCGCGGTCGAGGCCGAGGAGATCGCCTACGACGCCGCCAAGTTCGATCTCGAACTGACGCTGGGCGAAACGGACGGCGTCATCGCGGGCGAACTGCGCTATGCGACGGCGCTGTTCGACGAAGCCACCGTCGTGCGTCAGCGCGGCTATCTGCTGGCGCTGCTCGGCGCCATGACGGCCGACCCGGCGCAGCCGGTCGAGCGCATCGATCTGCTGTCCGCCGACGAACGCACGCTGCTGCTCGGCACCTGGAACGCGACCGCCGCGCCGTTTCCCGAGCAGCACTGCCTGCATCAGCAGGTCGAGGAACAGGTGCGCAAGACGCCGTCGGCCGTCGCGCTGCGCTACCGCGACCAGACGCTGTCGTACGCGGAACTCAACGCGCGCGCGAATCGCCTCGCGCACCGGCTGATCGCGCTCGGCGTGGGGCCGGACGCGCTCGTCGCGATCTGCGCGGAACGCAGCATCGAGATGGTCGTCGGGCTGCTGGGCATCCTGAAGGCCGGGGGCGCCTACGTGCCGCTCGACCCGACCTATCCCGGCGACCGGCTCGCGTACATGCTCGGCGACGCCGCTGCGGCGCTGCTGCTCGCCGACGCGGCGGGACGCGCGGCGCTGGCGGGCGTCGCGTTGCCGACGGTGCTCGCGCTGGACGCGCCGCTCTCCGGCGACTTGCCCGAAATCGATCCGGTCGTGCCGGCGCTCGATCCGGGCCATCTCGCCTACGTGATCTATACGTCGGGCTCGACCGGCCGGCCCAAAGGCGCGCAGAACGAACATCGCGGGGTCGTCAACCGGCTCGAATGGATGCAGCAGGCCTATGCGCTCGACGCGACGGATGCCGTGCTGCAGAAGACCCCGTTCGGCTTCGACGTGTCGGTGTGGGAGTTTTTCTGGCCGCTGCTGACCGGCGCGACCCTCGTGATCGCGCCGCCCGGCGCGCATCAGGATCCGCGCGCGCTGATCGATCTGATCGTCGCGCAGCGGATCACCACGCTGCACTTCGTGCCGTCCATGCTCGGCAGCTTCCTGGAGATGGACGGCGTCGAGCGCTGCACGTCGGTGCGGCGGCTCGTGTGCAGCGGCGAGGCGCTGCCGCCCGCCAGCGTACGCAAGTGCCGTCAGGCGCTGCCGGCGGCGGGGCTGTTCAACCTGTACGGCCCGACCGAGGCCGCCATCGACGTGACCGCGTGGTCCTGTCCCGCCGGGTTCGACGGCGGCATCGTGCCGATCGGCAAGCCGATCTCGAACCTGCGGATCTACCTGCTCGACCGTCACGGCCAGCCGGTCCCGCTCGGCGCGGTCGGCGAGCTGTACATCGCCGGCACGGGCGTCGGGCGCGGCTACCTGAACCGGCCGGAGCTGACCGCCGAGCGCTTCGTCGCGGACCCGTTCGCGACCGGCCGCGACGCGCGCATGTACCGGACCGGCGATCTTGCCCGCTATCTGCCGGACGGCACGATCGAATATCTCGGCCGCAACGACCATCAGGTGAAGATTCGCGGGTTCCGGATCGAACTGGGCGAAATCGAGGCCCGGCTGGCCGCCTGCGGGCTGAAGGAGCCGGTGGTGATCGCACGCGAGGACGCGGCGGGCGACAAGTGGCTGGTCGCCTATCACGCGGGCGACGAACAGCCCGCCGCCGCGTTGCGCGCGCAACTGCTGCGCACGCTGCCCGACTACATGGTGCCCGCCGTCTACGTGGCGCTGGAACGCATGCCGCTCAGTCCCAACGGCAAGCTGGACCGCAAGGCGCTGCCCGAGGTCGGCGCGCAGGCCGTGTCGCGGCGGGATCACGTCGCGCCGGTCGGCGATCTGGAAAGCGACATCGCGACGCTCTGGGCGGAGATGCTGGAAGCCGACCGCGTGGGCCGGACCGACAACTTCTTCGAACTGGGCGGCCATTCGCTGCTCGCCATTCGCATGCTGGTGCGGCTGCAGCAGAGCCGCGGCGTCGCGCTGCCGATCAGCGCGCTGTTCAAGGCGCCCACGGTCGCGGAGCTGGCCGCCGCGCTGGCGCGAGGCCAGGACGCGGGCCACGGCAGCTTCGACATCGTGCTGCCGCTGCGCGCGGAGGGCGACGCGGCGCCGCTGTTCTGCTTCCCGCCCAGCTTCGGCCTGAGCTGGTGCTACAGCGGCCTGATTCCGCTCGTGCATGAACGGCGGCCGATCTACGGTCTGCAATCCCCGGCGTTCTCGGCACCGGATGCGCAGGCGGACTACAGCGCCGACGAACTCGTCGATGTGTTCCTGCAGCGCATGCTCGACGTGCAGCCCGACGGCGACTATCACCTGCTCGGCTGGTCGTTCGGCGGCGGCATCGCGCATGCCGTCGCCACGCGTCTGCAGCGCTCGGGCAGGACGGTCCGCTCGCTCACGCTGCTCGACAGCGTGCCGCCGCAGCGAATCGCGTCGGACGCGCCCGAGGATGCGCAGATCCTCGCCGAAATCGTCGAGGCCTTCGTGCCGGGCTCGCCGGACGCGGACGCCGCGACGCTCACGCTGGCGCGCGCGGTCGATCTCGTCTGCCGCGAGACCGGCAAGTTGCGCGAGGTCGTCGCGCGGATGCTGGACACCACGCTGCGAGTCACCCGCCATCACGCGGCGATTCTCGAGGATTTCCGGCTGCACCCGTTCGACGGCGACATCGTGCTGTTCGCCGCCGCGCGCAGCGACGAACCCGCGGCGGCGTCCGACTGGCGCCCGCTGGTGAACGGCAGCGTGGCCGTTCATGCGATCGACGCCGCGCACAACGCGATGACCCGACCCGAATCGCTGGCCGTCATTTGCGACGTGCTGGCACCGGCGATCCACGCCGGCCACGCCTGATCAGGAGAAACGAAATGAGCACGCTGTTCGAAGACGATGCAAGCCGCTACCGGGTGCTGATCAATGCCGACGGCCACTACTCGCTCTGGCCCGAGTCGATCGAGGTGCCCGCGGGGTGGACGGTCGTCGTGCCGCCCAGCCCCCGGCGCGAAGCGCTCGACTACGTCGACGCGCATTGGTCCGGCATGCGTTCGCCCGATCCGGGCGGCCTGCATTGATGCGCCGCGCGCCGTCGCCGGCGGCGACACCTATCGAAACCGGCCACGCGTACCTGCCTTAACGGACAGGACGCCGCGCGCGATGCGAGTGATACCGTCTCCCGAACAGGATTTTCGTTCGTTACACGTTGCGGTTCCCACCGATCCACGGAGTTCGACATGACAGCCATCGCAGTAGCAGAAGCCCCGAGCATCCTCTCGACCACGCCGTTCGACGATGTCTTCCATCGCATGTTCGAGGTCATCGACACCCGGCAATTTTCCCGGCTGCCCGAGTTCTTTCATCCTCGCGTGGTCTATGAAAGGCCGGGGTACGACGCCATCGACGGCTTGCCGGCGCTGATCCATTTCTACGAGAAGGTCCGGATCATCGTCGAGGGGCGCCACACGATCCATTCGGTGTTCCAGTCGGGCATCGACGGCGCCGCGGTATCCGGGTCGTTCAAGGGCGTATCGGTGCAGGGCGACGCGCTGAGCGAGCCGTTCTGCGACGTCTACTTTTTCGAGAACGACAGGATCGTTCGCCGGAAAACCTTCTTCTTCAGAAAAGCCATTTAAGCACCGTGCCCGCCGGCATCGGTCCGCCGACCGATGCCGCCCGTCCAATCAAACGTTGATGTTCACATGAGTCCTACACATGGTATGACGCCGGCCTGGCTATGGGTCGTGCTGTTGCTGGTCGTCTGGCGCGCGATCCGGTCGTTGCGGCCGAAGATCATGTCCGTCTCCCGGCTGCTGATTTTCCCCGGGCTGTTTTCCGTCTGGAGCATCGGCGGTATCGAGCAGCGTTTCGAACTGCATGCGGTGTCCGGCATGCCGATGCTGATCGCGCTGATCGTCGGCGTGTGGGCGGGCTGGATCGCCGCCGGCGTGGGAACGGTGCGCGCCGATCGCGACAACGGCCTGATCGAGCGGCCCGGCGGAATCGTTCCGCTCGCCGTCGTGCTGATCAGCATCGGCGGCAAGATGCTGTTCTTCTCCGGCGGCGCGACGAGCACGCTGGCGATCCTGTTCTCCATCGTGCTGCTGGGGCTGCTCTGGGGACGGACGCTCCACTACTGGATCCGGTACACGCAGGCGCCTCATACGGCGCTGAATCTGGCGACGCGCTAAATAGGAGGCGCGGTGTCCGGGCGACGGGCGGCAGACGGCGCGAAGCGTGCGCGCCCGGGTGCCGCGTGCCGTTCGCGACGCGTGGTTCCGCGCGCCGGACGCGCGGGCATCGGCGCGGCCGGAACCGGCCCGGTGCATTCTCCCAGCGCATGCATTGCTTGAAAAGATTCCGTTTGTCGGCCGGGGGGCTTTTGACAACAATCCACCACACTCGAATGCAAGCGGCCCCGTCGCCAGACGTCGGCCGCTCGGTACGAATCGTCATCGCCGAATCCGGAAAAGCAGGGTCGAACGCCTGCGAACACGCATCCTTGCACGCCTCACGGGAGAGACCGCCATGTCAGTCGAAGCTGATCGTACGAGCGCGATCAATATTCGGAGAAAGTACGCCACCGAGGCCCACGCGCTGAGCGCGATCCGGCCGTTGCGCTGCGGATGGGTGATCGGCCGCCAGTGGCTCGGCATCGCGGTCGCGTTCGCGCTGCCGGTGCTCGTCGTCCAGGCACTGACCGGACAGACCGGCCTGTGGCACGCGCTCTCGACCCTGCCGCTGCCGCAGGCGCTCGCCGTCGCGGCGTGCCTCCTCGTCGCCTATGTCTATCTGGCCTGCAAGCAGCATGCGCTCGGCATCGTGATGCACGACGCCACGCATTTCCGTCTGCTCGAATCCCGCAAGCGCAACGATCTCGTCAGCAACTGGCTGTGCGCGTTTCCGACCGGCATGGTGACGTCCTGCTATCGCCGCAGCCACCTGCCGCATCACCTGTTCACGAACAAGCCGAACGATCCGTACTGGGTGACGCTCGTCAAGGACCAGAACTATGCGTTTCCGAAGCCCGCGTCGTCGTTCCTGCGCATCCTGCTCGGCGATCTGTTCGGCCTGAATCTCCGGATCTGGTGGCCGACGCTGCGCACCTGGACAGGCTGGAGCAGCGTGCTCAGCAATCGCGAGAAGCTGGTGACGCAGTCGGAGCGCTGGCAATTCATCGCGTTCTGGATCGGCGTCGCGGCGCTGATGACGTATGCGGGGCTGCTGTCGTATTTCCTGCTGCTGTGGGTACTGCCGATCTTCACGCTGTCGCTCGCGTTCATCCGGATTCGCGTGGTCGCGGAGCACGACCTGGACAAGAGCGAGAACGAGCTGGAGCGCACGCGCCACATCGACGGCAACTGGTTCGAGCGGCTCGCGCTGGCGCCGCTCAACATCAACTACCACATCGCGCATCACCTGTTTCCCAGCGTGCCGCTCTACAACCTGCCGAAGATGCACGCGCTGCTGATGCAGGAAGACGCCTTCCGCACTCAGGCGCAGCGTTGGAAAAGCTACCTCGGCCGCGACCGGGGGATGGTGAGCTCGCTGCTCACGCGGTAGCGCGGCTAGCGTGACCGCACGGCCCGCTCGGCCGTGCGGCGAGGCCGAACCGGATCGTTGCCGGTCGGCGCCGACCCCGGCGCCCCTCGAGGTTGACGAAAACCGGCGATGATCCATCCGCATGCGGGCGATCGCCGTTGCCGCGCGGCGGACACGCCGTCCGATGCCGATCCAAGGCGAAGCCATCCGCCGGGCACCGGTGCCCGGCCGCCGCGCGCCGCATCCGCTGCCGGCACCGGGCCTTGTCCGGCCCCGCGCCGACAGCGGATCGTCCGTTCACTCGAACTGACACGCGGAACGCGGCAACGCCGAGAGCGTTTCGCTCGACAGCTTCAGGATCCCGTCGATGCGCGCGTTGTTGTCCGCCGGGCAGAAATCCGCCAGCGTCATGCCGTCTGGCCGCATGTACTCGACGTTGAACACGGCCTTGTTCGATGCGATGAAGCCGGCATAGCGGTCGCATTCGCCGTAGTTGTTGCACTGTTCGTTGAGCACCCAGTCCGCCACGTTCGCCATGTCCTTGGCGAGGCCCGTTCCGTTCTTCAGACCCATCGACATGCCCCGCTCGTGCGCCGCGCCGATCAGCGCCGTGTCGTAGCGGATCTGATCGTCGCGCGTGATCGGGAAACGCGTGTCCTGGGTATAGGAATCGTCGAGGTCGGGTTCCACGCCGTCGCAGCCCTTGTCCCTCGCCTTGTCGAGACGCGCCAGCATGAGCGGCATCAGGATCGCGCTCTGGCGGATATCGAGCCAGCGCTCCTCGTCCTCATAGCCCGGAACGGGCTTGCCGAGCACGCTGTCGGGAAACCGGCTCGCGTCGGAGCGGGATTTCTCCCAGCCGCCGACCTCCATGTAGCAGACGACGTAGATGCCCTTCGCCTTCAGGCGCTGAATCGTGGCGACATCGGTCAGTTCCATGTCGACGTCGTACATCTTGCGGGTGTTGTTGGCGCGGTCGAGGACGGTCTCGTCGATCTTCTTGCCGTCGATCTGCCATTGCCAGCTCGTCCCGGGCACCAGCGGTTTCCAGGTCGCGGCCTGGGCGAGCGGCCGCGCCGCCGGCAACGCGGAAGCACCCGGCGCGCCCGATCCGGAATCGCCTCCGCAAGCGGACAGCAGCAGGATCAACATGAACGAACACAGTGATTTTCCGGACATGGCGAGTGTCTCCCTTCGGCGCGTTGTCTGATCGTGAAGATGGCGGGAAGAAGCGCGAAATCAGAAGCGGGATGCGAGATGCGAGAAGCCGGCCGGCACGCGATCGCGGAAGGATCGGGCGAGCTGAAAAAATGGTAGCCGCGCCGCGTCGGCGGGACTGTTCTTTTTTGTCGACATTTGTTGAAGACGGCAAGCCTGCGCGACGTGTATCGGCAAGGCCGGACGCATGTCGCGTCACGAACGCGGCAGCGCGAACGCGAGCGGTGAGATGCGCCGAAACATTCGCCGCCGCGCGCCGCCTGCTTTCGCCTCGCGCGATGCAGTTCGCGTCGCCAGGGCTTCACCTCGGGCGTTCATGCCCGCGCATACGCAGGCGTCACGTCGTCGCGAGTTCTCCCGGCAGGCGCCACCACGCCCCCCACGCGTTCGCCAACCGCTCGCCGCGTCCCAGCCGGAGCGCCGCGTCGTCGAAATCGACCCAGACGATCTGATCGGCGAGCGCCGGCGCCTCGGGCGTTTCGCTGCTGCGGCCGTCCGACAGCACCCAGACCCAGCGCTGCTGCCGGGGCCGCCGGCGCGCGGCGCGCGCCAGCACGCGCTGCACGGCGGCCACGCCGTGCGCGAGCGGCGTGCCGCCTCCGCCGCCGACCGGCGCGAGCCAGCGCTCGTTCCACCAGCGCGGCACGGCCGGACCGAAACGCAGATCGGCCGCGTCCCCGCCGAAGCAGACCAGCGCGGTTTCGGCGCGCTCGCGCGCGGCCCGATCGAACAGCGCGACGATCAGCCCTTTCGCCCGCGCGAGCCGTTCGCCGTCGAGCATCGAGGCGGAACAATCGAGCAGGAAACAATGCAGCACGCCGTCGTGCGCGGCGCGCGGCCGGTAGCGCAGATGTTCGGCCCGCAGGCGCGCGCCGCGCCGAGCCGCGAGCGTCGCGGGCCACGCGATCCGCGCGCCGGGCCGCCCGCGCGGATCGCGCGGGTCGCGCCCCTTGCCTTCCCGCCATCGAAGACCGCTGCTTGCGGCAGCGGCGGCATCCGTTCGATGGCTCAGCGTTTTTTTAGCGGCAGCGGAATCACCCCCTTCACGGGCGTCATCCCCACGGGCTCCGGCGGCAGGTAGCCCCAGTCGCCGTCGCCAGACCCTTCGGCGTTTCGCTCGCCCTCGCCCGGCGCCGGGCCGCCGTCGCGCTGCGCGTCCCGCCGTTCGTCGCGCGGCCGCGTCGCATCGGCGCGCGTCGTGCGCCGATGGCGCAGCACGGCTTCGGCCACCCGCTCGACATGGGTCGTATCCACGCTGGCCGCGCCTTCGAGCGCGGCCAGCGCGCGCGCCGCGCGCAGCATCACGAGATCGCCGCGCAGGCCGTCCACCGCCGCGTCGATGCACAGCGCGCTCACGCGCGCATGCACCGCGTCGTCGAAGTCGAGCGCCGCCAGCGCGGCGCGCGCGGCGCGCAACTGCGCGACCCGCTCCGTCTGCGCATCGAGATAGCGCGCGCGGAAGCCCTCCGGGTCCAGATCGAACGCGAGCCGCGCCTTGACGATCGCCTGACGCTGCGCGGGTTCGTAGCAATTCTCCAGTTCGACCATCAGCCCGAAGCGATCGAGCAGTTGCGGCCGCAGTTCCCCTTCCTCGGGATTCATCGTGCCGATCAGCGCGAAGCGCGCCGGGTGGCTGTGCGAAATGCCGTCGCGCTCGACCGTGTTGATTCCGCTCGCGGCGGCATCGAGCAGCGTGTCGACCAGCGCGTCCGGCAACAGGTTGATTTCGTCCACATACAGCACGCCGCGATCGGCGCGCGCGAGCAGGCCCGGCGCGAAGCGCACCGCGTGATCGGCCAGCGCGCCCGCGAGATCGAGCGTGCCCGTCACCTGCTCGTCGCTCGCCGACAGCGGCAAGGTCACGAACCGGCCGTCCGGCAGCAGTTCGGCGAGCGCGCGCGCGGCGGTCGATTTCGCGGTGCCGCGCGGGCCGCTGACCAGCACGCCCCCCAGCCCGGGATCGACGGCGACGAGCAGCAGCGCCTGCCGCAACGCCGGCTGGCCGACCAGCGCGGCGAACGGAAAGATCGCGCGCGGCGCGGATTCGGGGCTCGGCTGTTTCATCGTCGGATTCCTTCCAGATGCTGTTCGCTCGCCAGCAGATGCGCTTCGACGTCGTCGCGATAGCGGCCCGGCTGCTGCCACAGGCCGCGCTGCATCGCCTCGAGCAGCCGCTCGCAGATGCCGTGCAGCGCGTGCGGATTGTGTTGCTGCAGGAACGCGCGCGTTCCCGCATCGTTCAGATACGCATCGGTGACGAGCGCGTATTGGTGATCGGCGATCACGCGCGCGGTCGCATCGTAGCCGTACAGGTAGTCGACGGTCGCCGCGATCTCCGCCGCGCCCTTGTAGCCGTGGCGCTTCACGCCGTCGAGCCACTTCGGGTTGACGACCCGCGAGCGGATCACGCGCGCGATCTCCTCGCGCAGCGTGTTCATCCGGGGCGCGGCCGGATTGCTGTGATCGCCGTGATAGAGGCTGGGCTGCTGCCCCGACAGATGCCGCACGGCCGCCGCCATGCCGCCCTGGAACTGGTAATAGTCGTTCGAATCGAGGATGTCGTGCTCGCGGCTGTCCTGGTTCTGCACGACCGCGTCGATCGTCGCGAGCCGCGCGCCGAACGCGTCGTGCGCCGCCTCGCCCGCGCTGTTCTGCGCATACGCGTAGCCGCCCCAGGCTTGATACGCGTCCGCCAGATCGGCGTCGGTCCGCCACTGCCGCTGGTCGATCAGTTCCTGCAGCCCGGCGCCGTAGCCACCCGGCCGCGCGCCGAACACGCGCCAGCCGGCGCGCCGGCGCGCCTCGTCGGCCGCCATGCCGCGCGCGACCAGCGCGGCCTGCTCGCGCCGCACGCGGGCGCGCACCGGATTCAGCGCGTGCGGCTCGTCCAGCTCGGCCACCGCCTGCACGGCCGCGTCGAACAAGTGCATCAGGTTGGCGAACGCGTCGCGGAAGAAGCCGGACACCCGCAGCGTCACGTCGATGCGCGGCCGGTCGAAAATCTCGATCGGCAGGATCTCGAAGTCCGTCACCCGGTGGCTGCCGTGCGCCCATTTCGGCCGCACGCCGAGCAGCGCGAGCGCCTGCGCGACGTCGTCGCCGCCGGTGCGCATCGTCGCGGTGCCCCATACCGACAGGCCGACCGCGCGCGGGTAGTCGCCGTGTTCCTGCAGATGGCGCTCGATCAGCTGCTGCGCCGATTTGAGGCCGATCGTCCAGGCCGCCCGGGTCGGCACCGCGCGCGTGTCGACCGAGTAGAAATTGCGGCCGGTGGGCAGCACGTCCGGCCGGCCGCGCGACGGCGAACCGCTCGGGCCGGGCGGTACGAAGCGCCCTTCGAGGCCGCGCCGCAACTGCCTCAGTTCCGCGTCGCCGCACGCGTCGAGACTCGGCAGGATCGTGCCCGCCAGCCGGTCGAGCACCGCCCGCGTATCGGGCCAGCGGGCCGCATCGCCGCGCGCATCCAGGTCCGCGCCGGGCGCCGCCGGGGGCGTGTCCGCCGCGTCGGCAGACGCCGCGTCGGCTGCGCGCTCGTCCGTGCCGCAAAGCCGCGCGAGCCACTGCGTGGCGAGCAGTTCGAGCCGCTCGCGGGTGTCTCCCGCGTGCCGCCACGGCGCGTCGCTCACGGCCTGCAGCGCGGCGGGTCGCGGCCCGGTCCACGGCGCGGCCCAATCGGCCGCCAGCGGGTCGAAGCCGTCGCCGAGCGCCAGGTCGCGCGCCAGCGCGCCGATCAGGCCCGCCCGCGCGCCCTTGCCATCGCCCGTCGGGAAGCGCGCCAGCGCGAGCAGCGTGTCGCGGCGCTGCCGCCCGCGCGGCGAGCGGCCGAACGTATGCAGTCCGTCGCGGATCTGCGCTTCCTTCAACTCGCACAGCCACGCGTCGACGCGCGTCAGCAGCGCATCCTCGGCATCCTGCCCGGACGGCGGCGCGATGCTCAATTCCTCGTGCAGCCGATGTTCGACGATGGTCGCGAGAATGGTCTTGCGCAGCAGCTTCGCGCGGCGCGCATCGACCATCAGCGCGTCGTAGTACTCGTCGACCTGCCGTTCGAGATCCTGCAGCGGCCCGTAGTTTTCCGCGCGCGTGAGGGGCGGCATCAGGTGATCGACGATCACCGCCTGCGCGCGCCGCTTCGCCTGGCTCCCTTCGCCCGGATCGTTGACGATGAACGGATACAGATGCGGCAGCGGCCCGAGGATCAGGTCGGGCCAGCACGCGTTGCTCAGCGCGACGCTCTTGCCCGGCAGCCATTCGAGATTGCCGTGCTTGCCGAGATGGATCACCGCGTCGATCCGGAAGGCGTGCCGCAGCCAGAAATAGAACGCGAGATACGCGTGCGGCGGCACCAGCTCGGCGTCGTGATAGCTCGCGTAGTCGTTGTCGCCGCGCGAGCGCGACGGCTGGATTCCGACGAACACATTGCCGGCTCGCCATCCGGCGATCGTGAAGCGGCCGCGGCGCAGCGTCGGGTCCGCGTCGGGCGGCCCCCAGCGCGCGTCGAGCGCCTCGCGCACCGGCTGCGGCAGGCCCGCGAAGATCCGCAGGTAATCGTCGAGCGCGAAGCTCTGGAACGCCGGGCGCAGCGTGCGCGCCGCCGGATCGTTGGTGACGCCCTCCGTCAGCCGCGCGATCAGCGCGTCGCCGTCGGCGGGCAGCGCATCGACGCGGTAGCCCGCGTCGCGCAGCATCGCGAGCACGCCGAGCGCCGACGCGGGCGTGTCGAGCCCGACGCCGTTGCCGATCCGCCCCTCGCTCATCGGATAGTTCGCGAGAATCAGCGCGAGCCGCTTGTCGGCCGGCGCGAGCGTGCGCAGCCGGCACCAGCGGCGGCTCAGCGCCGCGACGAAGCCGATCCGCTCGGCGTCCGGCTGATAGCGGACGACGTCGACCTCGGTGTGCGGGCACCGGTACGCGAGTCCCTTGAAGCTCACCGCGCGGGTGACGATGCGCCCGTCCACCTCGGGCAGCGCGACATGCATCGCGATATCGCGCGAATGGAGGCCGTGGTTGTCGGCGAGCCACGCATCGCGGTGGCCGCCCGACAGGATCACCTGCAACACCGGCGCATCGCCCGCGAGCGGCGGCGGATCGGGGTCGTCGAGCGCGCCCGCCGCGAACGCCGTGGTGTTCAGCACCAGCGCGACGTCGTGCGCGGCGCACAGCGTGTCGATCACCGCGCGGCTCACCGCATCCTTCAGCGACGTGATCGCGATCGGCAGCGGATTGAGCCCCTCCCGTTCGAGCGCGTCGATCAGCGCATCGAACACGGCGGTGTTCGCCGCCTGCCAGTGCGCCTTGTAGAACAGGATCGCGACGACGGGCGCGCCGGCGCGCCAGCGCGCCTGCCAGTCGTCGATCAGCGCCGGCGCGCGCTCGGGGTGGTACAGCGCGGCGGCGGGCAGCGGCCGGGGCGGCGCCGGCTCGGCGCCGACGCCGAGCGCGTGATGCGCGATGCTGCGCAGCAGCGCCTGCGCGTTCTGCGCGCCGCCTTCGCGCAGATAGCGCCACCACTGGCGGCACAGCGCGCCGTCGACGGTGCTCTTCGCGATCAGGTTCGGATCTTCCTGCAGGTCGCCGGAGAACATCGCGAGCGCCTGCCGGTTGCGTGCCGCGAGCGCGACCACCTGCTCGATGCCGTAGGGCCAGTAGGTCTCGCCGCCGAGATGGTCGATCACGACGACGCGCGCATGCCGCAGCACGTCGTCGATGTAGAAATCGACCGACGCGGGCTGGCGCAGGAACGTGACGTTCGCGAGCCGCACGCTCGGAAAATCCGCGCCGAGGCACGGCACCGCGCTCGCGAGCAGCGACAGCGTCGTGTCGGCCGAGCTGAGGATCACGATGTCGGCCGGCTGCTGGTCGATCCGGATCACGCCTTCGGCGTCGTCGACGAAGCCGCCCGGCGTGGTGCGCAGCAGGTGCATCGGCGCGCTACGCCTGCTGCGGGGCGGCAGCCAGCGCCGCCGTCAGCGCGCGCTGCAGCGTCGCCTGGTCGAGATCCTCGCCGATCAGCACGAAGCGGCTCGGGCCGGCCTCGCCGTCCTGCCAGCGGCGGTCGAAGTAGCTGTCGAAGCGGCGGCCGACCCCCTGGATCACGAGCCGCATCGGCGCGCCGGGCAGCGCCGCGAACCCCTTCACGCGATAGATCGTGTGCGTCTCGACCAGCTGGCGCAGCGCGTCGATCGCCGCATCGCGCGAATGGACCTCGGCCTGCACCACCACCGAGTCGAACGCGTCGTGATGATGGTCGGCGTCGTCGGCCGAGCCGTGGTGATCGTGGCGCAGATGGATCGTGTCCTCCGATGCCGCCTCGAGGCCCAGCAGCGTCGACAGATCGAGCCGGCCGAGCTGCGCGTGGACGATCTTCACCTGCGGCGGCACTTCGTCGCGGATCAGCGTCTCGACGGCGGCCGTGCGCGCGGGATCGAGCAGGTCGGTCTTGTTCAGGATCACCAGATCGGCCGCCGACAGCTGGTCGGCGAACAGTTCGTGCAGCGGCGATTCGTGATCGAGATTCGGGTCCGCCCGGCGCTGCGCGTCGACGGCGTCCGGATTCTCCGCGAACTGGCCGCTCGCCGCCGCCGGCCCGTCGACCACCGTCAGCACCGCGTCCACCGTGAAGCTGTTCTTGATCGACGGCCAGTTGAACGCCTGCACGAGCGGCTTCGGCAGCGCGAGCCCGGAGGTTTCGATCAGCACGTGATCGATGTCGCCGCGCCGCTCGACGAGCGCCTCCATCACCGGATAAAACTCCTCCTGCACGGTGCAGCACAGGCAGCCGTTCGCCAGCTCGTACAGCCGGCCGCCCGTCTCGCCCTGCGCGTCGTCGCAGCCGATGCCGCAGCCCTTCAGGATCTCGCCGTCGATGCCGAGTTCGCCGAACTCGTTGACGATCACCGCGATCCGGCGCCCTTCGGCGTGCGTGAGGATGTGGCGCAGCAAGGTGGTCTTGCCGCTGCCGAGGAAGCCGGTGACGATGGTCACGGGGATTTTGCGCATTTGCATGGGGGGTCCGTCTGTCGGGTCGATCGATGGGAAGGAAAGGAAGCGGCGCCGCGCGTCAGGTCGAGATCGTCACGTCGATCTCGTCGTAGCGCTTCATCCGGTAGATCAGCGCGGACACGATCCAGCTGAGCAGGAACAGTCCGATCACGAGATAGCCGAGCAGGCCGAAGTGGTCGGCCAGCATGCCGACGGTGTCCCAGAAGCCGCCCTTGAGGTCCAGCTTGTCGGCGATCAGCGCGAGCGCCTCGATGCCGCCGATCACGACCGCGACCAGCACCGACACGAACGTGATCGTCATGTTGTAGTAGATCTTGCGGATCGGCCGCACGAACGCCCAGCGGTAGGCGCCCATCATCAGGATGCCGTCGGTGGTGTCGATCAGCGTCATGCCGGCCGTGAACAGCACGGGCAGCACCATCACCGACCAGAACGACATGCCGCCCTGCGCCTGGGTGGCGGAGATGCCGAACAGCGCGATCTCGGTCGCGGTGTCGAAGCCGAGGCCGAACAGGAAACCGATCGGATACAGATGCCAGCTGCGCGACACGATCCGGAACAGCGGGCGGAAGATCCGCGCGAGAAAGCCGCGGTTGTTGAGCAGCATGTCGAGATCCTGCTCGACCAGCGGTTCGCCGCGCCGCACCGCGCGGAAGGTCCGGTACACGGAGATCAGGATCAGCAGGTTCGCGAGCGCGAGCAGCAGCAGGAAGAACGCCGACACGCTGGTGCCGATCACCCCGCCCCACGCCTTCAGTCCGTCGAAACGGTCGGCGAGCGACGCGGCGGTGAGCGCGACCACCACCGACAGCAGGATCACCACGGTCGAATGCCCGAGCGAGAAGAACAGCCCCGCGCCGAGCGGGTTCTTGCGCTCCTGCATCAGCTTGCGCGTGACGTTGTCGATCGCGGCGATGTGGTCGGCGTCGACCGCGTGGCGCAGGCCGAACGTATAGGCGAGCAGCGCGGTGCCGAGCAGCACCGGCTGGCCGTGGAACGCGGCGAACGCCCACACCCACGCGCCGATGTTGAACGCGATCAGCAGCGCGTAGATGCCGGTGATCTTGTGGCGCAGCTCGGCCGGACTGTCGTTGAACAGGCGAAACAGCGCTTCGAACATGGCGACTCCGACAAACAAGGCGAAAGGCGAACGACGAATGCCGACACGTCGGGCTGCCGCCGGCCGCCGCCGACGGCGCCGCATGGCACGGTCGCGCACGGGCGCGGTAGCGACGGGGACGATGGACGGGGCCGCGGCGGACGACGCGATGAAGCCGTGGACGATACGCCGCATCCCCGCGGCGCCGAACCTTGGGTTTTGGCCGGTATCCGGGCTGACGAAAGCGCCGCCTCGCCTTCCCGGACGGATCGTCCGTCCAGTGGCGGGGGCCGCACGCCGGAGCGGCATGCGGTGAAGCGGGCTGTGCAGCGCTTGCGCGCCGCGTTCGCTTGACCGTTGCGGGGGCAGCACAGGCCGGCGTCGGCCGCGTGGCGGCGAAGCCTCCTGTTTCCCGTTTAACTGCGTGCGAAAGACCCCGCACGCGAGCACCAAAACGCGTGCGAGTTTAGGCTCCGGACGCCCGCCGCGTCAAGGCGCGGCCGCCGGCGCGCCGTGCAGCGGCCCGTCCCAGCCTTCCAGGAATTTCGGCAGCGCGTCGTCGATGTCGACGACGCGGTAGCGGTAATACAGATGCATCGTGGGCCGCAGCGCGGCGGGCAGCACGCCGCCGTGCGCGCGCATGAACAGCGTGTTCGGCACGACCCGCATGCCGAGCCGGTTGGTGCCGAACACCGCGTCGCCGCACGCGCGGCAGAAATGGCGCCGCAACTGCCGGGTCGGATGCGCATGGACGCCGAGCGCATCGTCGCCCGCGTCGACGCTCACGTGCGCGGCGTCCCACGCGGTCGCGGCGAACACCGGCGTGCCGTAGAACAGCCGGCACGATTCGCAGTGGCACAGCGCGGCGGCGAGCGGCTCGCCGTCGATCCGCAACCGCACCGTGCCGCACGCGCAGCCGATTTGTCTCGAAAATGTCATGGTCGCTCCGGTCAGGGGTGAAAGGCCGCGCCGCGCTCGCGTTGCGGAGCGCGCGCAGGCGCCGCCGATGGTAGCGCGGATTACGCGCCGGGCGGGCATGAGCGACGGCGGCGCTGTGCTATCGTATGCGCGCGCTTGGTGCCCGCCCGCGCGTTCGCGCGGGCAGTTAAACGGGAAACAGAAAGCGGGCGCCGCCCGCTCGGCCTGTGCTGTCCCCGCAACGGTACGCCGCCAGCGACGCGCCCATGCGGCGCGCTCGCGCATGCCGCACGATGCCACTGCTCCGGCCCGGGGCGGGAAGGCGTCGGCATGGCAAGCGGCCAGCCCGGATACCGGCCAACGCAAGGGGCGAGCCCGGCTCGCCGAACGCCCGACCCGCGGGGGACGGACTCGGGCGCGTAGCGCCGCCCCGTCGGGACGGCCGCCGTATGCCCGCTTTCGCATGATCCAGACATCTTCGAGCCGGCCGCGCGCGATGCGCGCCGCCGCCCTGTCCCGCTCCGCATTCGGCCGGCGCTCGCCGTGCCGGCCGTCATGAGCCGCGCCTGGCTCGTCGGCGCCGGGCCCGGCGACGTCGAACTGCTCACGCTCAAGGCGGTGCGCGCGATCGAGGCCGCCGACGTCCTGCTGGTCGACGACCTGGTCAATCCCGACGTGCTTCGCCTCGCGCGCGCCGATGCGCGCATCGAGCATGTCGGCAAACGCGGCGGTCACGCGTCGACGCCGCAGCCCGCGATCATCGCCGCGATGCTCGCGCATCTGCGCGCGGGCCGCAGCGTCGCCCGGCTGAAAGGCGGCGACCCCTTCGTGTTCGGACGCGGCGGCGAGGAACTGCTGGCGCTGCGGGCCGCCGGCGTCGAAGCCGACGTGGTGTGCGGCATCACGGCCGGCATCGCCGCGCCGGCGGCGCTCGGCATTCCCGTCACCCATCGCGGCCTCGCGCAGGGCGTGGTGTTCGTCACCGGCCACGGCGCGGACGACGAGCCCGACTGGCAGGCGCTCGTCGCGACCCGAATGACCCTCGTCGTCTACATGGGCATGCGGCGGCTGGCCGACATCGTGCGCGCGCTCGGCGACGCGGGCCTGCCCGCCGGCACGCCGTGCGCGGCGATCGAAGCCGCGACGCGCCCGGCGCAGCGCCACGTCCTCGCGCCGCTCGCCGAATTCGCCGGCGCGGTCGCGCACGCCGGCCTGGGCTCGCCCGCGATCGTCGTGATCGGCCCGGTCGCGGCGCTCGGCGCGGCGGCGCTCGCATCGGCCGCCATCGCGCCGGCGCCGGCCGGCGGCGCGCGATGATGCGCATCGCCGTCGGCATCGGCTGCCGCGCGGGCCGCTCGGCCGATTCGATCGAAGCGGCGATCCGCGCGGCGCTCGCGTTGTGCCCTCGCGCGTCGTTCGAACAGATCGCGGCCGTGGCGACGCTCGACGCGAAGGCGCGCGAACCCGGCCTGCTCGCGTGCTGCGCGCGGCACGGCTGGCCGGTCGCCGGGTTCGACCGCGCCGCGCTCGCCGCGCGGCTCGCGCAGGCCGCGCCCGGCGCCCTCAGCGCGCCGTCGCCGGCCGTGCGCGCGCGGCTCGGCCTCGACGGCATATGCGAGCCGTGCGCGCTGCTGGCCGCGCCGCGCGGCGCGCTGCTGCTGCGCAAGACCCTGCACGACGGCGTGACGGTCGCACTCGCCGGCCCGCTCTGATTCTTCCGACTCTCTTTGCCCACAGGACTGCTTCCGATGAAAACCGATCCCGAATCGCATCAGCGCATGACCGAACGCCGGCGCGCCGGCCACGAGAAAAAGCAGGCGGCCGCGACCGTCGAGAAAGGGCTGCTGATCGTCAACACCGGCAACGGCAAGGGCAAGAGCACCGCCGCGTTCGGCATGGCGGTGCGCGTGCTCGGCCACGGCATGCGCCTGGGCGTCGTGCAGTTCATCAAGGGCGCGCTGCACACGTCCGAGCGCGATTTCCTCGGCACCCAGGCGCACTGCGACTTCGTGACGATGGGCGACGGCTATACGTGGAACACGCAGGACCGCGACGCCGACATCGCGACGGCCCGCAAGGGCTGGGACGAGGCGCGCCGGATGATCGACAGCGGCGACTATCAGATGGTGATCCTCGACGAGCTGAATACCGTGCTGAAGTACGACTACCTGCCGCTCGACGACGTGCTCGCCGCGCTCGACGGCCGTCCGCCCGCGCTGCACGTCGTCGTCACCGGGCGCCACGCGCCGGACGCGCTCATCGACGCCGCCGACCTCGTGACCGAGATGCGGCTCGTCAAGCATCCGTATCGCGAGCAGCACGTGAAGGCGCAGCGCGGCGTGGAATTCTGAGCCGATGCCCGCCTGCCCCGCGCTCTTCATCAGCGCCCCGGCGTCCGGCCAGGGCAAGACCTCGGTCACGGCCGGGCTGGCGCGGCATCACCGGCGCCTCGGCCGGCGGGTGCGGGTCTTCAAGACCGGGCCGGATTTCCTCGATCCGATGCTGCTCGCGCGCGCGAGCGGCGCGCCGGTCTATTCGCTCGATCTGGGGATGGTAGGAGAGCGCGCGTGCGGCGCGCTGCTCGCGCGCGCCGCACGCGAGGCGGACGTGATCCTGATCGAAGGCGTGATGGGTCTGTTCGACGGCACGCCCAGCAGCGCGGATCTCGCGCAGGCATTCGGCGTGCCAGTCGTCGCGGTGATTTCCGCAAAAGCGATGGCGCAGACCTTCGCCGCCGTCGCGTTCGGGCTCGCGCGGTTCCGGCCCGGCGTCACGATGCACGGCGTGCTCGCGAATCACGTCGGGTCGGCCCGTCACGCGGCATTGCTGCGCGAGGCGCTGCCGGGCGACCTCCGCTGGCTCGGCCATCTGCCGACCGACGCGGCGATCGCGCTGCCCGAGCGGCATCTCGGCCTGCACCAGCCCGACGACGTCGCCGATCTGGACGCGCGGCTCGAGCGCGCCGCCGATGCGCTCGCGCTCACCGGGCTCGCCGATTTGCCGCCTCCGGTCGAATTCGCGGATACAGCGGAGGTGGCGAACGCGGCGCACGGCGCCCCGTCGACGCCGCCCGCCCGCCGCCTCGCCGGCAAGCGCATCGCGATCGCGCGCGATGCCGCGTTCTCGTTCCTCTACCCGGCCAATCTCGATCTGCTGGAATCGCTCGGCGCCCGGCTCGCGTTCTTCTCTCCGCTCGCGGACGAGCCCGTGCCGAACGGCTGCGACGCGCTGTACCTGCCGGGCGGCTATCCCGAACTGCATGCGGCCCGGCTGGCCGCCGGCGCGCGCAGCGCGGGCTCGATCGCCGCGCACGTCGCGGCGGGCCGGCCGGTGGTCGCCGAGTGCGGCGGCATGCTGTACCTGTGCGATGCGCTGACGGACGTCGACGGCCGCACCACGCCGATGCTCGGCCTGCTGCCCGGTGCCGCGACGATGCAGCGCCGCTTCGCGGCGCTCGGCATGCAGCAGATCGACAGCCGCTGGGGCCTGACCACCGGGCACGCGTTCCACTACTCGCGCTTCGCGACGCCGCTCTCGCCCGTGCTCGTCGCGACCCGGCCGAACGGCGACGGCGCGCCGGGCGAAGCGCTGTACCGCAGCGGCCCGATCGTCGCGACCTACATGCATGCGTACTGGCCGTCGAATCCGTGTTTCGCGGCCGCGCTGTTCAGCGGCGACGCGCCGTGACGCGCCGACGGCCGAAGGCGGCAATCGCGGCTGCGGCCGCGATGAATCGTCGCGGTCCGGCCGCGCATGGGTCACGCCGTCCTCGCCCCCGACACCTCCGCGACGAACAGGGCAACGCGGCGCGGCGCCGCCTCGAGCCATCGCGCGATACGGCGATGCGGTAGCCGTGCCGCGCCGAGTCGACACGGACGCCTTCGGTCGCCGGACACCGGCCATCGCCCTCGCGGATTCGCACCCGCCGAGCGGCATCGCATGCGCGCCGCGCCTATGACGCCGCGCCTTGTTCCGCCATCGGCCGCGCACCGCGACGATGCCCCCGCTTCGCCCTGCACCGTTCGACGCCGGCCCGGTGCCGCGCCCCGCGTCCGATTCTCTCGCCGACGAACCCGCGACGCCCGACACCGGTTCGGATTCAGAACCTGAACGTGTTGAAGAACGTATCGCGCTCGAGCACCGTCAACGCCGCGCGCTTGTGCGGAAAATCGAACTCCTTCAGCGTGTAGAACCCGAGCCGGTGCATGTACGCGATGTGCCGGACGTGGTCGATGCGCGGCTCGCCGACGAGGCGCTGAGTGCGCGGATCGTCGATGAACATGTAGTGCAGCACGCCGCTCCACCAGGCTTTCAGCTTGCCCGCGCTCTGGAACTGCGAATCGCCGATCAGCAGGTGCAGGCCCCGATCGAAATCGTGCGCGTCGTAGAACGGCGCGAGCCGGTCCTCCTTCGCCCAGTAGAACTCGAAATAGCCGAACGGCACGTCGTCGAAGTAGCCGATCGTCGGATGCATGTGCGGATCGGCGCGGCGTTCGGCCAGATAGGCCGCGTGTTCGTCGCGCGTGCCCCGCTGATCCCAGAAGTACGCGACCCGGTCGAGATTCATCCAGTCGCTGAACACCGCCGCGTCCGCTTCCGGATCCGCGGTCCGCAGGCTGAAGGTCATGCCGACTTGCGGCATGAAGCGTTCGTAGATCGTGCCCTCCGCATTGGGCGGGCGCACCGGATGGCGGCACGGCCCGGTGACGGCGTAGCGCAGCGGCATCGTCGCCGACGCGCCGGCCTTCAGCCACGGCGCCGGCTGCTGCCAGAAGGTCGCGCGCGACGTCGTCAGCAGCAGATGATCGCCGTGCGGCGCCGCGTGGTCGATCACGCCCCCGGCGATCGCGCGGGTCGTGAACGCGCGAACGGCGGCGGCATCGGCGCCCGCGAGCGGCACGGCCAGCGTCGCCGTCTCGCGCCGGCTGTCGTGGCAAAACAGCTCGCCGAGCGCCGTCAGCAGCGCATGCGGCGCATGATCCGGCCGCCAGCCGGTCAGCGTCCGGTCGGCGGATGGGGCGGCGGGCGTCGCCGCGCGCGTCTCGGGATGAAAGCAGAGGTCCATGGTCAGTCTCCGGCATCGGGCCCGGCGGCGCGGCGGCACGGCGGCCGCGCGCGATCGTCGGGATGCCGCGTCGCTGCGCGGCATGATCGTCCCGCACCTGCGCGACGATCGGGAAAACGGCGCGCGGCGCGCGCCCGAAGCACTCGTCCGCTCACGGCGCGGCCTGCGCGAACAGGTTCGCCATCACGGCCAGCCCGCCTTCCAGCGCGGGAAACAGGCTGCGGTTGAAGTTGTTCCAGCGCAGCTCGAGAATCGTGTCGCGCGGATCGATCGGCGTCTCCAGCACGTCGTGGATCACCTCACCGGAATCGATCCCGTTGTCGACGTAGTGGAACGACGCGCCCGTCATGTCGACGACGGGCGCCGGCCGGGTTTCGAGCGTCGTCCAGTCCACCACCCGCTGGCCGCGCGCGCCGTACAGCGCATCGAGCGTCGCATACGCGCCGCGCCGCTCGTGGCGCGAGCCGAGGCGCGTGATGCCGGGATGGATGTTCGCGATGCGCCGGTGAAAGCGCGCGCCGGGGCGCACCAGTTCGTCGAGGATGATCAGCAGGCCGTCGAGCACGACGAAGTCGGCGTCGAGCTCGAGCAGCCGTTCGAGCAGGCGCCACTCGAACGCGCTTTTCTGCGCCGGGCGCTCGGGCGCGTGCCGCGGCAGCCGCCGGTAGGTCGACGGAATCGCGTGCAGCAGGCTGTCGAGCGGCCGGCCCTGCACGGTCAGCCCGGCCGGATAGATCCACGGCTTGCCGGGCTGGCGCGAAAAGCCGTAGTCGCCGAGCCGCGCGCGGTCGGCGGCGGAATCCGCATCGTCGTCGTAGATCACGCCCTCGAGCGAGTAGGCATCGCCGAGCGCGCTGTCGTTCAGGCGCTCGGCCAGGAATTCGAGCGGCGACTTCATGTAGCGCAGCCCGCCTTCGTATTCGATCGGCTGCCCGGCCCGGTCGGCCGCGGCGTTTCTCAGTGACAGGATGTAGACGAGTTTTTTCTTCGACATGAAAGTGGATCCGGAAAAGAGGTGTCGATCCCGCGTGCGGAGGGACGCGCGCGCCGGCCGCGGCCGGCGCGCGCATTGCGTCAGGCTGCCGGGCGCCGCGTCACCAGTTGTACTTCGCGGTCGCCAGCACCGTCCGCTCGTTGCCGTAGAAGCACGTGTTGACCGACTGGCAGCCGCTCACGTAGCGACGGTTGAACAGGTTCGTGCCGTTGAGCGCGAAGCGCCAGTTGCGCATCTCGTAGTGCAGCGCCGCGTCGTACAGCGTGTAGCTCGCCACCGACAGCAAGTTGTCCGCCGCGCCCGCCACGCTGCTCTGGTAGCGGACCCCGCCGCCCAAACCGAAGCCCGCGAGCGGGCCGGTGCGCCAGGTCCAGTCGGCCCACAGCGACGCCATCTGGCGCGGCCGCGGCACGTCGACCGGCCAGTTGTTCAGCGAGTTGTCGTTGGCCTTGACGTTCTTCACGTCCTGGTACACGTACGCGGCGATCACCGACAGCTCGCGCGTGACGTTGCCGACCGCGCTCAGCTCGATGCCGCGCGAGCGCACCTCGCCCGTCTGGATCGAGGTGGTGCCCGTCGGATCGAGGTCGAGGTTGGTGGTGACGACGTTGGTCTGGTTGATCTGGTAGATCGCGGCGTTCAGCATCAGGTTCTTGCCGGGCGGCTGCCAGCGCAGGCCCGCCTCGATCTGGCGGCCCTTGGTCGGCTGCGCGAGACCGCCGCCGTAGATCCGCACGCCCATCACCGGGTTGAACGACGTCGAATAGCTGACGTACGGCGACAGGCCGTAGTCGCCCAGATAGGTCAGCCCGACCCGGCCCGTGAACGCGTGGTTGTTCTGCGCGTTCTGCGTGCCGGCCTCGCGGTCGTCCTGGCGGATGTTGACCCAGTCCTGCCGGCCGCCGAGCGTCAGCACCCAGCGCTGCCACTTGACCTGGTCCTGCGCGTACAGGCCGAACGCGTTCATCCGCGTCTTGAGGTCGGCGTGCCCGTACGAGTTCGGCCCGGAGAAGATCGCGGTCGTGATCGGCGTGTAGACCGGGTTGTACAGGTTCAGGCTCGGCGCGAGCGCGCTCCATTCGCTGTCGGTGGTGCTCTGCCGGTTGTATTCGAAGCCGAACAGCAGCGTGTGTTCGAGCGGGCCGGTGCGGAATTTCGCCTGCGCCTGGTTGTCGATGTCGAAGCGGCTGTAGTTGAGCTGGAACAGGCCCGCGTAGCGCGTGAGCGTCCGCTGGGTCGGATCGGAATCGTCCAGGCCGCCGCCCCAGATCGCCCGATTGTCGAGCGACAGGTGCATCAGCTTGGTGTTCTGGCGGAAGGTCCAGACCGGATCGAGCTTGTGCTCGAACTGATAGCCGACCGACCACTGCTTCTTGCGGTAGTCGGAGTAGCCCGGAATGCCCGTATACAAATCCGGCGAGATCGGGCCGTTCGGATTCGGCAGCACCGTGCCCTGCGCGGGCAGGAAGTTGCTGGCGGCGTCGCCCCAGTCCTGCAGGTAGGTGGCCGACACCGTGAGCGACGTGCTCGCGTTCGGCTGCCAGCGAACCGACGGCGCGATCGCGACGCGCTGGTCCGCGTGCGGCCCGGTCAGCGAATTGCCGTCGCGGGCGACGCCGACGAAGCGGTACGACAGCGTGCCGTCCTTGTCGATCTTGTCGCCGACATCCAGCGAGAACTGCTTGCGCGCGTAGTTGCCGATCTGCACCTGGGCCTCGCGGATGCGCTCGCCGTTGGCCAGCTTGCTCTGCACGTCGACGATCGCGCCGGGGTCTCCCGCGCCGTACAGCACCGAGGTCGGGCCGCGCAGCACGTTGATGGTGTCGATCATGTACGGATCGACGCGCCAGCTCGACAGGTTCAGCGTATTGGGCACCTGCAGGCCGTCGACGAACACGGTCGGCGTGAAACCGCGCAGCGCCGCGTACCAGTCGGAGCGGTTGTCGGTGCCGTAGCTCGAAAAACCGGGGATGTAGCGGAACGCCTGGTTGATGTCGGTCGCGCCCGTCATCTCCATCTGCTGCGCGGTCACGACGTTGATCGTCTGCGGGATCTCGTTGAGCGCCGTATCGGTCTTGGTCCCCGTCCGGCTGCGGCGCGCGACGAGCCCGACCGTGTCGTCGCCCTCGGCCGCCGCCTTGACGGCGATCGCGGGCAAGGTACTGCCCGGCTTGGCGTCCGACTGGGTCGTGCCGCCGGGCGGTTGCGTGTCGCCTGCTGGCGGCGCCGCTTGCGCGTGCGCGTGGCTGGCTGCCGCTGCGTAGAATGCCACGCTTGCCGCGGCCGCGATCGCACGCAGACGCGTGCCTGTTGCCCACTCCATCTTCTGTTGCTCCAAGTTGCTTGGGCGGCCTCGTCGGCCGCCCCCTTTGTCAAAGAGCGACAGCCACTCGGCCGCCGCTCGCCCCGATTTCTTTTGATTGGGTCCGGTTGGTCGGCCGGCCCGGTACGTCATGACCCGCGTGTTCCGCGAGCGACGCGGCGATCTCGTCGGAGCGCAGCGCCAGAACCGACAGCAGCGTGTCGGACAAACCATGGCTGTCTTCGCAGCAGCCTTGCAGGTAGATGCGCGGCTTGAACGCCGCCGGCGTCGCGAGCCGGTAGTCGCGCGCGACGTCGCCTTGCGCGAGCGCGTCGCCGAGGTGCGGCGCGAGCCCTTCGAGCAGCGCCAGGTGGGTGTCGCGGCGGTAGCCGGTCGCGAGCACCAGCGCGTCGAAGCGCTCCGCGCGCGCATGGCCCGTCAGCCGGTCGCGCAGCGTCAGCTCGATCTGGCCGTTGGCGGTGCGCTGCACCGCTTCGATGCCGGCGTTCGCGAGCAGCCGGTGGCGAGGATCGTCGGCGACGTTCTGCAGATAGAGCATTTCGTAGATCTGCTCGATCAGCGGCCGGTCGACGACCGCATAGTTGGTGTCGCGAAAGCGCTCGATCAGCGAGCGGCGGCCGTCCTTCGGCTGCGCGTAGACGACGTCGGTGAACGCCGGGCTGAAGATCTCGTTGACGAACGGGCTGTCGTCGGCGGGCTTGAGCGCGCCCGAGCGGATCACGAGGCTCGCGTCGACGTGCGCGAAGCGGCGCGTCAGGTCGACGAACACTTCCGCCGCGCTCTGTCCCGCGCCGATCACCGCGACCCGCTTGCGCGCGCCGTCCTGCGGCGCGCCGATCACCCGGTCGATGTGGGTCAGGTATTGCGACGAATGCACGACGTGATGCGGACCGAGCGCCTTGAACGCGTCCGGCACCTGCGCGGCCCCGCCCACGCCGACCGACAGCGCGCGGGTCACGCGCTGCCATTCGCGCCCTTCCCCATCGCGCGACGTCACGCGCAGCGTGTCGATCACGCCGGGCTGGCCGCTCGCGGCGACCGGCTCGATCGCGGTCACGGTCTCGCCGTACTGCACGCGCTCGTCGAACGCGGCGGCCACCCAGCCCAGGTAGTCGTGGAATTCGACGCGGGTCGGATAGAAGTTCTTCAGGTTGACGAAATCGGCGAGCCGGCCGCGTTCGAACAGGTAGTTGATGAAGGTGAAGCGGCTGGTCGGATCGCGCATGGTGACGAGATCCTTCAGGAACGAGATCTGCATCCGGCAATCGTCGAGCAGCATGCCGCGATGCCAGCCGAACTCGGGCTGCCGCTCGATGAAGCAGTGCGCCAGGTTCGCGCCGCCCGCCTGTTCGGCGAGGCGCACGGCGAGCGAGAGGTTCGACGGCCCGAAGCCGACGCCGATCAGGTCGAATACGGAATCACTAAGCATGTCTCAGGTCCTTAACGGTTGACAGCCGCACGTCATACGTGCCGGCCCGAAAAAAATGCTTCGCGGACAGTGCGCATCAGCACGGCCTGCCGGCGCGGCAGATCGAGATGACGCACCTGCGCGAAGCCGTGGCGCGCGAGATAGCCGATCAGGCGCTCGTGGTCGGCGCTCGGCACGCAGACGACGGCCGACGTGCGCGGGTCGTCGAGGAACAGGTAGTGCACGACGGACGGCAGCCACGCCGCCACGTGCTCGGCGCCGCGCCAGCGCGGCTCGCCGACCAGCATCCGCAGCCCGCGGTCGTAATCGCCCGGCTGCAGGTGCGGCGACAGCGGATCCTCCTTGAGCCAGCACGCCTCGACATACGCGAACGGCTCGTCGTCGAAGCAGCCGACCAGCGGCGCGACGTGCGGATCGTCGAGCTGCCGTTCGAGATAGGCGCGCGGCGACGGCGCGCCCGTATCGCCCCAGCCGGCGCGCACGCGCGGTTCGTCGAACCAGCCGCCGATCCGCGCGGCATCATCCTTCAGGCGCAGCCCGCGCAAGGTGAAGCGCCGGCCCTCCGCCACCGGCAGGTCGCGGCGATAGAGCGGCCCCGCCGCGCACGGCGCGCGGCGCGGATGGCGCAAGCCCTCCGTCACCCGGTACAGCGGCGCGGTCGTGGTGCGCCCGGCGGCGTTCTCGAGCCACAGATCGGCCTGCTGCGCCCAGCCGTCGCGCAGGCAGACGCCGTCGTCCGCGAGCACGCCGCTCGCGCGCAGCGCGTCGAGCGCGGCGCCCGGCAGCGCCGCCGGATCGAGCCGGCAGGTTGTCAGCTCCGGGGTGCCGCCGAACACCGCCGACAGCGCGGCCAGCAGCGCGCGCCGCTGATCGGCGATTTCGGCCGCCGGGTTGTAGGCGATCAGCCGCAGCGCCGCGTCGTCGGTCAACTGCGCGCGCAGCAGCTGGGTCGCGAGACCCTCGCCCTGCGCGACGCGAATCTCCGCGCCGTCGCGCTCGACCGTGATGCCCGCGGCCAGCGCGAGCCGGAACACCGGGCGCGCGTCGAGTTCGGACGGTCGGGTTTCAGCCAGCATCACGCACCTCCAGCGCAATCGACGCCGCCGCGAGCCGCCGGCCCAGCCCGGCAAAGCTCGGCGCGGCGAACACGTCGGCGATCGCCAGCGCGAAGCCGGCCGAACGCGCGTCGTCCACGAAACGCACGACGTCGAACGAGCTGGCGCCCGCGTCGAACAGATCGTCGTGCAACGCAACCGGCGGACCGTCGAACCGGTCGTGCCAGACGTGCCGCAGCGCATCGGCAAGCTGCGCGGCGCCGATGTCGGCTTCCGCGTCGGCGCCGGCCTCGGCCGACGGCTGCCCGCTCGGCGCGGCGGCGGGCGCCGGGTACGGCTGCGCCGCGCCGAGCGGTGCGTCCGGCGCGTCGGCAAAGCGCTGCACGGCCGCCAGGTAGTCGGCCGCGAGCCGCTCCACGAACCCGCCGTCCACCCGCTCGTTCGCATAGGAAAACGCGCCCGTGATGCGACCGTCCGGATGCTCGACGACATCCAGCTCCAGGTCGAACACGACCCGGTGCCGCACGTCGTTGAACGCGTCGACCGACAGTCCGGCCCAGTCGCGCGACGCGGCGCCCGACGGCCGCAGATAGTTGAACATCACCTGGAACAGCGGATTGCCGAGCCCCGCGCGCGGCGCGCGCAGCGCGGCGACCACGTCGGCGAACGGCGCGTCCGCGTGCGCATAGGCGGCCAGCGCCGCGTCGCGCACCGTGCGCAGCAGGGTCGCGGGCGTATCGGCGGCGCCGAGCCGGGTGCGCACGACGACCGCGTTGATGAACAGCCCGAGCGCATGGCGCGCCGCGTCGCCCGTCAGTTCGCGGGTCGACGCCAGCACGCCGACCGGCTGGTCGAGCGCGCCCGTCAGCCGGTAGAACGCGGCGTTGAGCGCGGCGTGCAGCAGCATCGGCAGCGTCGCGTGCGCGTCGAGCGCCAGCGCGCGCGCCTGCCGCGCCAGCGTCGGGTCCAGCTCGAACGCGATCCGGCTCGCAGCCCAGTCCGGCCGCTCGGCGCGGCCCGCTGCCGGCGCGGGCAGCGCCGGCGCACGCGACGCGTCGAGCGCGCCGCGCCAGAACCCGAGCCGCGCGCGCGGCGCGGCGGCGGGCAGCCCCGGCCACGCCGGCGTGGCCGGGGCTGCCCGCCGCCGCGCCGCGCGCGCGGCGCGGCGGCGGGCAGCCCCGGCCACGCCGGCGTGGCCGGGGCTGCCCGCCGCCGCGCCGCGCGCGCGGCGCGGCGGCCGGCAGCACCGGCCACGCCGGCGTGGCCGGATGCGCGTGCGCGGCCCCCGTCGTCAGCCCTACGTAGGCGCGGCGGATCTCGTCGAGCCACAGGTCCATCGACTCGCCGTCCGACACGATGTGGTGGACGACCAGCGACAGCACGTGGTCGTCGTCGCCGAGCCGCGCGAGCCGCGCGCGCCACAGCGGCGCGTCGGCGTGCAGGTCGAACGGCGCGAGCGCGTCGGCGTCGGTCAGCGCGCTCGCGCGGGCCAGCCGCGCCGCGTCCGACGCTTCGGTCGTCAGGTCCGCCACCGGCAGCGCCACCGCTTGCGGCGGCGCGATCCGCTGCCCCGGCAAGCCGTCCGCGCGTTCCACCAGCCGGGTGCGCAGCGCCGGATGCCGGGCGGCCGCCCGCGCCAGCGCGTCGCGCAGCGCGTCGACATCGAGCGGACCGCGCACGCGCAGCGCGACCGGAATGTTGTAGGCGGCGCTGTCCGGCTGCGCGCGCCACAGGAACCACAGTCCGTGCTGCGCGGCGGACAGCGGCAGCGCGCCGTCGGCATCCGCCAGCGTCGCGGGGTCCGCCGCCGCGCCGGAGGCCGTCCCGTCCGTCTCGGCGCGCGGCGCGAGCGCCACCCGCTGCGCGTACTGCGTCAGGATCGGCGCCTCGAACAGCGCGCGCACCGGCACGTCGCGCCCAAGCTGTTCGGCCACCCGGGTCGCGACCCGCACGGCGGCCAGCGAATGGCCGCCCAGCGCGAAGAAATGGTCGGCGCGGCCGACCCGTTCTCCCCCCAGCACCTCGCGCCAGATCTGCGCGAGCGCGGTCTCGACGCCGGCCGCCGGCGCTTCGTAGGTTCGTTCGGCCCGCACCGGCGCCGGCAGCGCCGCGCGGTCGACCTTGCTGTTCGCGTTGCGCGGCAGCGCGTCGAGCACGACGATGTGCGCGGGCACCATGTAATCGGGCAGCGTCACGCGCAGATGCGCGTCGAGTTCGGCCGCATCCACGTGCGACGTCCGTTCGCGCGCGTCGGCGCTCAGTTCGACATAGGCGACCAGCGCGGCCTGCGCGCCCCGGCCGTGGACGACCGCCACCGCTTCGCGCACGTCGTCGTGCGCGGCGAGCTGCGCCTCGATCTCGCCCAGCTCGATGCGCAGGCCGCGCAGCTTCACCTGGTGATCGACGCGGCCGATGAAATCGAACACGCCGTCGGCGCGCCGCTTCACCAGGTCGCCCGTCCGGTACAGCCGCGCGCCCGGCGGGCCGAACGGATCGGGCACGAAGCGCTCGGCGGTCAGCGCCGGCCGATCGAGGTAGCCGCGCGCGAGCCCGACGCCCTCGCCGCCCAGGTACAGCTCGCCGATCACCCCGACGGGCAGCGGATTGAAGCGCGCGTCGAGCACGTGCGCGCTGCGCGCGCCGACCAGCGTGCCGATCGGCAGATACGCGCTGTCGGCCAGCAGCGCCGGATCGTCGCCCGGGTTGAACATCCACAGCATCGGCGTGATGACGGTTTCGGTCGGCCCGTAGCCGTTGACGATCCGCGCGTTCGGGAACGCGCGGCGCATCAGCGCGAACGCCTCGCGCGAGGTCGCCTCGCCGCCGACGGTCAGCGAGCGCAGCGTCGGCGGCGCGCCGTGCGCGAGCGCCCATTCGGCGAGCTGGGTCGCGCAGCCGGGCGGCACGTAGGTCATCGTCACGCCCTCGCGCACCATCAGCCGGCAGGTCTGCGCGGGCGGCCACAGCGTGTCGGCCGTCACCGCGACCGCCGCGCCCGACAGGTACTGCGAGAACCAGCCCTCGTGCGCGCCGTCGAAGTTGACCGACTGAAACAGCAGGAACACGTCCTGCTCGGTCGCGCCGTAGCGGCGCGCGATCGCGTCGCAGTGCCGCGCGAACGATTCGTGATCGACGATCACGCCCTTCGGCTTGCCGGTCGAGCCCGACGTATAGATCGCGTAGGCGGCCTGGGTCGGCGCGACGGCGGGCAGCGCGACGGCCGACGTGTCGTCGGCGTCGAACAGCCGCGCGTCGTCGATCGGCCAGACCCGCATCGCGTCGCCCACTGGCAGCGCGGACACGCTCGCGCGTTCGGTGACGAGGTGGACGATGCCCGCGTCGTCGACGATCTGCGCGAGACGTTCGCGCGGATGGCCCGGGTCGAGCGGCACGAACGCGCCGCCCGATTTCAGCACGGCGATCAGGCCGACCAGCAGATCGACCGAGCGCGCGAGCGCGACGCCGACCCGGCTCTCCGGGCCGACGCCTGCCGCGACGAGCCGCTGCGCGAGCCGGGTCGCGCGCGCATCGACCTCGCCGCGCGTATAGGCGCGCTCGGTATCGGCGACGCCGCGTGCGTCGGGCCGCGCGCGCGCATGCCCGGCGATGCGTTCGTGCACCGGCCGGAACGGCTCCGGCGCGCCCTCCGGCAGCCGGTTCCACGCGTCGAGCTGCGCGCGCTCGGCGGCGGGCAGCCATTGCAGGTCGCCGACCCGCGTCGCCGGCGCGGCCGTCGCGCTCGACAGCAGCTCGACGAAGCGCGCCGCGAGCCGCTCGATCGCGTCCGCGTCGAACAGGTCGCATGCATACACGAGACGCGCGTCGAGCGCGCCGTCGTCGCGCGCCTCGAAGTCGAGCGTCAGATCGAATTTCGCGAACGGCGTGCCGGACGGCAGTTCGGTCAGCCGCACGTCGGCGAACGACGGCAGCGGCCGGCGCGCGCCGTACGCAGCCATCACCTGGAACAGCGGATGATGGCTCGCGCTGCGCGTCACGCCCAGCGCCTCGACCACCTGTTCGAACGGCACGTCCTGATGCGCCTGCGCGTCGATCAGCGCGCGCTGGGTCGCGTCGACCAGCGCGGCGAACGGCTCCGCCGTGCCGACCGGCGTCGCCAGCGTCAGCGTGTTGACGAAGAAGCCGATCAGGCCGACCGTGTCGCCCCGCTCGCGGTTCGCGGACGGCACGCCGATCTGGATCGCCGGTTCGCCCGACGCGCGCGCGAGCAGCGCGTTGAGCGTCGCGAGCAGCACCGCGAACGGTGTCGCGCGCCGTTCCTGCGCGAGCGAACGCACCCGCTCCGCCAGCGCCGCGTCGATCCGGAACAGATGCCGGGCGCCGCGCACGCTGCGCTGCGCGGGGCGCGGCGCGGCGCCCGGCAGCATCAGGACGTCGCGGCCCGGATCGAGCCGCTCGCGCCAGAACGCCAGCTGCCGGTCGCGCTCGCCCGCGTCGAGCCAGCGGCGCTGCCACAGCGCGTAATCCGCGTACTGGATCGGCAGCGGCGCGAGCGACACCGACTCGTTTTTCGCATACGAGCGGTAGAAGGAAGCCAGCTCCGCGAACGCGACCTCGGCCGACCAGCCGTCCGACACGATGTGGTGCGTCGTCAGCACCAGCCAGTGGGTGGTCGCATCGAAGCGGATCAGATGCGCGCGCATCAGCGGGCCGTGCGCGAGATCGAACGGCTGCGCTTCGTCGGCATGCGCGAGCTCGAGCGCGCGCGCGTCGCGCCGGTCGGCCGGCATCCCGGCGAGATCGGTCAGGCGCCACGGGCAGCGCGACGGCGGATCGACCCGCTGCCACACGCCGTCGGCGCGTTCGGCGAAACAGGTGCGCAGCGCCTCGTGGCGCGCGATCAGCGCATCGCACGACAGGCGCAGCGCCTGCGCGTCGAGCGCGCCGTCGAGCCGCATCCGCTCGGTGATGTGATACGCGCCCGGCGCGTCGATCATCCGCGCATGCAGCCACAGGCGCGTCTGCGCGAACGATGCGGGCACCTGCGCCGCCCGTTCGGCGCGCGGCGGAATCGGCAGCAGGCGGAAATCGATGCCGGCCGCGCCGAGCTTGTCCAGGAAGACCTGGCGCTGCGCATCGGGCAACTGCGCGAAACGCGCGGCGAGCGACATCAGGTCCGGTTTTGCGGTGGTCATCCGGCGATCCTCATTGGGTTTCCAGTTCGTTAAGCAGCGCGTCGATCGCGCCGGCGGCATCGGCGCCGCCCGGCGAACCGTCGGCGCGCGCGCGATCGATCACCGCCGCGCAGCGCGCGAGCGTGCGTTCGTCGAACAGCGTGCGCAGCGGCAGCAGCAGCGACCAGCGCAGGTTCGCCTGCGCGTTGACCTGCGTCGCGAGCAGCGAATGGCCGCCCAGCGCGAAGAAATCGTCGTCGCGGCCGATCGCGTCGAGCCGCAGTACCTGCCGCCAGATCGCGGCAAGCTCGCATTCGGTCGGCGTGGCGGGCGCGGCGAGCGCGCGCGCATCGCGCACCGGCGCGGGCAGCGCGGCGCGGTCGCACTTGCCGTTCGGCGTGACGGGCAGCGCCTCCAGCTCGATCAACTGCGCGGGCACCATGTAGGCGGGCAGTTGCGCGCGCAGCGCGCCGAACAGCGCCGCCTGATCGAGCGCGCCGTCCGCGCCGCGCGCGAGATAGCCGATCAGCTGCTCGTCGCGCACGATCACGACCGCGTCGTGAACGCCGGGCGCGGCGCGCAGCAGCGCCTCGATCTCGCCCGGCTCGATCCGCTGGCCGCGCAGCTTCACCTGCGTGTCGAGGCGGCCGAGATAATCGAGCGCGCCGTCGGCGCGGCGCCGCGCCAGGTCGCCGGTCCGGTAGAGCCGCGCGCCGGCCGCGAACGGGTCCGGCACGAAACGCTCCGCCGTCAGCGCCGCCCGGCCGAGATAGCCGCGCGCGAGCCCCGCGCCGCCCAGGTACAGCTCGCCGAGCGCGCCGACCGGCACCGGCTGCAGCGCGGTATCGAGCACGTGCAGCTGAAGGTTCGCGATCGGCGCGCCGATCGGCACCGACGCCGCGTCGCCGTCCCGCGCGGAGCAGGACCAGTGCGACACGTCGATCGCGGCTTCGGTCGGGCCGTACAGGTTGTAGAGCCGTGCGTGCGGCAGCAGCGCGGCGACGCGCGCGACCAGCTCGGGCGCGAGCGCCTCGCCGCTCGCGACGATCCGCGTGAGGCTCGCGCAGCGCCCGGCCGCGTGGAAATCGTCGAGATGGGCGACGAACGCCGCGAGCATCGACGGCACGAAATGCAGAGTCGTCACGCGATGGGTTTCGATCGCGGCGACCAGCCGGGCCGGATCGCGGTGGTCGCCCGGCGCCGCGATGGCGAGCGTCGCGCCCGTCGCGAGCGGCCAGACGAATTCCCAGACCGACACGTCGAAGCCGAACGGCGTCTTGTGCAGCACGACGTCGTCGCGCGTCAGCCCATACGCGTGCTGCATCCACGCGATCCGGTTCGCCAGCGCCGCGTGCGTGTTGCCCGCGCCCTTCGGCTTGCCGGTCGAGCCCGACGTGTAGATCAGGTACGCGAGCTGCCCGGCGGCGACCTCGAGCGGCGCGGCCGGCGGCGTGCCGTCGCGCATCAGCGAGTCGACCGTCAGCACCCGTGCGCGGTCGCTGCCGCCGAGCGCGGCGTCGACCTGCGCGCGCAGATGCGCCTGCGTCAGCACGACGGCCGGTCGCGCGTCGGCGAGCAGATAGCCGATCCGCTCGGCCGGGTAGTCCGGATCGATCGGCAGATAGGCCGCGCCGGCTTTCAGCACGCCCAGCAGCGCGACGACCATCTCGAACGAGCGCTCGACGCACAGCGCGACCGCGCTGTCGGCGGCGACGCCGGCGGCCCGCAGCGCGCCGGCCACGCGGTCGGCGTGCGCGTCGAGTTCGCGATAGCACATCGACGTCGGCGCGCCGTTCAGGCCGGCGAATTCGAGCGCGACGGCGTCGGGCGTCGCCCGCGCGGCATGTTCGAACTGCCGGTGCAGCGGCAGCGCCTGCGACGCCGGCCAGACCTGCTCCGTCGCGTTCCAGCGCGCGAGCGCGGCGCGTTCGGCGTCCGTCGCGATCGAGATCGTGCCGAGCGGCGCGTCCGGGTTCGCGGCCAGCGCGGCGACGCACGCGGCGAACGCGCCGTGCAGGCCGGCCACGCGCCCCTCATCGAGACGCAGCGCGTCGTAGCCGTAGTCGATCGTCAGTTCCGCGCCCGCCTCGATCACCAGCGTCAGCGCGAAATCGGTCGCCTCGATGTTGCGCAGATCGCGCATGCGCAGCGCCCGTTCGTCGCGGCCGGCCCAGGCCTCGTCGACCGGGTAGTTCTCGAACACCATCAGCGTGTCGAACAGCGCGCCGCCCTGTCCGGCCCAGCGCTGCACTTCCGACAGCGGCGTATGCGCATGCTCGGCGGCGGCGGCGTTGTCGCGCTGCAGGTCGCGCAGCCACGCGGCGGCGCTCCGCTGCGGCAACGGCGCGGTGATCACCGGCAGCGTGTTGATGTAGAGACCCAGCACGGTGTCGACATCGGGCAGCGCGTCCGGGCGCCCCGCCACGGTCGCGCCGAACGCGACCGACGGCTGATGGGTCGTGCGCTGCAGCGCGAGCGCCCACGCGCCCTGCACCAGCGTATTGACCGTCACGCGCAGACGCCGGGCGGTGTCGGTCACGCGCGCCAGCATCCCGGCGTCGAGCGTCGCGCGCCAGGTCCGGTGCTCCGCCGCTTGCGGCGCGCGCGGATCGGCGTCGCGCTGCGCGACCCGGGTCGGCGCGTCGAGGCGGGCCAGCCGTGTGCGCCAGAAAGCCTGCGCCGCGCCGGCGTCGCGCGCGGCCAACCAGCCGATGAAATCGCGGTAGCGCGCCTTCGCCGGCAGCGCGAACGGTTGCGCGCGCGGCGGCTGCGCGTAGTCGCGCAGCACGTCCGCGAACAGCCGCGCGGTGCTCCAGCCGTCGAGCAGCAGGTGATGGCGGGTCCAGACCAGCCGCCATTCCCGTTCCGCAACACGGATCAGCGTCACCCGCATCAGCGGCGGCGCGCCGAGATCGAAGCCGCGCGCGCGGTCGGCCGCGAGCCACGATTCGAGCGTCCGCGGGACGGCGTCGCCGAGATCTCGCCAGTCGAGCAGCTCGACCGGCAGCCGCGCATGCCGGTGCACGATCTGCATCGGCACCGCCTCGTCCGGCGTGAAGCCGGTGCGCAGGATGTCGTGCCGGGGCACCGCCGCCTCGAACGCCGCGCGCAGCCGCTCGACGTCCGGTTCGTGCAGCGTGGCGACCAGCTGGTTCACATAGGTGGATGCGTCCGGCGCGAGCAGCGCGTGAAACAGGATCGCCTGCTGCATCGGCGCGAGCGGATAGACATCGTCGACCGTGCGCAGATCGAGCGGCAGGCGATCGAGCGCGGGCTGCGTGAAGCCCGCCGCGCGCGCGAGCGGGTAATCGCCCGGCGTCGCGCCGCCGCCGCGCCGCGCGACGCGGGCCGCGCAGGCCGCCGTCAGATCGGCGAGCGCCGCCGCGAAGCGCTGCGCGAGCGCATCGACGGTCGCGCGTTCGAATTGCGTCGCGCCATAGACCCAGTGCAGCTTCAGGGTCCGCGCGCCGTCCGCGTCGAGATACGCGTGGATCGCGAGCGCGTTGCCGAGCGGGCCGGCCGGATCGCGTTCCCGCCCGACGCCGCCGAAGCGCGGCGTCAGCGCCGCGTCGCGCGGCGCATCGAACTGGCCCAGGTAGTTGAACGTCACGCGCGGGCGCGGCACGGCGGCCAGCGCCCGACGCAGCGCCGCGTCGCCGTAATGGCGCAGCACGCCGAAGCCGAGCCCCTTGTTCGGCACCGCGCGCAGCGTGTCCTTGACGGCCGCGAGCGTATCCGCGACGCGCGCGGCCACCGGCAGCTCGACCGGATAGTGGCTGGTCAGCCAGCCGAGCGTGCGGCTCACGTCGATGTCGTCGAACAGCGCCTCGCGGCCGTGGCCTTCGAGTTCGAGCCGGCACGACGCCTGACCGGCGCCGGCGCCGAGCGCATGAGCCAGCGCGGCGATCAGCAGATCGACCGCCTGGGTCCGGTACGCGAGATTCGCGTCGGTCAATACCGCGCGGGTCAGGTCGGTGTCGAGCACCTGCTCGACGACCGCCGCGTCGGCATTGCACGCGACGGCGTCCGGCCGGTCGAGCGGCAGATCGGCATGCGGCGCCGCGAGCGCGCTCCAGTAGGCGGCTTCGCCGGCGAACGGCGAAGCCGCGCCGGGCGAGTCCACGCCGGGCGAGCCCGCCGCGCGCGCGGCTTGCGCGAGCCGCGCCGCCCAGTCGGACGCGCGCGCGCCGGTCACGCTCAGGCGCACCGCGCGGCGCTCGAGCGCCGCGCGGTAGGCGGCGTCGAGATCGTCGAGCAGCACGCGCCACGACACGCCGTCGACGATCGCGTGGTGGATCGCCAGATACAGCCGGGTGCCGCCGTCCGGCAGCGCCGCCGCCAGCGCGCACGCGAGCGGCCCGCGCGTCAGGTCGAGTGTGCACTGCAGCGCGTCGAACTGCGCGAGCGCGTCGGCTTCGTCGCGCGCGGCGACCGAGGCCAGCGGCAGCGCATCGAACGGGGCGTCCGCGCGGACGATCCGCCAGCCGGACCCCGCATCGTCCGCGACGAAGCGCTGGCTGAAAATCTCATGCTGCGTGAGCAGCGCGTCGAACCCGCGCGCGAACGCGTCGAGATCGAACGGCGCGCGCGTGTCGAATTCGACCGACTGGTTCCAGTGGCCGCGATTCGGGATCGCCAGATCGAAAAAGCGCAGCTGCGCCGGGGTCAGCCGCGCGCCGCCGGCATCCGTCGGCGGGTTCGTCTTCGCGGCCGCAGGCGCGGCGGCGGCTTCGATCGCCGTCGCGACGCTCGCGAGCTGCGCGACGGTCGGCCCGTCGAACAGTTGCTTCGGCGTGAAGCGCACGCCGCGCTTGCGGGCGCGGGCAATCACCTGGAGCACGAGGATCGAATCGCCGCCCAGTTCGAAGAAATCGTCGTCGCGGCCGACCCGCGCGGCCTTCAGCACCTCCTGCCAGACGGCGGCGAGCGTGGTCTCGGTCGCGCCGCGCGGCGCGTCGCCGACCGCTGCGGCCGGCGCGGGCGCCGCGGCCCGCGTCCGCAGCGCGGCACGGTCGAGCTTGCCGTTGGCCGTCACCGGCAGCGCGTCGAGCACAACGAGCTGCGCCGGCACCATGTAGTCGGGCAAACGCAGCGCCAGCGCATCGCGCAGCGTCGCATCGGTCTGACCCGCACCGGCGCGCAGCGTCGCGAACGACGCGAGCCGGACCCGTCCGTCCAGTTCGAGGGCGAGCGTTTCCGCCTGGATCACGCCGTCGAGCGCGCGCAGCGCCGCGCTCACCTCGCCCGGCTCGACCCGGTAGCCGCGGATCTTCACCTGATCGTCCAGGCGACCGAGAAATTCGAGGCGGCGATCGGCGCGCAGCCGCACCCGGTCGCCGGTGCGGTAAAGGCGTTCGCCGGCCGCGGCCGGATGCGGAACGAACCGTTCGGCGGTAGCGGCCGCGCGGCCCAGGTAGCCGCGCGCGACACCGGGACCGCCGAGATACAGCTCGCCGATCGCGCCTGGCGGCACGCTCGCGCCGGTCGCATCCAGCACGCAGGCGTACGCGTTCGGCAGCGGCCGGCCGAGCGGCACGCCCTGCGTGGCGGACGCGCCGGCGCGCAGCGCCGCCTGCGCGGGCGCGGACGTGTCGCAGCTCAACGCGCCGACGGTCGCCTCGGTCGGGCCATAGTGATTGATCACGCGGCAGCCGGGCTTGAGCGCGGCGATCCGCTCGACCAGCGCCCACGACAGGGTTTCGCCGCCCGTCACGAGCGCATGCGCCGGCAGCACGTCGGCCGGCCGCTGCGCATCGAGCAGCGCGTGCAGATGGCTCGGCACGATTTTCAGCACGCCGACCTCGCGGGTGCGCATCTCGTCGGCGAAGCGGTCCGGATCGAACGCGCACGCGGCCGGCAGCAGATGCAGCGTGCGGCCCGCGCACAGCGCGCCGAACAGCGTCGTGTGGCCGAGATCCGCCGCGACGGTCGACACCATCGCCATCGACGCGCCGGGCGCGAACGCCAGCTCGTCGAGCATCCCCTGCACATAGTCGGCGAGCGCGCGATGCGAGACGACGACGCCCTTCGGCGTGCCGGTCGACCCCGACGTGAAGATCAGGTAGGCGGCCTGGTCCGGCGCGGGCGGCACGCGGCGCGCGCCGGCGTTCGCGAGCGCCGCGTCATGCGCGAGCGTGTCCACGTCGAGCACCTGCGCGCGGCCGAGCACCGGCGCGCCGGCTTCGCGCACGGCCAGCGCCCATTGCGCGCCGCACGCGTCGGCCGCCGCCGCGAGACGTTCCTCGGGCTGCGCGGGATCGAGCGGCACCGCGTACGCGCCGGATTTCAGCACGCCGAGCAGCGCGAGCGCGAAGCGCGCGGAGCGCTCGATGCAGACCAGCACCGGCTGCTCGGGGCCCGCGCCGCGCTGCTGCAGCGCGAGCGCGACACGGTCCGATGCCGCATCCAGTTCGGCGAACGTCAGCGACCCGCCCGCATCGGCGAGCGCGATCCGGTGCGGAGTCTCGACGGCATGCCGCACGAACAGCGCCACGACGTCGTGATCGGCGAGCGGCAGCGCGCGGCCCTCGCGCGCGGCGCGAGCCGCGGGCCTATCGTCGCAGTCGAGCAGCGCGACCGGGCGGCCCGGCTCGCGCACCGCGTCCGCGACCAGCGCGGCATAGCTCGCGAGCCAAGCGTCGGCGGTCTCGGGATCGATGCAGTCGAGCGCGTAGGCGGCCGTCAGCGCGATGCCGTCGGGGGTATCGGTGAAATCGAGCGCGAAATCGAAGCGGGCCGCGAGATCCGGGCCGGGGGTCGCCAGCGCCACGGCGCCCGGCAACTGCGCGCGCCGTTGCGCGTCGAACTGCTGCGCGAACTTGACCCGCAGCCATTCGTCGCCGCGCCGCACCGGCGGCTTCACTGCGTCGATCACCTGATCGAACGGCACGTCCTGGTGCGCGAATGCGTCGAGCGACGCCGCGCGCACCGCATCGAGCAGCGCGCTGAACGGCCGGCGCGGCTCGACCCGCGCGCGCAGCGCGAGCGTATTGAGGAACAGGCCGACGAGCGGCGCGGTCTCCGCCTGCTGGCGGTGCGCGACCGGCACCGCGACCGCGACATCGGTCGCGCCCGTCAGGCGGTACAGCCAGGCATCGAAGGCGGCCAGCAACACCGCGAACGGCGACGCCTGCGCGCGCCGCGCGAGCGCGCGCACGTCGGCCGACACCCGGGGCGACAGCGGCAGCGTCGCGCGGCCGCCGCGATGATCGCGCCGGGCGGGCCGCGCACGGTCGTACGGCAGCGCGAGCGGCTCGGGCGCGTCGGCCAGCGCGGTGCGCCAGTAGGCCAGCTGCCGCTCGCCCTCACCGCCGGCCAGCCGCTCGCGCTGCCATTGCGCGTAGTCGGCGTACTGGATCGGCAACGCGGGCAGCGACGGCGCGCGGCCGGCCGCGAACGCCGCATAGGCCTGCGCCAGCTCGTCGAACGCGCAGCGCGAGCTCCAGCCGTCGCTGATCGCGTGGTGCGCGGTCAGCATCAGCCGGTAGGTGTCGTCGGTCAGCGTCACCAGCGTCGCGCGCAGCAGCGGCCCCTCCGACAGGTCGAAGCCGGCCGCCGCGTGACGCTCGGCGAGATCGGCCGCGCGCGTGGCGCGAGCGGCGTCGTCAAGCTCGCGCAGGTCCGCCTGCGCGATGCGCACCGGCAGCGCCGCATGAATTCGCTGCATCACGATGCCGTCGTCGGTTTCGACGAGCGTCGTGCGCCACGCCTCGTGCCGCTCGATCACGCAGTCGAGCGCGCGTTGCAGCAGCCCGGCGTCCAGCGCGCCGGCGATCTCCCAATGCGCGGCGATGTGATAGGCGGCGCCTGCGTCGCGCGTCCGCGCAAGTACCCAGAAACGCTGCTGCGCGAACGATGCCGGACAGTCGACACGGCCCGCGCCCGTCGGCATCGGCCGCTGCCGCGCGACGATGCCGGGCGCCTGCGCGCCGGTGTCGCTGCGGTCGATCAGCGCGGCCAGCGCCTCGAGCGCCGGGTCGCCGAACAGCGTGTCGAGGCGCAGATCGACGCGCCAATCGGTGCGGATCGCCGTCTGCAGCTGCATCGCGGCGAGCGAATCGCCGCCGCGCGCGAACAGGCGGTCGGCGCGGCCGATGGGCGCGCGCGCGTTCAGGATGCGCTGCCACCAGTCGGCCAGCCGGCGCTCGGTCGGCGTCGCCGGTGCAACGTAGTCCGCGCCGGGCGCGGCGGCCAGCGCGGCGGCCATCTGCCGCAGCGCGTCGCGGTCGAGCTTGCCGTTCAACGAATACGGCAGACGCGCGATCCGCGCATACGCGTGCGGCTGCCACGCGTCGGGCAGGCGCGCGCCGAGATAGGCCTGCAGCGCCGCGTCGTCGGGCTCGGCCTCGGACGCGTCGAGCACGACGCACGCCGTCAGCCGGGTACGGCCGTCGTGCGTGTCGGCCAGCACGGCGGCGTCGCGCACCGCCGGATGCGCACGCAGGCACGCGGCGATTTCGCCGGGTTCCACCCGGACGCCGCGAATCTGCACCTGGTCGTCGATCCGGCCGAGATAGTCGTACGCGCCGTCCGCGCGCTCGCGCGCCAGATCGCCGCTGCGGTAGAGGCGCGCGCCCGGCGCGCCGTCCGGATCGGGCACGAAGCGCTCAGCCGTCAACGCCGGGCGGCCGTGATAGCCGCGCGCGACGCACACGCCGCCGAGCAGCAGTTCGCCCGGCTCGCCGGGCGCCTGCGCGCCGTCGATCCGCGCGACGCGCGGCCCGATCGGACGGCCGATCGGCAGCGACGCATACGCGTCGCCGTCCGACAGCACCGGCACGACGCCCGGCTCCACCGGCCACAGCATCGGCGAGATCACCGCCTCGGTCGGCCCGTAGCCGTTGACGAGCCGCACCGCCGGAAACACCCGACGCACCGTCTCGAACGCCTGCTGCGACAGCGCCTCGCCGCCGAACGCCAGCACCCGCAGCGATGCGGGCACGCCGGCGCGTTCGGCCGCCGCGGCGAATTCGCGCAGATAGGCGGGCGGAAACGCCGCGACGCTCACCCGCTCCCGCTCGATCAGCGCGCGCGCCGCCTCCGGCGCGAACGGCGGCGGATCGCTGACGACCACGCTCGCGCCGACCGCCAGCGGCGTGAGCCAGCATTCGTGCGCGGCGTCGAAGTTCACCGACGCGAAATGCAGCAGCCGGTCGGCCGGCGCGATCGGCAGCGTCGCGGCCAGCGCGTCGCAATGCGCGGCGAGCGGCCCGTGCTCGACCACCACCGCCTTCGGCGTGCCGGTCGAACCGGACGTGTAGATCATGTACGCGGCGGCGCGCGGATGGACCGGCGCGTCGTCCTCGTCGAAGCCGGCGGCATCCGGCGTCGCGTCGTCGCTCGACACGGTGAAGCAGCGCGCGAAGCGCGCGCGCATCGCCGCGTCGGCCGAGTGGTCGACGATGCCGTGCGTGAGGCCGGCGTCCCGCGCGATCCAGTCGAGCCGGGCCGCCGGATGGCGCGGGTCGAGCGGTACGAACGCGCCGCCCGCCTTCAGCACCGCCAGCAGCGCGACGAACAGCTCGCACGAGCGCTCGACGCACACGCCGACCCGCACCTCGGCCGTCACGCCGGCCGCGCGCAGCTGCGCAGCAAGATGGGCGGCGCGGGCGTCCAGTTCGCCGCGCGACAGCCGCGTGTCGGCCGGCGCGAACGAGGCGAGCGCCGGCGCGTCGGGGCTGAGGCGCGCCAGCGCGCGGATACGGTGATGCAACGGAGTCGGGAAACTCGTCATGAGCGTGAAATCCTTCGGGTCCGGCCGCTTCGGCCAAGTCACGGGGCCGCGGGCAGTGCGGCTTCCACTCAGTTGACGAATTGCTTACGCGATTTTTTACCTTTTTGTGCACATCCTCCCGTCGGCGGCGCGATTCGCTAAATATTTCGGGCTGCCATCCGTCTATCAGGCAGGAGGGGCATCCCGCCCCCGCTCTCCGTGACTCATTCCCCGACCCGAATCCCATGACCGCTGCCACCGAGCGTTACGACACCCCGCCATCCCCCGATCCCGCCGGCCCCGCCCAGCCGGCCGTGCGCCTGATCCTCGCGCTGCTCAGGCGTTCGCGCGGCGCGTTCGCGCTGGCGCTGACCGCCTGCGTGCTGAACGGCATCGCGAGCGTGACGCTCGTCGCGACGCTCAACCGCGCGCTGTCGCAGCCGTCGGCCGCCGACAGTTCGCTCGCGTGGCGCTTCGCGCTGTGCGCGGTGATCGCGCTCGCCACCCGGGTCGTGTCGGGCGTGCTGTTCGCGCGGCTGTCGCAGGACACGATGGCGCAGCTGCGCGAGCACGTCGCCCGGCGCGTCGCCCGCGCGGAGCTGCGCGACGTCGAGCGGATCGGCGCCGCGCCCGTGCAGTCGGTGCTGACCGACGACGCGACCAACGTGTCGATGCTGTTCTTCGCACTGCCCAACATCGTGATGCACGGCTCGATCGTGTTCGGCTGCCTCGGCTACCTGGCGTGGCTGTCGTGGCCGGTGTGCCTGCTCGCGCTCGCGGCGATCGTGCTCGGCTCGCTCGGCTACCACACGGGCGACACCCGCGCGATCGCGTCGCTCGAAGCGGCCGGCCGCGCGCAGGACAAGCTGTTCGGGCATCTCGGCGCGCTGTTCACCGGCGCGAAGGAACTGAAGCTGCACCAGGCCCGCGCGCGCCAGTTCGTCGACGGCCAGCTGGGCGCCGCGATCGGCGAAGTCCGCGACCACCGCCGCCGCGCGTTCAGCGCGTATGCGGTCGGCGTCGGCTGGATCATCTTCCTGTTCTACGTGTTCCTCGGCGCGGCGACGTTCTGGCCGTCGCTCGGCGTGCGCGCCGACGCGCCCGCCGCGGCCGGCTACGTGATCGTGTTCCTGTTCATGCTGGTGCCGCTCGACGGCCTGCTGAACAATCTGCCCACCGTCAACGCCGCGCGCGTGTCGCTCGCCCGGATCGAGAAGCTGATCGCCGAGTTCGGCGGCCTCGAACGGCAGGCGCCCCCGCCGCCGGAAAGCGCGTCGCACGCGCCGTTCGGCACGCTGACGCTGCGCGGCGTCACGCACGCGTATTTTCATGAGCGCGACGAGCGGATGTTCCGCATCGGTCCGGTCGACCTGAGCTTCCGGCCGGGCGAGCTGGTATTCGTCGTCGGCGGCAACGGCAGCGGCAAGACCACGCTCGCGAAGGTGCTGACCGGGCTCTACGAACCCGAGGAAGGCGTGATCGAGATCGACGGCCAGCCGGTCGGCGCGGCCGGGCGCGTCGCGTATCGCGAGCGCTTCACCGCGGTGTTCAACGATTTCCACCTGTTCGACGCGCTGCTCGGCATCGTCGATCCGAACGATCCGTCGTGCGCGCAGGCGGACGCCCGCGCGAACGCGCTGGTCGCGAAGCTCGCGCTCGACCACAAGGTGCAGGTGGTGAACGGCGCGTTCTCGACGCGCGCGCTGTCGACCGGCCAGCGCAAGCGGCTCGCGCTGGTGGTCGCGTATCTGGAGGACCGGCCGTTCTATCTGTTCGACGAATGGGCGGCCGACCAGGACCCGGCGTTCAAGTCGGTGTTCTACGAGCAACTGCTGCCGGAGCTGCGCGCGCGCGGCAAGACGGTCGTCGTCATCACCCACGACGACCGCTACTTCCCGCTCGCCGACCGGGTGCTGAAGCTCGACAACGGGCAGATCGTGGGCGACACGCCGAACGCCAAGTCGCGCGAACAGGAAGCCGTCGCAAACGGCTGACGGCCGGGCGACGGCCCGCGCCGGATGGCGCGGGCAACCGTCGCCGGACGTCCTTCGCCGGGATGGCGGCAAGACCGCTACCCGCGTCGCCGCATCGGGCGACCGGCATCGGGCGACCGGCATCGGGCGACCGGCCTGGGGTCCATTTCCGGCGATCGCGCCGCTTACCGCTGCCGATCGCCGCGTACCTCAGCCGCCCGCGTTCGAGCACCGCCGGGCCCGTCCGATCCGCCTCGGCAGGCCATCGCGCCAGCGCCCGAAGCGCAGGCCATCAGCCCATGCGCTCGCCCTCGGGCGTCGGCCGATCCGCGTCAACGTGATTTCGCCCGGACGCGTCGATACGCCGCGCTTCGATGCTTCAGGTCCGGCGCGCCGCGCCGAGGTTTTCCGAACGGCGGCTGCGAGTTTGCCCGGAGGCGGCGCCGGACATTCGAAGGAAATCGCGGCGGCCGTTCTCCTGCTCCTCCGCGACGGCGGCATGAACGCCGAAGTCCCGCATGTCGACGACGACGGACGCTATTTGCTCAGGGTCGAGCGGGCGGCGCCGGCAGCGCCAGCAGCTTGTCGGTCATCATGTCCGCGAGCCGCAGCGCCGACATCGGCCCGCCGAAGCCCCAGATGTTCGGCTCGACGAGCGCCACCCGCCCCGCGCGCCGGCTCGGCACGAAACGCCAGACCGGCGAATCGAGCTTCGTGTCGAGCGGCACGTCCGCGCCCGACGTGGTCACGAACAGGACAGCGAGGTCCGGCTGCTTCAGGAAATCGGCGGACGTCACATAGGCCGTCCCCTCGCGGGTCGGCCGGGGCGGCCAGATCTCGACGCCGAGCGCGCGGGCGACGCCCGCCGCGGTGCTGTTGCCGGTGTACGCCCAGTAGCGGTCCGGCAGGCCCAGCTCCTGCAGCAGCGCGAACCGCGCGCCGGCGCGGCCGGCCTGCGCGAGCCGCCGCGCGTCGCGCGCAAGTCCCGCATCGAGCTTCGCCTCGACCGCGCGGGTCGCGTCCACGCGGCCCGTGAGGCAGCCGATGGTGCGGAACACGAGCCGCGTCCAGTCGAGCTGCGTATCCGGCATGCCGGCCGTGTCGATGTCGGGGCTGAACTGGAACAGCACGGTCGGCGCGATCCGGTCCAGCGCGGCGAAGATCGGTGCATGCCGGAAGCCGACGCCGATGATCAGGTCCGGTCGCGCAGCGGCGATCGCCTCCAGGCTCGGCTCCTGGCGCGTGCCCATTTCGGGCACGCCGGCGAAACGCGCCGCGTCGTAGCCGATCCAGCCCGCGTAGTACGCGGCGTCGACGACGCCGACCGGCGTGATGCCGAGCGCGGCCAGATCCTCGGCGAACATGAATTCGAGCACGACGATCCGCTTCGGCCGCGCGGGCATCGCGCGGCTGAACTGCGACACGGTCGGATTGGCCGCGAGCGGCCCGCAGTTCGCGGCGGACGGGGGCGCGGCCAGCGCCGCGACCACCGGCGACACCGGCCCCTCGGCGCGCGCGGCGCCGATCGACATCGCGGCCGCGACGGACACGATGCAGGCGGCACCGAACGCGCGCGCCGCGCCGCTCAACGGATCGCGTCCTGCAAGGCGAGCGCGTCGTCGCCCATCGTCAACAGCAGCGGACAGCTTGCGCACAGTTGCGTTTCTCCTGGAATTTCATAGCGCACGCAGCACACGCGGCGCGCGCGAAACGGGTTCGGCAGCAGCGCCGAGCGCGGTTGCCGCACGCGCACCGGGGTGCGCAGCGGATTGGCGTCGCCGTCGGCGCCGAGCGGCCCGAACAGCCACGCGGCATCGGCCGGCGCCCGCGCCCCGCCCGGCAGCTGCGCGCACTGGTCGAGCAGGTAGTCGAGCAGGTTGCCCGCATTGCTCCACAACACGCGCGGCGCGATTCGCGTCATGCCGGCCAGCATGCCGATCACCGCGTCCAGGTGCGCGACGAGCGGCGCGTAGCGGCGTGCCGGATCGTCGTCGGGTTCGCCCAGCGCGGCCGGATCGAGATACAGCGCCGCCGGCATGCCCGCGCGCAACACGAGCCGCACGCGGTCCGGCGACAGGTCGAGCGGCCGGCCCAGCAGCGCGGCCGCCAGCACGCCGGCCGGTGCGGCCAGTCCGAAGTAGTACTTGCTCCATTGCGACAGCAGCGCGCGCGCGTGCAGCTCGGCGTCGCCGCCGTACAGCGCCCGCATCGCGTCGAGCAGCTCCGCGCGATGCGATACGAGCGCGGTGAGCGCGATGCCGGCCGTGTCGGGCGGTACATCGGGCGTGCCGAGCCACACCTGTTCGAGATAAGGCGCGAGCGGCGCGGGGGCGAGCCCCGCGAGACAGCGCGCCGGCGCGGTCGCGGCGACGCATCGCGGCGGTACCGCCGTCATCGGCCGCCCCGCCGCTCCCGGCGCGCCTGGATCACCAGCAGCGCCAGCAGGTAGGGCGCGCCGATCAGCGCGGTCAGCACGCCGGCCGGGATTTCGCGCGGCGCGACCAGCGTGCGCGCGGCGACGTCGGCGGCCGCGAGCACCAGCGCGCCGAGCGCGGCCGCGAGCCATAGCCGCGTGCCGTGCGCGCGGGCGCCCAGCATCGCGGCGAGATGCGGCGCCATCAGTCCGATGAAGCCGACCGGCCCGACCGCCGCGACGGCCGCGCAGGCCGCGAGCGTGGCGACCGCCAGCACCAGCGGCCGCAGCGCGCCGATCGGCAGCCCGAGCGCCGCGGCCTGATCGTCGCCGAGCGCGAGCAGGTCGAGCGGCCGCGCCAGCAGCGCGAACACCAGCAGCGCCAGCGCGCACCACGGCAGCAGCATCGCCACTTCGCCCCAGCTGCGCCCATAGGTGCCGCCGACCAGCCACACGACGAAGCGCGCGGGCTGGACGCTTTGCTGCGTGATCAGCCATTGCGACAGCGTGGTCCACAGCGTGCCGATCACGATGCCCGTCAGCGCCACCGCGAGCGGCGCATAGCGGTGCCGCCGGTTGAGCAGCAGCGTCAGCGCGAGCGTCACGCCGCCGCCGAGCAGCGCCGCGCCCGCGAGCGGCAGGTGGCCGGCGAGCGGCCAGAGCGTCAGCGCAACCAGCGTCGTCAAGCCCGCGCCCTGCGTCACGCCCAGCACCTCCGGCCCCGCCAGCGGATTGCGCACGACACTTTGCATCAGCACCCCGCTCGCCGCGAGCAGCGCACCCGCGAGCAGCGCGCACAGCAGCCTCGGCACGCGCAGGTCGAGCAGCAGCGCCGCCACCGCGTCGCGCTGCGCGAGCACCGCCAGCCAGCGCGACGGCCCCAGCCAGGTCGGACCGGACGACGCGCCGAGCGCGACCACGGCCGCTCCCGCAGCCAGCAGCAACGCCGCGAGCGCGACAGGCGGCAGCGCGGCGAGCACGCGCACGGCCCGCGTGCCGGCGCCCGCCGCCGCGCGTTCCGAGCCTGCGTGCAGCGCGCCTGACCAAACCGCGCCGCGCCGAATCATCGCGAGCATCAGCGGCGTGCCGACAAAGGCGATCGCGACGCCGGTCGACAGCGTCGCGTCCAGATCGAGCGCGAGCACCGCGCTGTCGGTGACGAGCACCAGCGCGCCGCCCGCGAGCGCGGCGAGCGGCACCAGCGCGGCGAGCTTCGACGCCTTCGCGCCGCGAATCTGGCGCAGCAGGTTCGGCGCGATCAGGCCGACATACGACAGCGGTCCCGCGATGCTGACGGCCACGCTGGCGAATCCCACCGCGACGATCGTCGCCGCCAGCCGGGTCGCGTCGACCCGCACGCCGGCCGCCGCCGCCGCGTCGTCGCCGAGCGACAGCGGATCGAGCGGCCGGATCACGAACGGCAGCGCGACGAGCGGCGCGGCCAGCCAGCCGAGCGCGGTCGAGAGACCCGCGGCGCCGGGCTGGTACAGGCTGCCGCTCGCCCACAGCGACGCGCCGACCACGGTCTGCTCGAAGTACGCGAGCAAGAGCGTCGTCAGCGCGGAAAACAGCAGCATGCAGACGCTGCCCGCGAGCACGAGCCGCAGCGGCGTCGCGCGCCAGCCGCCCGCGGCGGCCGACACGCAAGCCGCCGCCGCGAGCCCGCAGCCGAACAGCAGCGGCACCGATGCCGCGCCGACCAGCGACGGCGCGACCATCGCGGCGAGCAGGCCCAGTTGCGCGCCGCCCGTGATGCCGAGCAGATCGGGCGACGCGAGCGGATTGCGGGTGAGCGCCTGGAACAGCGCGCCCGCGACGGCGAGGCATCCGCCCGCGACCAGCGCGGCGAGCACCCTCGGGGCATTCAGATCGAACAGCATCAGATGCGCGAGCTGCGCGGCCTCGGTGCCGGGCGCGGCCGCGAGCCACGCGCGCAGATCCGGCGCGAGCCGCCATGCCGCCGTGGCGACGATCAGGCCGAGCAGCGCGGCGGCGATCGCGCCGACCCGGCCGCGCACGGGCGCGCGCCAGCGTTCCGGCGCCGCCGCCCGGCCCTGCAGGCGCTTGCGGGTGGCGAGCGTCGTCATGCGGCGAGACCGGCGTCGGGCGCGCGCACGTCCGCGAGCAGGCCTTCGTAGGCCGGCACGCACATCGGCGCGCCGGTGTGCGGATGCGGGATCTTGAGCATCGGCACGCCGAAGGCGTCGTGCAGATGCGCCGGGTCGAGCATCGCGTCGGGCGTGCCCTGCGCGACGATCCGGCCCGCGCGCATCAGCACGATCTCGTCGCTGTACGCGGCGGCCTGGTTCAGGTCGTGCAGCACCCAGACGATGGTCAGGCCGCGCGTGCGATTGAGCCGGCGCAGCTCGCTCAGGATGTCGAGCTGGTGATGAATGTCGAGATAAGTGGTCGGTTCGTCGAGCAGGACGATCGGCGCCTGCTGCGCGAGCGCCATCGCGATCCATGCGCGCTGCCGCTCGCCGCCCGACAGCGCGGCGACGTCGCGGGCCGCGTCGCCCGCGAGCCCGCTCGCGTCGAGCGCCGCGTCGATCGCCGCGCGATCGGCCCGCGTGAGGCCGCGCAGCCAGCCGCCGTGCGCATAGCGGCCGTACGCGACCAGCTCGCGCACGGTGAGACCGGCCGGAATCTGATTGAACTGCGCGAGCATCGTCAGCGTGCGCGCCAGCGCGCGCCGCCGGTACGATCCGAGCGGCGCGCCGGCGATCTCGATCTGCCCGGACAACGCCGGCTGCAACCCCGCGAGGGTGCGCAACAAGGTGCTCTTCCCGCATCCGTTCGGCCCGCACAACGCGGTCACCCGGCCCGCCCCGATCGTCAGATCGAGCCGGTCGAGCACCACGTGATCGCGATACCCGACCGTCAGCGCCCGTGCCGCGAGCGCTGCCCCCGCCTTCATCTTCATCGTCATCCGTCAGGCGCCCTTTGCCTCGCTGTAGCTTTGCGCCATCGCGACCACCACCTTGCGCGGTCCCTCGAACGGATCGCGCGCGTGCGCGGTCAGCATGTTGTCGAGCATCAGCACGTCGCCCGTGAGCCACGGAAACACGATGCGCTGCTGGTCGAGCACGCCGCGGATTTCCGCGAGCGCGTCCGCCTCGAGCGGCGCGCCGTCGCCGTAGTACACGTTGCGCGGCACGTTATCGAGACCGACCGCGTCGATCAGCGCCTCCTGCATGTCCTCGTCGAGCGCGGACAGGTGGAACAGGTTCGCCTGGTTGAACCACACCCGCTCGCCCGTGCGCGGATGGCGCGCCACCGCCTGGCAGCGCTCTTCCGTGCGCAGCAGCAGTTCGCCGTCTTCGCTGTCGCGCCATTCGCACGCGATGCCGCGCGCCGCGCAGATGCGTTCGACGACGCGCGGGTCGCCCGAGCCGAACGCCTGCTGCCACGGCAGGTCGAGGCCCTGACCGAAATTGCGCACGTAGCGCAGCTCGCGCTGCGCGAAGCGCGCGACGAGCGCCGGATCGAGCGCGCGATGGATCGCGCGGCTGTCGGCGATCGGCGTCGCGCCGCCCGAGCGCGCGGCCAGCGCGCAGTGGAACCAGATCCGCAGCGGCCATTCGCGCGTATACGACTGCTCGTTGTGCAGCGGGATCGAACGGTGCGGCGGGTATTCGGTCGACGTGTACACCGCCCCTTCCACCTGGCTGCGCGGCGTCGACGCGAACTCATAGCCGATCAGCGGATGCCCGAAGCTGCCCGCGAACTGCTGGAAGGCTTCGATCGAATCGACCCGGAAGCCCGTGAAGCGGACGCCGCCCGAGCGTTCGAGCGTGTCGTCGACGATCGCGCGCAACAGCGGCGCGGCGTCGTCGAGCGACAGGTCCGCGCCCGCGCGCGGCGACACCACCGTCGGCAGGCCGGGCTCGATCGACAGGTCGTCGAGCGTCGGCCGCGCGGCGGCGGTCGGCATGGAAAGCGAGGTCATGCGAAATCCTCCTGCGGAAGCGGACGCGCCCGGCGAGCGGCCGGACGCGCGGAATTACGACGCGCGCGCGTCCGGCGCGGCGCCGTCGAGATGGCGGCGCAGGCTGGCCGGACGCATGTCGGTCCACACGGCCTCGATGTGCGCCAGGCAATCGGCCTTCGGGCCGCGGACGCCGACTTCGCGCCAGCCGGCCGGCACGTCGCGAAACGTCGGCCAGATCGAGTACTGCGCTTCGTCGTTGACGACGACGGTGTAGACGAGGTCGTCCGCGTCGCCGGCGGAGCTGGAGGGAGTCTGGGTTTGCGTCATGATCGGAAGCTGGGTCGGAAAACGTTCGGGAAACGGCGGCGCGGCGCCCGGCGGAGCGGGCCGATTCGCGCCGCCCGTACCGGATAGACGGATCGCGGGCGCGCTTTTTTACCGGCGCCGCGCGCGGCCGCTGCAAAAGACCGGGCAGTCGACGCCGCGCTCGGAGGCATCGAGACAGTCGGCGCAATGCTGTTCGGCGTCGCGCACCATGAAATGCACGAGGGTCTGCGAGACGTTCAGCGCCCGCGCGGCGCTTTGCAGCGTTTCCTCGCGCAGCCGCACCATTTCGAAGGCCGCGCGGCTGCGCGCGGGCAGTTGCGCGAGCGCGTCCTGGACGCGGCGCAGCGCGTCGCGGGTGAGCAGCGCCGCTTCGGGCGACGGCGCGGGCGACGGCACGTCGAGGCCGTCGTCCTCGTCGGCGTGATAAGTGTTCTCGAGACTCTGGCGGCGGCACGCGTCGATCGACGCGTTGCGCACCATCCGCGCCACGTAGGCGACCGGCTGGCGCACCGCGTCCTGGTTCGGAAAATCGACGAGCTTGATGAACACGTCGTGCACGACGTCTTCCGCCCGGCTCGCGCAGCCGACGAAGCCGCGCGCGATGTTGACGAGCATCGGGCGATTCGCGATCAGCACGTCGAGCAGCGTGCCCTGCGCGCGCTGCTCCGCCCGCCCCGCCGCGCGAGCACGGGCCCGCGCGGGCGGAGCACCGGACGGAAACAAAACGTCGGAATGGAAGACCGACAGCGGGATCGCTGTCGAGGACTTCGGCCGAACGAGCACTTCCGCCATAAATCTGCTCCGCTAGTTTCTGGGATAGCAGCCAATTTAACGCAAACGAGAATCGTTCTCAATACTATTTAGAAATAACCTTACAGAATTGATAGTTTTGTACGAAAAGAGGACGCGCGGACAGGCTTGGCGAAATTCGGATCAGCGGGCGCGCGCGCGCCGGCGTCTCTGAGTCGGCCGTCCGGGTCGGCGAGCCGCCCCGCTTTCGCTGCGGCGGCGAGCGGCCATCCGGCGCCCTCGGCAGCGCGGGCCTGAGCGTGACCGGGGCGAGCGACGCGCGGCCAGCGCCTCGCCCGTCTGCACCGACCGGATAGTCGACCCGGCGGCATGCCCGCATGCCGCCATGCTCCGGCCGAGGCACGAACGGTTTTCGCCATCGCGCGGTTTCAGGCGTGCTCCGCTTGCCGCTGCCCGGGATTTTTTCGATCCGCGCGAGAATCGGCGCCGCTGTTTCGCGGGCTCCGCTTTCACGCCGTCCATTCGCATTCCGATCGATCTGTCATAGGCCGTTCATTCGTGTGACGTTAGGATGAAGCGGTCCGTGTCGGGACATCCACATCCCTATCAATATCAACCGAGAGAAAACAATGGGCCTGTCTTCCCGCAATCAACCCGTGCAGTCGGGCGTCAATCCGCGCATCCGGCACACGCCCGCGCGACGCCGCCTCGCGCTCGAGCTGCTGTTGGGCGCCACGTTCCTGTCCGTCGCGTCGAGCGCGTTCGCGTGGGGCGACGAAGGGCACGAGATCGTCGCGACGATCGCCGACCACTACCTGACGAGCCAGACCCGCGCGGCGGTCAACGCGATCCTCGCGACCGACACCAGCGGCCTGACCCAGACCGACATCGCCAGCGAGGCGACCTGGGCCGACCGCTATCGCACCAGCCATTCGAATACGGCCAACTGGCACTACGTCGATACGGAAATCGGCACCGGCGACATCGACGCCGCCTGCTTCGGGCACCCGCCGCTGCCCGCCAACACGGTGGCCTCGCAAGGTCCGGCGCAGGCCTGCGTGGTGGACAAGATCAACCAGTTCACCCAGGAACTGCAGGCGCCCGACACCTCGGCGCAGGAACGGCTGATGGCGCTGCAGTTCGTGCTGCACTTCGTCGGCGACGAGCATCAGCCGCTGCACTCGAGCGACGACAACGATTCCGGCGGCAACAGCAAGAAGGTCTCGGCAAGCGGCATCGCATCCGGCAACCTGCACAGCTACTGGGACACGGCGTTCGTCCAGCAGCTCGGCACCCGCGCGCCCGACGTCGCGGCGAGCCTGATCCAGCAGATCGCGCCGGGCGACGTGGCCAACTGGCAGACGCAGACGCCGCGCGACTGGTCGCTCGAAGCGTTCCAGGTGGCGAAGAGCGATGCCTACGGGCTGCTGCCCGCGCCGAACAGCAAGGGCACCTACGCGCTGCCGGCCAGCTATGTGAGCACCGCCACCAGCGATGTGTCGCTGCAACTGCGGCGCGCCGGCGTGCGTCTCGCGAAAGTGCTGAACGACGCGAACCTGAGCGCACCCGCCGCGTCGGCGTCGGCCGCGTCGCTCGCGTCGCCTTTCGGCCGGTAGGAAAGCGGCGTCGGCAGGCGACGCCATCGCGCCGCCCGCCGACGCGGCGCATCTCGAAGGCTGCGACAGCGCCGGGTTTCGCGCCGCCGCCGATGAAGGCCGCGTCATGCGTGACGAACGGCCCGTCGCCGCTTGCGCCACGCGCGGCCGGGTTCGCTGCCGCGCCGGCGGCGCTGCGCTGACGCCCGGCGCGCCTTTGCCGGCGGGACTCGCGAAACCCGGCTCACCGCGCGCGACAACAAGCGACGAACGGCGCGCTTCATCCGAAGCGCGCCGTTCCGATCGACTCCGCTGGCTCAGTAGATGAACAGCCGGATCGTCGCCACGCCGTTGAACGGTCCGGTCTTCGGCGGACCGAAAGCCTTCAGCACGGCGTCGAACACGATGCTCTGATACGTCACGTTGGCCGGAAACTGCGTGAGCACGAACTGCTGGTTGAACGGGATCGCATTGCCGTTCTTGTCCTCGATGCCGATGCCGAAATTGCTGTCGCTGGCCGGAATCAGCAAGCCGTTGCGCACCGTGTTCGAGGTTTCGAAATAACCGTCCACCCGCACCGCGATGCTGCAGCGTTTGTTCAGCGCGAGACTGAACTGCTTGCGCGGCACCGCCGGCGAAAAGCCGTTGCCGGATGCCTGGATCTGCCCGAACTTGACGATGCCGGGCTCCGGCGTGACGGTCACGTCGATCAGGCACGGCGTCGGCTTCAGGTTCTGCAGGCCGCTCAGCTTGTAGCGGAAGCTCGGATTGATCCCGTTGAGCCCCAGCTTGCCGTCGAACTGGAACACCGCGTAAATGTCGGACGGCGGCCTCACCCACGATCCCTTCTTGCGGACCACGACCTGGTACGTGATGCTGATCGGCACCTTCTGGCAGCCTCCCGGGCTGTTGAAGTCGCGCGACGAACAGACCGGCACCACGTAGCCGGTCGGCACGCCGGTGCCCGGCTGGCTGCCCGCGCCGAAGTAGTCGCTGCCGTTGTAGCGGATCCCGATCTCGAGCCCCCATGCGGCGGGATTCACCCGCTCGGGGTTCGCGTAGAACGAGATCGGATCCTCGAACGTGAGGTTGCTGCCGCCGAGATCCTTGTAGCAATAGCCGCTGGTCGTGCGCGGCGCCGAGATCCAGATCACGTAGCCGTCCGGCGCGTCGGTCGGATACGACGCGACGTTGCCGATCGGCTCCGTCAGCGACGTCGCGCCGCCGTCCGCGATACAGCGCACGGCCCACGCGGGCTGCACCAGCGCGAGCAGCAGCGCGGCCGCGCACCAGCGCAGCCAGAGCGGCAGCCGCGCGCCGCCCGCGGATCGTCGCGCGCCGCTCATCGCTTCACGCTCCGGCACGTGCCCGAATCACAGGCGTACTCGACCACCACCTGGCCGCCGTAGTCGTCGACGTGCGTCACGTACAGCGTCGACGGCGTCGCCGCCTTGAACGGCACCTCGCTGCGGCTCATCGGCGCGACCATCACCGGATCGAGCGGCACGGCCGCCTTCTGCGCGCCGGCGGCCAGCTCGACGACGGTCACGTGGTACGGCGTCGGATTGTCGAACACCAGCTTCTGCGCGGCCGCGTCGACCTTCAGCGTCATCGGCAAGGTCGGATCCGCGTCGCGCGCCGGCTGCACGCCCGCCGGACGGTAGAACAGCTTCATCTGCGTGTGCAGCGCGATCTGCAGCGCGTTCGGCGTGTCGGTCTTCGGCGGCACCTCGCGGATGTTCAGATAGAACACCGTCTCGCGATCGGTCGGCAGCGACGCGCCCGGCATCCGCGCGACCCGCAGCACGTTGCGCTCGTTCGGCTCGACGCGCTGCAGCGGCGGCACCACCATCAGCGGCGTCGTGATCTTCTGGCCGTGCTCGTCCTCGAGCCACGACTGGACCAGGTACGGATACTTGTCGCTCTTGTTCGTGATCGTCACGATCGCGGCCTGCTCGCCCTCGTTGAAGATCACGCGGGTGCGGTCGGGCACGATCGCCGCGTGCGCGGCGGCCGTCGTCAGCAGCAGGGCCGCCGCGCACGCGCGGACAGCCGGGGAAAAAGTGGAGAACATGGGTTTCATCGCCATTCAATTCATCAATCGGTTCGATCAGCGGGCCGCCTGCGGCTCGCCTCCGGGTTGGCAGACGACCGGGATCGGCGTGCCTTCGAGTTGCAGCTGGTCCGGCACGACGTCGAGCGTGCAGATCGTCCGCGAGCCGGCGCGCACGACGATCTTCGACTTCGGCTGAACCTGGGTCAGGTAGGCCGCGCCCTGCTCGCCCACGATGCCGAGTTCCTTGCCGTTGTCCGCATCCTGCACCGATGCGCCGAACGGCACATCCTTGCCGCCCGGTTCCGTCAGCGTCAGGAACAGGTTGCGGCCGCGCGCGGCGTTGAACTTCACGAAGCCGATCGCGCCGTCCGTCAGCACCATCCGCTGGATCGGATTCGTGACCTGCGTTTCGAGCGGCAGCTTCTCGACGTTCACCGTCGCGTCGTACACGTTGTACGGCGAAATGCTGTCGAGCACCGCATAGCCCTGCCGGTTCGAGCGCGTGAACGAGCCGGACAGCGGCACGTCGGGCACGCCGTCGGTCGACACCAGCAGACGGGTATCGCCCGCGTTGCCGTTCGCGTGCGCCGCCACGCCGTGCCGGGTCGCGACGAACGAGCCGTCGACCTCGAGCGACGCCGATACGTACGCGTTCGCGACCGTGGCCGCCTGCGCGATCAGCTGGTACGACGAGGTGCGTTGGCGGAAGCTCGCGTTCCCCGACGCGCGGCCGTCCGTCGTGCCGCCGTACAGCTGGTACGAGCGGCCCTGCAGGTCGTCGTAGATATAGCCGGCGTTCACGCTGGTGCTGCCCATGCCGGTCGTCACGCTCGACGTGAGGGTCTGGCGCTCGCCGAGCGGCAGCGTCGCCGTCACGGAAAACTGGTTGCCGTTGCCGGCCGCGCCCTGCGTGCGGAACGCCGACAGGCTCACGCTCACGCTGCGCAGCCCGCTGAACGAGAACGCGCGGGTCAGCGTCACGCCGATACGCTGGTCGGACGGCCGCGACCAGTAGGTCGTCTGGTCGTACGAGAGGTAGCTCGACGTGTCGCCGAAGCGCTTCGACAGCATCGCCGAATAGCGCTGCTTGCTGTTCGCGAGGCCGTACGCCGTCGGGTCGCCCGCGAACTGCTGGAAATTCGTGTAGTTGCGATCGGAGAACCGATAGCCGGCGAAGCGCACGTCCGCGTCGAGCGCGTCGAAGTGCTTCGAATAGTTGACCCGATACGAGTTGCCGTTGCGGGTCTGGCCGTTCCACCACAGCGTCGCGCGCGCGTGGGTGACGTCCGCCGACAGCGCGCCGAAGCTGCCGAAATCCCGGCCGAGGCCGAGCGCGAGCGACGTGTAGCCGGACGCGGCGATCAGGCCGCCGTAGACCGTCACGTCGAACGGCAAGCCATAGGCGGCTTCCGCGAAGCCGAACCACGGCGTGATGCCCGCGCCGCCGAACAGGCGCGGCTTGCCGACCGCGGCCTTGTAGCGCAGCTGGCCTTCGCGCGCGAGAAACGGCACCGACGCGGTGGTCACCTGGAAACGCTGGGTGGTGCCGTCCTCTTCCTCGACGATCACGTCGAGCGTGCCCTGTACGCTGGTGTTGATGTTCTGCAGCGCGAACGCGCCGGGCGAAACCTTCGTCATGTACAGCACGCGGCCCTGCTGCATCACCTTCACGGTCGCGCTCGTGCGCGCGACGCCCGTGATCAGCGGCGCATAGCCGCGCATCGACGGCGGCAGCATCCGGTCGTCGCTGCGGATCGCCGCGCCCGACATCGACAGCGTGTCGAAGATGTCCGAGCTGACGTAGATCTCGCCGAACGACACCGTCGACTGCAGCGACGGCAGCGCGCGATACGCGTACAGCTGGCTGAAACGGAAATTCCGCTCCGCGTACGCGGAGCGTCCTGCATTGGTCTGCGCCTGGTAGTCGCCGCGGAAACGCCACGCGCCCCAGTTCGCGCCGACCGTCCCATACGCCTGGACCGAGTTGTTCTGTTGCGCGCCGTTGCCGAGCGTGCGGTTCGCGTTCGCGATCACGCGATAGTCGAGCATCGCGCCGTCGATGCCTTCGCTCCAGCGTTCGGGCGGCAGGTAGTACGCATCGGTGTATTCGAGCGCCGCCTGCGGAATCGTGATCTTGAGCCGGCCCTCGCCTTTCATGTAGCGGATCGTCACGCCTTCGACCGCGCTCAGGTCCGCGCACTGGCCGCCGTGAAAACGCGGCATGTCCTTGACGAGCGACGGCTTGAGGCCGAATTGCGCGACCAGGTCCGGGCGCAGGCACGGCCGGCCGCCGGCCGACTCGCCGTCGGCGACGAAATCGACGGATTGCAGCCCGTAGAACAGGTCGTTGACCTGCACGTCGAGCAGGTACGATCCCGGCAGCGTGAAGTCCGCTTGCGAGAACTGCGACAGGTCGACGTTGTTCGACCCGTCGATGCTGAGGAACGACGAATTGAATTCCGTCGCCTGGGCCTGACTGCCGACGATCAGCACGGAGACACAAAGGGAGGAATATCTGATTCGCACGCCGACGCTACCGAAAACGGGGAGGGAAATCTCGAGAAAGGGAAAGACAGGAAGGGCGTGATGCCCTTCCCGCGTGACGCAGGCTTACTGGTAGCGAACCGTGAAGTTCGCCACGCCGTCGGCCGTACCCGGCGTGACGCCGGCTGCCGTCGCTTCGTACATCGCGGCGAAGCGCGCGACGTTCGTGCCGTTGCTCAGCACGACCGGGCCCTTCTGCTCCGCACCGTTGTCGAGGTATTCGCCCGACGACGCTTGCAGGCGGATGCCGACGTTGGTCGCCGAACCGACCGTCGCGAGCAGCTTCGGCTGGATCGAGTTCGACGTGCCCGTGAACTTGAAGTACGCGTTCTTCGCGATGCTGGTGTCGCAGTCGGTCAGCTTGATGTCGAAGTTCTGCGGGGTCGACTTGTCGCCGGCTGCCTTGAACTTGTTGGTCGGCACGAAGCCGAGACGCACGGTTTGGTCCAGCGAACCCGCGTCGATACCGCACGCGCCCGCCACGATCTCGCCCGTGAAGTTGATGGTGCCGGTGCCGGCAGCGAATGCCGAGGTGGACATCGCTGCGCAGACAGCGGCGGACAGAAGTGCTTTTTTCATAGCCGATTCCGTAAGGATTGCAAATTAAGTTGATGGAATGTCAGACGCGAACAGCAGCGCAAGACCGCTCCCTATCCGTCGCGACCCCTGCATTATTCGGACAAGTACGAAAGTATTCTGTAAAGCATTGTCAAAATATTGAATAACAATCGAAAGATTCGCAGTGAAATCCGGCCATTCGACATGGTTGAATCGGGCTTTTAAAACTCCTCAGGATTACCGATCAATATGCTTTAAATCCTTTACCGGCAACGGCATTGGAGTTTCATACGAATGACTTCAGGAACGGGGGACAGACGATCGCGCGACGCGACGACCGTCAGGAAATATTTTTTTAACTGACGCAAGCTGTAAGCGTTGTCAGCTTGCAACGAGCGCGACATTGCGCCGCGGTCGTGCGCGATCGCGCAATCGTTTGCTTCCAGCGAGGACGGGCCGATCGCGCGATCGGCCCGGCCTCGCGGGGCGCCAACCAGTGCGCGATCGCGCACACGTTTGCTTCCAGCGAGGACGGGCCGTTCGCGCGATCGGCCCGGCCTCGCGGGGCGCCAACCAGTGCGCGATCGCGCACTGGTTGGCGCCCCGCGAGGCCGGGCCGATCGCGCGATCGGCCCGGAGCGTGCGCGGCGAAGCGCCGTCCTCGCCGTGCCATTGCATCATCGACGCAAGCTTGGAGCCGGCTGGATAGCCTTGTCCGGTCAAGCTTCGCGGGGAAGCAACCGTTTGCGCGCGTTGAAGCGCATCGAAAAAATCCGGCGCAAAAAAAACGGCTGTCCGTGACAGCCGTCGGCGCATTCCGCGCCGGTTCGCGTCGATCCCTGTTGCTAGCGCACCCCCGCGACAGCCCGCTCCGCTTCCGGCGACGCGAACATCCCGGCGGCATCGTGTCCGACCCCCGGCACTTCCAGCAGCCGCCACTCGAACGCCCAGCCCTTGCTGCGCGCCGTCGCCTGCGCGGTATGGAACGCATTGAGCCCGCGCGCGAAACGGTTCGGCCCCTGCGCCATCGCCTCCTTGCCGCGCGCGAGATGATGCGCGTGCACGTCGTCCGTGCCGAGCAAAACCGTGATCGGCTGCTGCAGATACGCGCGCAGCGCCGCTTCCTGCCTGCTCGACGAGCCGTACGCGCCGAAGCCGAACGGCACGTCGTCCGTGCGGCGCGCCATCACCCACGTCGACGGATTCGCGATCACGATCCGCGCTGCGCCCGATTGCGAATAGGCGGCGACCCGGTCGACGAACTGTGCGCCCGCCGAGTGTCCGATCAGCACCAGCGGCAGCGCCGGCATCCCCGCCGCGCGCCGGCCCCAGTCGGCCAGGCGCGGCACCAGGTCGACGGTCCGCGCGCCGCCCGTCTGCACGCCGCCGTATTGATAGGCATCGCGCGGATAGTGTTCCTGGTCGAATTGCGGGGCGATGACGATCGCGCAGACCCGGTCCGCGAGCGGCTTCGCATGATCGCGATAGTCGGCGGCGTTGCGCGCGACACCGTGGAATACCAGCATCAGCATCTTCGGCGCGCATGATTCGGGCCGGTAAGTGAACACCGGCAGCGTCGCGCCGTCGATACCGGCCGTGAGCGCCGCCGAACCGGCGGGCATCTCCGGCACGGGGTCGCCCGCCTGCGCCTGCTGGGCGCGCACGCCCGTCACGAATCCCGCCGACAGCGCGGCGCACAGCACCCCCGCCGCCGCCCGCCGATTCCAGATTGAAGCCGACATGCTCGTGCCCGTCCGATGAATTGATCGATCAACACGCCATCGTACTAATCCGATGACGCGCGATACATTACCCAATTTAACGAACAAGCGTCGGCTCGTTACGCGGCTCCGCGCCGGCCGCGCGTCACGCGCAGCCGGTCTCCGCGCATTCTGCGCGCGACCACCCGCCGCCCAGCGCGCGGTACAGCGTGATCGCGTTGGTCAGCCGCAGTTGCTTCAGGCGGATCAGTTCCTGACCCGATTCGAACGTGCTGCGCTGCGCGTCGAGCAGTTCCAGATAGCTCGCCACCCCACCGCCGTAGCGCCGCTCGGCCAGCCTCAGCCGCTCGGCGTCGGCGCCGTAGACCGCTTTCTGCGCGGCGAGCTGCGCGTCGATCTGGTCGCGCGCGGCGAGCGCGTCGGCCACCTCGCGGAACGCGGTCTGGATCGACTTCTCGTACTCGGCGACCGCGATGTGCTTGCGCGCCTGCGCGACGTCGAGGTTCGCGCGATTGCGGCCTCCCGCGAAAATCGGCAGCGTGAGCCGCGGCGCGAACGACCACACGCCCGTCCCGCCCGAGAACAGGTTCGCGAAGGTGTCGCTGACCGAACCGATGTCGGTGGTCAGCGTGACGCGCGGGAAGAACGCGGCGCGCGCCGCGCCGATGTTGGCGTTGGCCGCGATCAGGCGCGCCTCGGCCTGACGGATGTCCGGCCGCCGCGCCAGCAGGTCGGACGACAGCCCCGCCGCGACCGGCGCCACCGCGAATTCGTCGAGCGCGGGCGCGCCGGCCGGCACGGTCTGCGTGAAGTCGCCGGTAAGCAGTTGCAGCGCGCTCACGGCGCCGGTGTGCTCGCGCGCGATCGCCGCCTGCGACGCGCGCGCCGATGCCACCAGCATCTCCGCCGTGCGCAGCTCGATCGCCGTGCTGGTGCCCGCCGCGTAGCGGCGCTGAGTGAGCGCATAGCTTCGTTCGCGGGCCTCCAGCGTCCGGTTCGCGAGCGTCAGCTGGTCGACGAGCGCGCGCTCGGCCACATAGGCCGACGCCACGCCCGCGATCAGGCTGATCCGCGCCGCGCGCTGCGCTTCCTCCGTAGCGAAGTACTCGGCAAGCGCCGCGTCCGACAGGCTCTTCACGCGGCCGAACAGATCCAGCTCGAACGCGCTCACGCCCACCCCGGCGCGGTACAGGCTGTTCACCGCGCTTTCGCGCACCACCGGATCGTATTGCCGGGTGCGCTCGTAGCCGAGGTTGCCGTCGACCGACGGCAGCCGGTCGGCGCGCGCGATGCCGTACAGCCCGCGCGCTTCCTGCACCCGCAGGGTGGCGACGCGCAGGTCGCGGTTGTTCGCGAGCGCCGCGTCGATCAGCGTCCGCAACGACGGCTCGGTGAAATAGCCGCGCCAGTCGTCGAGCAGCGCATCGCGCGCCGGCGCGGCGGCGTCCGGCGAGGCCGTCGCCGCCGCGCCGGGCGACGTCATGTAGGACGCCGGCACCGGCGCGGCCGGCCGTTCGTAGCGCGGCGCGAGCGTGCAACCCGCCAGCAGCGCGGCCGCGAACACGGCGGCCCAGCCCGGCGCCGCACGGCGAATGGGGAGGCGGCCTGCGCCGCTGTACCCGTGTTTCATCACTTCGTCTCCATCGCGGCCGCCGGCGTGTTGCCGCGCCGGCGCGGGCCGACATGGAACACGCGGCCGACGACCACGAAAAACAGCGGAACCAGGAAAATCGCGAACACCGTCGCGGTGATCACGCCGCCCAGCACCCCGGTGCCGATCGCCGTCTGCGCGCCCGACGCCGCACCGGACGCGAACGCGAGCGGCAGCACGCCGACGCCGAAGGCGAGCGACGTCATCACGATCGGGCGCAGCCGCAGCCGCGCGGCTTCGCGCGCCGCGTCGCCGAGCGACATGCCCTGCGCGTACAGATCCTTCGCCACCTCGACGATCAGGATCGCGTTCTTCGCGGACAAGCCGATCGTCGCGATCAGTCCCACCTTGAAATAGATATCGTTCGGCATCCCGCGCAGCGTGACGCCCAGCACCGCGCCGATCACGCCGAGCGGCACCACCAGCATCACCGCGAACGGGATCGACCAGCTTTCGTACAGCGCCGCGAGCGCGAGGAACACCACCAGCACCGACAGCGCGAACAGCATCGGCGCCTGCGCGCCCGACAGCCGCTCCTCGAACGACTGGCCCGACCACGCAAAGCCTACGCCGCCCGGCAGCCGCGCCGCGATCTGCTCGAGCGCCGCCATCGCCTCGCCGCTGCTGTGGCCGTGCGCCGACGAACCGTTGATCGTGAACGACGGATAGCCGTTGTAGCGGGTCAGCTGCGGCGGGCCCATGGTCCAGTGCATCGTCGCGAACGCCGACAGCGGCACCATCCCGCCCTTCGCATTGCGCACGCGCAGCTTCTGCACGTCGTCCGGGTCGATCCGGTGGCGGCCGTCCGCCTGTACGATCACGCGCCGCACCTGGGTGCCGTGCATGAAGTCGCCGATGTAGTCGGAGCCGAACATCACCGCGAGCGTCGTGTTGATCTCGTCCATCGACACGCCGAGCGCCGACGCCTTCACGCGATCGATGTCGAGCTTCAGCTGAGGCGCCTCCTGCGTGCCGGCGAACATCAGGTCGGTCAGCACCGGGTTCTTGTGGCCGTCGGCGAGCAGCTTTTCGCGCGCGGCGACGAGCGCCGTGTAGCCGATCCCGCTGCGATCCTGCAACCGGAAGTCGAAACCGCCCGTCGAACCGAGATCCGGCAGCGCCGGCGAATTCATCGCGAACACCATCGTGTTCGGCGTGTCCGCGAAGCGCGCGTTGATCCGCGCGACGATCGCCTGCACCTGATCGTGCGCGCGCTTGCGCTCCTTCCAGTTCTTCAGCGTGACGAAGATCATCCCGCCGTTCGGGCCCTCGCCGTACAGGTTGTACCCGCCGAGCGCGAACGTGTACGCGGCGGGCTCCTCGCCGCGCACGTACTGCTCGACCTGCTTCACGCTCTGCATCGTCTCGGCGAGCGGCGTGCCTTGCGGGCGGATCACCATCACCATGAAGTTGCCCTGGTCCTCGTCGGGCAGGAACGCGGTCGGCAGCTGCGTCATCATCAGCACCGCCGCCGCCGTCAGCCCGCCGTACACCGCGAGCCAGCGCAGCGGTTTCGCCAACAGCTGACCGACACGCCGCGAGTAGCGGTCGGTCGAACGCGCGACGAAGCGGTTGAACCAGCCGAAGAAGCCCTGCTTCTCGTGGTGCTCGCCGGATACGGGCTTCAGCAGCGTCGCGCACAGCGCGGGCGTGAGCGACAGCGCGAGGAACGCGGAGAAGCCGATCGACACCGCGAGCGCCATCGCGAACTGGCGGTAGATGTTGCCCACCGCGCCGCCGAAGAACGCCATCGGCACGAACACCGAGGTCAGCACGACCGTGATGCCGATGATCGCGCCGCTGATCTGGCCCATCGCCTTCACGGTGGCGTCGTACGGCGACAGCTTCTCCTCGACCATCAGCCGTTCGACGTTCTCGACGACGACGATCGCGTCGTCGACCAGGATGCCGATCGCGAGCACCATGCCGAACATGGTGAGCACGTTGATCGAGAAGCCCGCCGCGTACATCACGCCGAACGTGCCGAGCAGCGCGACCGGCACCACCAGCGTCGGGATCAGCGTCGCGCGGAAGTTCTGCATGAACAGGAACATCACCGCGAACACCAGCACGCCCGCCTCGATCAGCGTCGTCACGACCTTCTGCATCGATACCCGGACGAACGACGAGGTCTCGTACGGAATCTGATACTTGACGCCCGGCGGAAAATACTTCGACAGGTCGTCCATCGTCGCGCGCACGCGCTTCTCGGTCGCGACCGCGTTGGAGCCCGGCGCGAGCTTGATCCCCATCCCGGTCGCGGTCTTGCCGTTCACGTAGGACGGATAGTTGTAGTCGTTGCCGCCGAACTCGATCCGCGCGACGTCGCGCAGGAACAGCGCCGAACCGTCGGCGCGGCTGCGCAGCGTGATCGCGCCGAAATCCTCGGGCGTGCGCAGCGGCGCGTCGGCGAGTACCGTGGCCGCGATCGGCGCGCTGTCGGGCACCGCGCTGCGGCCGATGTCGCCGATCGTCACGCGCGCGTTATGCGCGCGCACGGCCGACGCGATGTCGGACGCGCTCAGGTCGAGCCCGGCCAGCTTCACCGGGTCCGGCCAGATCCGCATCGCGTACTCGGCGCCCCAGAACTGCACCTTGCCGACGCCCTCGACGCGGCGCAGCGCCTGCACGACGTTCGCGGATGCGTATTCGCCGAGCGGCACCGCGCCCATGCGGCCGTCTTCCGAGGTGAGCGACACGACGAGCTGGATGTTGTCCGCCGCCTTCTCGACCTGGATGCCGTCGCGCCGCACCGGTTCCGGCAGCCGCGCCTCGACGGTCTTCAGGCGGTTCTGCACCTCGACCGCCGCCAGATCCGCGTTCACGCCCTGCTTGAAGGTGAGCGTGAGCGACGCCGAACCGGCGCTGCTGGTCGCGGATGTATACAGCAGACCGGGCGCGCCATTCATTTCGCGCTCGATCACGGCCGTGACCGACTCCTCGACGACCTGCGCCGACGCGCCCGGATAGGCCGCATAGATACTGACGACGGGCGGCGCGATGTCCGGGTACTGCGCAATCGGCAGCGAACGGATCGCGAACAGGCCGCCCATCATGATGAACAGCGAGATCACCCACGCGAAGACGGGGCGATCGATAAAGAAACGAGCCATGGTGTGCGTCTGATTAGGTGTTGCCTGGAGCGGCGGCATGCGCCGCGGAAGCGCCGGCCGGGGCCGCCGCGCCGCGCTCGACCGCCTTCACGGCGGCGCCGGCCTCGAACTGGGCCGCGTTGTCGACCACCACGCGTTCGCCGCCTTGCAGCCCGCGCGTGATCAGCCATTCGGCGCCCTTCATCTGCGCGGTCTCGACCGTGACGTCGCGGATCTTGCCGTCTTGGCCGACGACCTTCACTGCCGCGTGGTCGGCGCTGCGCAGCACGGCGTCGCGCGGCACGAGAATCGCGTTGCGCTCGATCGCGCGATCGAGCGCGATGCGCACATAGGCGCCCGGCAGCAGGTCGCGGTCCGGATTCGGGAACAGCGCGCGCATCGCCACCGTGTCGGTGGCCGGATCGACCGCGAGATCCGCGAACAGCAGCTTGCCTTTGTGCGAATACGGCGTGCCGTCGGCGCGCAGCAGCGTCACCTCGATGTCCTGCTGCGCGATCCCGGCCGCGCGGCCGCTGCGCACGGCGTGCCGCAGCGCGTCGACATCGGCGGCGGGCTGCGAGAAGTTCACGTAGATCGGGTCGAGCTGCTCGACGGTCGTGAGCGGGGTCGCCTGATCCTGGCCGACCAGCGCGCCCTCGGTGACGAGCGCGCGGCGGGCGCGGCCGTCGATCGGCGCGGTGACGGTCGCATAGCCGAGCTGCAGCTTCGCGCGCGCCAGATCCGCCTGCGCCGACGTCACCGCCGCGCGCGCCTGGCGTTCGTCCGCCACCGCCTCGGTCTGGTCCCGCTCGCTGACCGCGCGGTCGCGCACCAGATCGTCGTAGCGGCGGCGCTTGTCGGCGGCCGCGAGCAGCGCCGCCTGCGCCTTCGCGAGCGCGCCCTCGGCGGCGTCGCGCGCCGCCTGGAGCGGCGCGGGATCGATCCGGAACAGCACCGCGCCCGCCTTCACCTCCTGGCCTTCCTGGTAGGGGCGCGCGGTCACGATGCCCGCGACCCGCGCGCGCACCTCGGCCTGCCGGTAAGCCTCGAGCCGGCCCGGCAGCTCGACCGACAGCGGGACGGGCGCCGTGTGCACGGTGACGACGGTGGCCGGGCGCGGCTGTGCCGCCGCCTCGCCGCCATCGCGCTTGCCGCAGCCGGCGGCGAACAGGACCGCGGCGAGGATCAGCAACAACGGGGGGCGCACGACAGCACGTTTATTTTTCATGAGAATCCTCAACATCGACTCAGCCCGTACAATGCGGGCCGTTCAGAGCGAGCGATTATAATCAGTCATGACTGATTGAATAAAGTGTCGTTTTGTAGCTGCTTGTCTGCGTGTCGCTAGAAAACGACAGCAAATCGTAAGGGAGAGGTTCGATATGGCCCGTAAAACCAGGGAAGAATCGCTGAACACCAGAAACCGCATCCTCGACGCGGCGGAACTGGTGCTGCTCGACAAGGGCGTGGCGCAGACCGCGATGGCCGATCTCGCGGAGGCAGCCGGCATGTCGCGCGGCGCGGTCTACGGGCACTACAAGAACAAGATCGAGGTATGCCTCGCGATGTGCGACCGCGCGTTCTCGCGTGCGGCGGAGGGTTTCGAGCTGGGCGACGAGCGGCCCGCGCTCGTCACGCTGCGCCTCGCCGCCTCCCACTATCTGCAGCAATGCGGCGAGCCGGGCTCGATGCAGCGCGTGCTCGAAATCCTCTACATGAAATGCGAGCAGAGCGACGAGAACGCGCCGCTGCTGCGCCGGCGCACGCTGTACGAAATGCAGACGCTGCGGATCGCCAAGGCGCTGCTGCGGCGCGCCGTCGCAGCGGGCGACCTCGACGCGGCCGTCGACATCCACCTCGCGGGCGTTTATTTCCTGTCGCTGCTCGAAGGGATCTTCGGCTCGATGATCTGGACCACGCGGCTGCGCGGCGACCGCTGGACCGACGCCGAGGCGATGCTCGACGCCGGCATCGATACCCTGCACGGCTCGCCCGCGCTACGGCGGCGCGCCGTCTGAGCAGCGCCGCACGGCTCTGCCCCTTTTATATATTCGAACTAGTTCGAGGAACAACCGGCGCGGTCGCCGGGTCACTTCTACTAGCGTCGATTCTCCCCCGCTGGTTTTTACCCGCCCAAGATGGATCGCCGTTCGGAGCGGACCTCGTCCGCGTTGATGGGCCGAACGGCGCGAAACAGGTCCGATCCGATCGCGTCCCGCTTCGTTGAACGCCTCTGTGCCGCCGGTGCGCGAAGCCGCCGCCGTCGCGCGCAGCCTGCTTGCCCACACCCTTTTTCGCCCGAATTCGTCTTTTCAAGGATGTGGACCCCTTTTGGCCAAGCCTACTGAATTGCCCGTCCCCGCCGCCCCGATCCGTGCCGGCGCCGCCGCGCCGCGCGCCCGTCCGATCCGTCGGCCCTGGCCCGCCGCGGGCGCGTTCGGCGCGTTGCTCGCGCTCGGGCTCGCGGCCGCGCTGCCGGCCGTCTCGAAACCACCGGCGGCCGCGCTCGACCGCGCGGCGAGCACGCCGCAGCGCGTGCTCGCCGATACGCCGTTCCCGAGCGCGCAGCAGTTCGTGTCGAACGAGCTTGCGCAACTGGTGGCGGACCGCACCGCGCCGCCGGGCCTGTTCGCGACGCTCACCGCGCATCGCAACGACCTGCTCGGGTACGGCGGCGCGATGTTCGCGCTGACGCCCGACGCCGCGCCCGCCGATCCGGGCCTGCGCGCGGGCGACATCGACCGCACGCTCGCCGACACGCTGAACCACGTCGACCTGCCGCCCGAAGTGCGGATCCAGATCGGCGACCTGATCTCCGGCAAGGTGAAGATGCGCGCGCCCGCGCAGCCCGGCGACCGCTACCGCATCGCGTTCGACACCGCATCGGGCAAGCCGCGCGTGACGGCCATCGAGCTGCGCGTCGCGGGCCGCGCGTTCGGCGCGCTCTGGTTCAAGCCGCCCGGCGACGCGCAAGGCGCGTACTACGCGTTCGACGGCAGTCCGCTCGAGGGCGCCGCCTTCACGATGCCCGTCATCAGCACCCGCATCAGCTCGTACTTCGGCGAACGCATCCATCCGCTATCGCATCTGCGCCAGGTGCATACCGGCGTCGATCTCGCCGCGCCGCGCGGCACGCGCGTCAATGCCGCGGCAAACGGCGTCGTATCGTTCGTCGGCACCGATCCGGGCGGCTACGGCAAGTACGTGGTCGTCGATCATCCGGGCGGCTACTCGACCTACTACGCGCATCTGTCGGCATTCGCGCCGGGCCTGAAAACCGGCCAGGATCTCGCGCAGGGGCAACGGCTCGGCTCGGTCGGCTCGACGGGCGCCGCCACGGGTCCGCACCTGCATTTCGAGGTGCGGATCGCCGACCAGCCGGTCGATCCGCTCGTCACGCTCGCTCAGGCGCAAAACACGCTGTCCGGCATGCAGATGACCGCGTTCCGGCATCAGTTGGGCGAAACCCGCCTGGCACTGGCGTCGATCGCCGCGCAGCCGCTCGGCTTCGCGCAGATCGATCCGCCGCTGTGGGCCGATTTCGCGCGCGACGAATCGACGCTTCGGGCGATCTTCAATACGCATTACACGGCGTCCTGACCTCGGCGCGCGGACTGGTGGAGCCGCCCGCGCTTCGCTATGATCATCGGCTTGCGCCGCGCGCCTGTCGCATCGCGCGGCGCAACCGGTTGCCGCCCCCCGGCGGCGCGTTCGTCAAGGATGGAACGACCCGATGGCGCCCTCGCATTATTTCCGCAGCCTTGCCGGCAAGGACCGCAGCCTCAGCGGCAATCGCCACCTCGGCTTCTCGCTCGCGTTCGTCGCGGGCGCCGCCAACGCGGGCGGCTTCCTCGCGGTCCATCAATACACGTCGCACATGAGCGGCATCGTGTCGGCGATCGCCGACAACGCCGCGCTGGGCGACCTCGTGCTGGTGCTGTCGGGCGTCGCCGCGCTGTTGTCGTTCGCAACCGGCGCCGCGTCGTCCGCGATCCTCGTCAACTGGGGCCGCCGGCGCGGGCTGCAGAGCCAGTATGCGTCGCCCCTTCTCGTCGAAGCGGCGCTGCTGCTCGCGTTCGGGCTGCTCGGCAGCCAGCTCGCCGCGCACCGCCCGCTGTTCGCGCCGCTCACCGTGATCCTGCTGTGCTTCATCATGGGTTTGCAGAACGCGATGATCACGAAGCTCTCCAACGCGGAGATCCGCACCACCCACGTGACCGGCATGGTCACCGACATCGGCATCGAACTGGGCAAGCTGTGCTATCCGAAGCGCGCGGCGAGCGCGGCCACGCTGCCGCCCGTGGCGGCGAACCTGCCGCGCCTGCGGGTGCTGTCGGTGATGCTCGGCATGTTCTTCGTCGGCGGCATCCTGGGAGCGATCGGCTTCAAGCGGTTCGGCTATGCGTCGACGATCCCGCTCGCCGCGATACTCGCCGTGCTCGCGGCCGTGCCGCTGGCCGACGATCTGCGCGGCCGCTTCCGGCTGCGCTGACGGGATGGACGTGACGCGGCCCGCGCATCGCAACACCGGACCGGCTGGCATCGCGGCGGTCCCGCACCTACACTGAAAACGTCCTTGACAGCCGGATGGCGGACCCGCCGAGGGTCCGTCACGCATTCACGACGATGCACGTTTTCAAGAACCGCCTCGACGCCGGACGGCAACTCGCGCAGGCACTGCCCGAACGCGTGCTCGCGGGCCGCGCCGTCGTGCTCGCGCTGCCGCGCGGCGGCGTGCCGGTCGGTTGGGAGGTCGCCAGGGCGCGCGGCCTGCCGTTTGACATCTGTGTCGTGCGCAAGCTCGGCGTGCCGGGTCATCGCGAACTCGCGATGGGCGCGATCGCGGCGAACGGCGTGCTTGTCGTCGAACGCGGCGTGGTCGCGGCGGAACGGGTGTCGGACGCGCATTTCACCCAGGTGCTGAACGCGGAGCGCGACGAACTGACGCGCCGCGAGGCGCGCTATCGCGCGGGCGAGCCGCCGCTCGATCTTGCCGCGCGCACCGTGATCGTGGTCGACGACGGCATGGCCACCGGCGCATCGCTGAAAGCCGCGCTGCGCGCGATTCGCGCGCAACGGCCCGCGATGCTCGTCGTCGCGGTGCCCGTCGCGCCGGCCGGCGCCGCGCAGGAATTCGACGCCGAACCGATCGACGCGTTCGTCTGCCTGCGCGCGCCGTCGCTCTTTTTCAGCGTCGGACAGTACTACGAGGATTTCCGCGAAGTAGATGACACCGTGGTCCGCGCCTGTCTCGACGAAGCGCGGCGCATCGCGCAGTAGCGCGGCGCGCCGACACGCGCACCGGTTCGCGCGCCCGGCCCGGATCGTCACGCATCGCGGTACCGCCCGACGATTCGACCGGCGCACGGCCGTCTCATCCGGCCGTGAAACAACCTAGCCCGGCTCGCCGCTCGAAGCCGGGCGCACCCCGCCGGGCTGCGGCTCGCCGTGCGAACGCGCGCGCCGGCTGCGAGTCAGCAGCCAGGTCGCGATGCGATCGAGCGCCGTGCACAGGATCAGGTAGATCACGCCGACGAACAGGAAAATCTGTGCCGGATAGACCATCAGCCGGTTGTTGATCTGCGTCGCGACGAACGACAGCTCCGGCACGCCGACGATATAGGCCAGCGACGTGTCCTTGACAAGCGACACCCACTGGTTGACGAACGACGGCGTCATGATCCGCACCGCCTGCGGCAGCAGCACGTAGCGCACGGTCTGCCCGCGCGTGAGCCCGAGCGACAGGCCCGCCTGCCACTGCCCCGCGCCCGCCGCGCGAATCCCGGCGTGCACCGAGTGCGCGAGATACGCGCCACCGATCAGCGACAGCGCGCAGACCACCGCCGCCAGCCCCGGCACGTCGGCATGCAGCAGCACCGGCAGCAGGAAATAGGTCCAGAAGATCAGCATCAGCACCGGAATCGCGCGAAAAAAACCGATCACGATCAGCAGCACCGCGCGCGGCCAGCCGCGCCACAGCGCGAGCGCGACGCCGCCCAGCACGCCGAGCAGCGCGGACGCAAGCGCCGACGCGACGGCCAGCGCGAGCGACAGCGCCGCGCCGCCCAGCGGGCCGTCGGGAAACGCGCCGACCAGCAGGTACGGCAGATTGTCGAGGAACAGCGAGGGATCCATCGTCAGCGTCCCGCGAAAGTCCGCTCGCGCCGGTGCGCGGCCCAGTGCGCGAACGCTTCGACGACGGCGATCGCACCGATGTACAGCACGGTCGCGATGCCGAACGCGGCGAAGGTCCGGAAGGTTTCGGTCTCGACCTGCCGCGATGCATACGACAGCTCGGCGACGCCGATCGCCATCGTCAGCGACGAATTCTTGATCAGATTCATGTATTGCCCGAACAGCGGCGGTAGCGCGATACGCACCGCCTGCGGCAGCACGACGAAGCGGAACGCCTGCAGCGGCGTGAGCCCCAGCGCGGCCGATGCATGGTATTGCCCGACGGGTACACCGCGCAGACCGGCCTGGAACTCCTCCGCGACGAACGCCGTGGTGTAGAGGCTCAACCCCACCCAGCCCGCGATGAATTCGAATGACGGCCAGTGCAGCGCGAATCCGCCGACGCTCAGCGCATGCCGCGCATTCAGCCACCCGATCACGGGCTCCGGCAGTAGCGCGGCGACGCCGAAATACCAGAACAGCAGCTGCACGATCAACGGCGTGTTGCGGAACGCGACGATGTACGCGCTCGCGGCGCGGCGCAGCCAGCCCGCGCGCGCATGACGCGCGATCGCGAGCGCGAAGCCCGCGAGCGTCGCGGCGAGCGCGGCCGCCGCCGCGAGCCCCAGCGTCAGCAGGAAGCCCTGCCACAACCACATCAGATACTTCGGAGCCAGCCAGCCTTCCATCTTCGATCGACCTGTCGCACGAATGAAGCGCAATGCCGGCCCTCGGGCCGGCATGCGAGAGCGGCGAAGGCGTCGTGCGCCTTCGCCGCGTGACGGCACGCGACCCGGATCAGGTCTTGTCGCCGATCTTGAAGATCCGCGTGAGCGGCGTCTTCGTGGACGGGCCGAACCAGCTGTTGTAGATCTGGTTCGCCCGCCCGTTCGCCTCGAGGCCCTTCAGCGTGTCGTTGACGAACGCGACGAGACGCGTTTCGCCCTTCGGCGCGCCGACACCCATGTAGTCGTTCGAGATCGTGAACGCGGGAATCTCGTAGTTCTGCTTGTCCGGCACGTTCGCGAGCAGGCCGATCAGCTTCGGACCGTCCTGCGTGATTGCCTGCACGTTGCCGGCCCGCAGTGCCGCGAACGCGAACGGCGTGTCGTCGTAGGCGACGATGGTCGCCTGCGGATACTTGTCGCGCAGCGTGATCTCGTTCGTCGTGCCCTTGTCCGCGCCGATGCGCAGGCTGTTCAGCTGATCGGCCGATTTCAGCGCGCCCTTCTTCGCGAGGAACTGCTGGCCCGACGAGAAATACGGAATGCTGAAATCGACCTGCTTCGCACGCTCGTCGGTAATCGTGAAGTTCGCGAGCACCAGGTCGACCTTGCCGGAGGTCAGGAACGGAATGCGGTTCGCGGGATTGGTCGGCTGCAGCTGCAGCTTGACGCCGAGCTTGTCGGCGAGCGCCTTCGCGTAGTCGACGTCGAGACCGACGATGCGGTTCGACTTCGGATCGACATAGCCGAAGGGCGGATTGCTGTCGAACGTGGCGACGCGCAGCACGCCCGCTTTCTTGATGTCGTCGAGGCGGTCCGCCTGGGCCGCGACGTGCGCGGCCGCGAGAGAAAAGCCGATGAGCCAGGTAGCGAGTGTCTTGAGTTTCATTGATACGACCTCTTGTTATACCGGCGCGCACCACGCGCGATCCGGCTGATTTGTCGACGCAGCGAAAAGACGCTGCGAGGCCGTCACCGTATCAGTGCATGCACCGTTTTCGAACCAACAAATGCTGCTGTCGTCAGCAGCTTTTCTGCTATTTCGCCTGGGCGCCCCGGACGCGGCGCCGTCAATGCTGCACGCCCCAGCGCCGGACGGTCAGCCGCTCCAGCGTGTCGAACACGCCGTGCTCGACGATCAGGCCGATCACGATCACCGCCGCGAGTCCGGCGAACACGCGGTCGGTATACAGCTCGTTGCGATTCTGGAAGATGTACCAGCCGAGGCCGCCGCCGCCCGCACTCGCGCCGAACACCAGCTCGGCGGCGATCAGCGTGCGCCACGCGAAGGCCCAGCCGACCCGCAGCCCCGCGAGGATCGCCGGCAGCGCGGCGGGAATCAGGATCGCGACCACCTGCCGCACGCCGGTCAGTCCATAGTTGCGGCCGACCATGCGCAGCGTGGCGGGCACCGCGCCGAAGCCCGCGAACGTATTCAGCGCAAGCGGCCAGAGCACCGCGTGCACCAGCACGAACAGCAGGCTGCCGGTGCCGAGACCGAACCACAGCAGCGCGAGCGGCAACAGCGCGATCGACGGCAGCGGATTGAACATCGCGGTCAGCATCGTCAGCAGATCCCGGCCGATTCGCGTCGACGCCGCGAGCGCCGTCAGCACGAACGCGCACGCCACGCCGAGCGCATAGCCGCGCAACAGCACCGAGAACGACACCGCGGTCTTGCCGATCAGCTCGCCGCTCGCGATGCCGTCGACGAACGCGCGCGCCGTCGCGCCGAACGTCGGCAGCAGCAGGTCGTTGTCGACCCGCCGCGCCACGGTCTCCCACACGCCGATCAGCACGAGCGCGATCAACGCCTTGCGCAGCCAGCCTCGATCGCTCAGGCGCCCGGCGAGCGGCCGCCGATGCGCGGCCGGCGCGGGTTCGTCGGGCACGAGCGGCGCCAGTGCGATTTCGTATTCGGCCCGCACGGGCGGCATCGAGGGCAAGGTCATGCGGGCGCTCCCGTGTCGTCGAACAGCAGGCGGTGAATCCGCTCGGCCGCGCGCTGAAAATCCGCTCGCCCGACGCTGTCCTCGTTGAAATGGTGGCTGTTGAGTTCCGCGCGAACGCGTCCGGGATGCGGCGACAGCAGCAGGATCCGATTGCCGACCACCAGCGCCTCGTCGATCGAATGGGTGACGAACAGCAGCGTGAAACGCGCGTCGTCCCACAGCTGCAGCAGTTCCTGCTGCATCCGCCGGCGCGTCAGCGCGTCGAGCGCCGCGAACGGCTCGTCCATCAGCAGCACGCGCGGCTCCATCGCCAGCGCGCGGGCGATCGCGACCCGCTGCTTCATGCCGCCCGACAGGGTATGCGGATACGCGTCGGCGAAGCCGCTCAGGCCGACCTTCTCTAGCGCCGCGCCGGCGCGGCGGGCGGCCTCGTCGCGCGGCAGCCGCTTCGCGATCCGCAGCGCGAACGCGACGTTTTCCAGCACCGTCTTCCACGGCGGCAGCTGGTCGAACTCCTGGAACACGACGATGCGATCGGCGCCCGGCCCGCGCACCGGTTCGCCCGCGAGCGCGATGGTGCCCGACACGGGCGCGACGAACCCGGCGATCGCCTTGAGCAAGGTGGATTTGCCGCAGCCGGACGGGCCGAGCAGCACGAAGCGGTCGGCGCCGTACACGTCGAAGCTCACGTCCTGGGTTGCCCGCACCCGCCGCGCGCCGCTACCGTATTCGAGCGAGACCCGGTCGACCCTGAGCAACCTGTCGCTCTCGGCCGGCCGGGGCGCGGCGTATTCCGTCCCGCCGGAAACCCGTCTTAACGGATCGGCTGCCATCGATTCCACTCCATGGGTCCCCGCCGGGATCGTCCAAAAAAAAGCCCGCTTCGAAAGCGGGCGAGAATCCCAGTCAAGGAGGTGTCACACGAACTACGGGTTCAGATTAAGGCGCCGGACCCCTGCGCACAACGAAGCATTTCCGATATCGTTATCGCGTCCGCCGGGATGACGGCCGCGCGCATCGCTCAGCTTCCCTGCGCGGTCGCCGGATCCGCGAAAAAATAGTCTCGCCACGATTTCGGCTCGGTGCGGATCGCGCCGATCCGGTACATGAACTGCGCCAGCTTGAAGGTGTTTTGCGGCGCGATCCCGAACTGCACAGCCGGGTTCCTGACGATGCCGAGCAGCAGCGCGCGGTCGGTCTTCGCCTGGTTCACGCGCAGATAGGCGTCGACCGCGCCGTCCGGATTCGCCTGCACGTAGCGGGCGGCCGCCGCGAGCGCGGCGACGAACGCGCGATAGGTGCGCGGATTCTCGTCGCGGAATTTCTCGGTCGCGTACAGCACCGTGGCGGAACTGGGGCCGCCCAGCACGTCGTAGGAGCTGAGCACGACATGCGCGTTCGGGTTGCCCGCCAGTTCCTGCTCCTGGAACGGCGGATTGCCGAAATGCCCGGTGATCTCGGTGCCGCCCGCGATGATCGCCGCCGCCGCGTCCGGGTGCGGTATCGCCTGGGTCAGCCGGTCGAGCCGGTTGTAGTCGCGCTCGCCCCAGCGCTGCGCGGCCGCGTACTGCAGCACCCGCGACTGCACCGACACCGTGACCGCCGGCAACGCGATACGGTCGCGGTCGGTGAAATCGGCGATCGTCCTGATGCGCGGATTGTTGCTGACCAGGTAGTACGGCAAGCTGCCGAGGGACGCGACGCCCTTCACGTTCTGCTTGCCCCGCGTGCGGTCCCAGATCGTCAGCAGCGGGCCGACCCCGGCCCCCGCGATGTCGACCGAGCCGGACAGCAGCGCGTCGTTGATCGCCGCGCCGCCCGACAGCTTCGCCCACTCGACCTGGATCTCGAGCCCCTCCTTGCGCCCTTCCTGCTCGATCAGCCGCTGATCGCGCGCGACGTTGAGCAGCAGATAGACGATGCCGAACTGTTCGGCGATGCGAATCCGCCCTTCGGCGCGCGCCGCCGGCGCCGCGCCGAACGTGACCGCGGCCAGTGCCGCCGCGAGCGCAACCGCGATCGAACGTCGCCCGATGAATGACCTGCGTGCCATGCTTGCTCCCGATCTCCGCGAAAACCAGCGGTCGAATCTAGAGAGCGCGCGAAACCGGGTCAACGAAGCATATCGGCAACGCTTATCCGCTGCCGCGATAAGGACCGCGCCCCGGACGGCGCGCGCGCATAAAAAACGGCGCTTCGCCGTGAGACGAAGCGCCGCGTGCGGCCGGTTGCCGCGCCGGGGTCAGGCCGGAATCACGGCTCGTGACGCAGGTAGCCGTCCTTGCTCGGATCGCGCATCTTGTACGACACGATCAGCGAGACGGCGCACAGCGCGGTCACATACCAGTAGAACGTCGATTCGCTGCCGGCCGCCTTGAACCACAGCGCGACATACTCCGCCGAGCCGCCGAAGATCGCGTTGGCGACCGCGTACGACAGGCCGACGCCCATCGCCCGCACTTCCGGCGGGAACATCTCCGCCTTGATCAGGCCGCTGATCGACGTGTAGAAGCTGACGATCGCGAGCGCGACGATGATCAGGCCGAACGCCGCATACGGGTTCGACACGTCCTTCAGCGCGTGCATCAGCGGCACCGTGCCGATCACCGCGAACGACCCGAACAGAAGCATCGACATCCGCCGGCCGATCTTGTCGGACAGCGCGCCGAACAGCGGCTGCATCAGCATGTAGACGAACAGCGCGGCCGTCATCACGCTGCTGGCCGTTTTCACGTGCATGCCGGCGGTGTTGACGAGGTACTTCTGCATGTAGGTCGTGAACGTGTAGAAGATCAGCGAGCCGCCCGCGGTGAAGCCGACCACCGTCAGGAACGCGCCCTTGTGCTGCCACACGCCGCGGATCGTGCCCGCGTCCTTCGCCTTGCGCGATTCGCTCGTCGAGGTTTCGTCGAGCGACTTGCGCAGGTACAGCGAAATCAGCGCGGCGAACGCGCCGACCACGAACGGAATGCGCCAGCCCCATGCCCGCAGTTCCTCCGTCGACAGCGTCTGCTGCAGGATCACCAGCACCAGCAGCGCGCACAGCTGGCCGCCGATCAGGGTCACGTACTGGAACGACGCGAAGAAGCCGCGGCGGCCCTTCAGCGCGACTTCACTCATGTAGGTCGCGCTGGTGCCGTATTCGCCGCCGACCGACAGCCCCTGGAACAGCCGGGCGACAAGCAGCAGGAACGGCGCGATCGCGCCGATCTGCGCATAGGTGGGCAGCACCGCGATCACCAGCGAGCCGCCGCACATCATCAGCACCGAGATCATCATCGCGGCGCGGCGCCCGTGCCGGTCGGCGATGCGGCCGAACAGCCAGCCGCCGATCGGCCGCATCAGGAAGCCGGCCGCGAACACCCCGGCCGTGCTCATCAACTGCGTCGTCGTGTTGCCGCTCGGGAAGAACGCCGGCGCGAAATACAGCGAGCAGAACGAGTAGATGTAAAAGTCGAACCACTCGACGAGGTTGCCCGACGACGCGCCGACGATCGCCATCACGCGGCGTCGGGTGTCGTGCGGAGCCAGAGCGGTCTGGTCGGTCTGGACGTTCATGGATGGTCTGTTCCTTGTAGTTCTTTGATGGCATCGCGGCCGATGAGCCGCCGCGGTCCGGAATGCGGGAAGTGATACCGGTTCCACTCCCTCGCGCCCGGCGATTTTAGCCAAATGTAAGCTGGAGGGCTGTCCGGGAACGCCCCGATGCGGAAATAAATTCTTGCCCGGACCGGTCTCCAGACGAAAACGCCAGCCCAAGGGCTGGCGTTTCATGCAAGCTTGATGAAGGCGGCCGCGCGACCGTCACCGCGTCAGAGCCGGACTTCGGGCGCGGTATAGCGGCATTCGTAGCGCTTGCGCACCGTGCCGGTCTCGTCGACGCTCTCCAGGAACACGTCGAACTGCCACAGCCGGGCCATGTGCTTCAGGACTTCCTCGCTGTCGTTCGACAGATGCCGGTTGTCGGTCATGAAATGGCGCAGGGTCAGGCTGCGGTCGCCCCGCGTGTTGACCGCCCACACCTGGATGTTCGGCTCGCGGTGGTGGATGTCGTACTGGCGGGACAGCGACTGGCGCACGGACTGGTAGCCGCTGTCGTCATGGATCGCCGAGACTTCGAGCGAATCGCGCATGTCGTCGTCCAGCACCGAGAAGAGCCGCATTTCGCGAATCAGGCTCGGCGACAGATACTGCGCGATGAAGCTTTCGTCCTTGAAGTTGCGCATCGCGTAATGCAGCGCCGGCAGCCACGGGCTGCCCGCCAGTTCGGGGAACCAGCGGCGGTCCTCCTCCGTCGGCGCCTCGCAGATCCGGCGGATGTCGCTCATCATCGAGAAGCCGAGCGCATACGGGTTGATGCCGCTGTAGTACGGCTTCGTGACGGGCGGCTGGTAGATCACGTTGCTGTGCGAATGGAGGAACTCCATCATGAAGCCGTCTTCCAGCTTGCCCTGGTTGTACAGCGTGTTGAGCAGCGTGTAATGCCAGAACGTCGCCCAACCCTCGTTCATCACCTGGGTCTGGCGCTGCGGGTAGAAATACTGGCCGATCTTGCGCACGATGCGGATCACCTCGCGCTCCCACGGCTCGAGCAGCGGCGCGTTCTTCTCCGCGAAGTACAGCAGGTTCTCCTGCGGCTCCGGCGGATAGCGGCCGTCCAGTTCCTCCGCCAGCTCCAGCTTCTTGCCCGGCAGCGTGCGCCACAGCTCGTTGACCTGCGACTGCAGGTACGCCTCGCGCTCGCGCCGCAGCGCCGCTTCCTTCGACAGCGACGGCTTTTGCGGGCGCTTGTAGCGGTCGACGCCGTAGTTCATCAGCGCGTGGCACGAATCGAGCAGTTCCTCGACCCGGTCGAGCCCGTGACGCTCCTCGCATTCGGCGACGTAGTTCTTCGCATAGACCAGGTAGTCGACGATCGCATGCGCGTCGGTCCACAGCCGAAACAGGTAGTTGCCCTTGAAGAACGAATTGTGGCCGTACGCCGCGTGCGCGATGACGAGCGCCTGCATCGTCATCGTGTTCTCTTCCATCAGGTACGCGATGCACGGATTCGAGTTGATGACGATCTCGTACGCGAGCCCCATCTGCCCGCGCCGGTAGCTCTTCTCGGTGGACAGGAAATGCTTGCCGAACGACCAGTGGCGATAGTTGACGGGCATCCCGACCGACGCATACGCGTCCATCATCTGCTCGGCGCTGATCAGTTCGAGCTGGATCGGGTAGATGTCGAGCTCGTACTGCTCCGCGACTTGCGCGATGTGGGTGTCGTATTCCTCGATCAGTTCGAACGTCCAGTCGGACGGACACGGCAGCGGTTTGCGGTCGGCAACGTTCATGCGCGCTTCCTTCGGCCCGCTCGCGGGCGCTTCTGGGGGCGGCGCGGGCGCGTCGGCCGACGGACCGCCGGCTTCGCCGGCGGCCGGCTCCGATGCGTCGGCGCCCTGGCGGCGCGGTTGGTACCCGCGCGCTTCGTTATGCAGATGCCGGGTGGTCATAGGCGTTACGTCTCCACGTGCTTTTCGAACAATTCGCGAAACACGGGATAGATGTCGGCCGCCGATTCCACCTTCTTCATCGCGAGATGCGGTTGCGACAACGCCAGTTGCGCGTATTCCAGCCACAGGTTCTGCTCTTCCTGCGTCACCTGGATGTAAGCGAAGTAGCGCGTCTTGGTGAGGATATCCTCTTCCAGGATCTTGCGGCACTTCGGCGAATCGTCGGTCCAGTTGTCGCCGTCGGACGCCTGCGCGCCGTAGATGTTCCATTCGGTCGGCGAGTAGCGCTCGTCCATCACCTTGCGCATCAGTTCGAGCGCGCTCGACACCACCGTGCCGCCGCTTTCGGTCGAATGAAAGAACGTGTCCTCGTCGACCTCCTCGGCCCGCGTGTGGTGACGGATGAACACCACCTCGATCCGCTCGTAGTTGCGTTTCAGGAACAGGTACAGCAGGATGAAGAAGCGCTTCGACAGATCCTTGCGCTGTTCGTCCATCGAGCCGGACACGTCCATCAGGCAGAACATCACCGCCTGGCTCGACGGTTGCGGCTGCTTCACGCGGTTGATGTAGCGCAGATCGAACGGATCGATGAACGGAATCCGCCAGATGCGTCCCCTCAGGTGATGGATTTCCGCCTCGAGCGCCTCGATCTCTTCGCGGCGGTCGGCCGGATCGTTCTCGAGCGCTTCGAGCTTCGCCTCGAGTTCGCGCAGCGCGTTGACGAGCGGCGAGCCGAGCGCGATGCGCCGGCCGAGCGCGCTGCGCAGCGAGCGCACGACGTCGATGTTGTTCGGCGTGCCTTCCGCCGCCCAGCCCGCGCGCACGCTCTTCCAGCTCGGCACCGTCAGCAGGTGGGTCTTGACGAGGCGCGGCAGCTCCAGATCGTCGAAGAAGTACTGCATGAACTCTTCGCGGCTCAGCTCGAACACGAAGTCGTCCTGCCCTTCGCCTTCGTTGCTCGCCTGGCTGCCGCCGCCGCCCGATCCGCCGGGCGGACGCGGGATCTTGTCGCCGCGGATGTAGTCGGAATTGCCGGGGTGGACGATTTCGCGCCGCCCGCCCGGGCCATGCCGGAACGACGGCTCCGCGATGTCCTTGCGGGGAATGGTGATGCTCTGCGTACTCTGAATGTCCTTGATGCTGCGGTCGCGCACGGCGTCCGAAACCGCGCGACGAATATAGTTCTTGACGCGACGCAGGAAGCGTTCGCGGTTTGCAATGCTCTTATTCTTGCCGGCCAGCCTGCGGTCGATGATTTGATGAAGCACTCCCGGTCTCCCGCTCGAATGTCCATATGCCGGGACGCGCGCCGCACATGCGTTGACTCGTCATGCGGGCGGCGCCTCGCAGGGTGCCCGCGCGGCGCCGCCGCGCGGGCATTGCAGCGTGCGGGTCATGACGACTTGCGCACGCGCAGATACCAGTCGCACAGGAGCCGCACCTGCTTCGGCGTATAGCCCTTCGCGACCATCCGGTTCACAAAGTCCTCATGCTTGCGTTGCTCCTCCGCCGAGCCCTTCGCGTTGAACGAAATGACCGGCAACAGTTCTTCGGTATTCGAGAACATCTTCTTCTCGATCACGACCCGCAGCTTCTCGTAGCTCACCCACGCCGGATTCTTCCCGGCGTTGGCCGCCCGCGCGCGCAACACGAAATTCACGATCTCGTTGCGGAAATCCTTCGGGTTGCTGATGCCGGCGGGCTTCTCGATCTTCTCCAGTTCGGCGTTGAGCGATGCGCGATCGAAGCTCTCGCCGGTATCGTGATCGCGGAACTCCTGATCCTGGATCCAGAAATCGGCGTACGTGACGTAGCGGTCGAAGATGTTCTGCCCGTACTCCGAATACGATTCCAGGTACGCGGTCTGGATCTCCTTGCCGATGAATTCCGCGTAGCGCGACGCCAGCACGTCCTTCACGAACGACAGGTACTTCTGTTCGATCTCGGGCGGGAACTGCTCGCGTTCGATCTGCTGCTCGAGCACGTACATCAGGTGCACCGGGTTGGCGGCGACCTCGGCCGAGTCGAAGTTGAACACGCGCGACAGGATCTTGAACGCGAACCGCGTCGACACGCCGGTCATGCCTTCGTCGACCCCCGCGAAATCGCGGTACTCCTGGTACGACTTCGCCTTCGGGTCGGTGTCCTTCAGGTTCTCGCCGTCGTACACCTGCATCTTCGAGAACAGGCTCGAGTTTTCCGGCTCGTGCAGCCGCGTGAGCACCGAGAATTGCGCCATCATCTTGAGCGTGCCCGGCGCGCACACGGCTTCCGCCAGCGACGAATTGCGGATCAGCTTCTCGTAGATGCGGATCTCTTCCGACGAGCGCAGGCAATACGGCACCTTGACGACGAAGATCCGGTCGAGCAACGCCTCGTTGTTGCGGTTGTTGCGGAACGCCTTCCACTCCGACTCGTTCGAGTGCGCGAGGATGATGCCGTCGAACGGAATCGCGCCGAACCCTTCGGTGCCCTTGAAGTTGCCTTCCTGCGTCGCGGTGAGGAGCGGATGCAGCACCTTGATCGGCGCCTTGAACATTTCGACGAATTCGAGCAGCCCCTGGTTCGCCAGGCACAAGCCGCCTGAATAGCTGTACGCGTCGGCGTCGTCCTGCGCATACTGTTCGAGCTTGCGGATGTCGACCTTGCCGACCAGCGACGAAATGTCCTGGTTGTTCTCGTCGCCCGGTTCGGTCTTCGCGATGCCGATCTGCCGCAGGATCGACGGATAGCGGCGCACCACGCGGAACTGGCGGATGTCGCCGTTGTATTCGTGCAGGCGCTTGACCGCCCACGGACTCAGGATGCTCTTCAGGTAGCGGCGCGGGATGCCGTACTGTTCCTCCAGAATCGGGCCGTCCTCGTCGTAGTCGAACAGGCCGAGCGGCGATTCGTTGACGGGCGAGCCCTTCAGCGAATAGAACGGCACGCGCTCCATCAGTTGCTTCAGGCGTTCGGCGATCGACGACTTGCCGCCGCCCACCGGGCCCAGCAGATACAGGATCTGCTTCTTTTCCTCGAGCCCTTGCGCGGCATGACGGAAGTACGCGACGACCTGCTCGATCACTTCCTCCATTCCGTAGAATTCGCGGAACGCGGGATAGACCTTAATGACCTTATTTGCAAAGATGCGCGACAAGCGCGGATCGTTGCGCGTATCGACCTGCTCCGGTTCCCCGATGGCTTCCAGCATGCGTTCGCCTGCCGCGGCGTACGCTGATGGATCGTTCTTGCAGAGCGCGAGATACTCCTCAAGCGAGAGTTCTTCTTCTCGCGTTTTTTCGAAGCGGTTCGCGAAGCTGCTGTAAATATCCATGCTACCTCCTCGCCTGAGTCTGAAGACGATCTTGCCTTCGTAAGATCACGCTGAAGCAGGACCGTTCGATTTCATCCTAAACCCATTTGCTTTTTTTTTCACGAACTACGTGGTGCTTTTGAGTATCGCTGGAAACGTGGCTTGGAAAGCATTTTTTGCTGCCCTACAATCTTCATCCCGATCTGCGCAAAGCAGCGCCGGGACTCTCTCTTCGGGCAGCGAATCGTCTTGTCCATTGGACAGTCGCGCAACACTACCGCCACGCTTCTCCTCTTCCTTCCATATACGCGCGACACGACGCTTGCGACGACAGAGGGAACCCTTCGTTACAATTTTTTTTTGCCGCTTCACCCTTACGTGCATACCCGCAGCGCGCGTCGCACGCCGTGCGGATACCTGCGCCGTCGACAGGGTCGAGAGCCGCGCGCGCCGGGATGGACGGCATTGTTCAGCGCCCGCGTCACGATCGGGGCAACGAACCGCGACTCGCGACGCCGCACAGACACAAACGCCCGCTGCAAGCGGGCGTTTGTGTCTGTGACAGCGAATTGGGGATAGATGCGCGCGATCAGAAGGTTTCCCAGTCGTCGCCGCCCGCCGTCTGCGCGACGCGCGGCGCCGAGGTTCGCGTGTCGTGCGCCGCGGCGGCCGGCACGGGCGGCATGGCGACCGGCTGCGCGGCGCGCGGCACGGACGGAGCGGACATGGCGGGCGCCGTGCGCACGGGCGCCGCGTGATGACGCGGCGCGGCAGTCTCGCCGACCTGGAACACCGCGACCGTCGCGCGCAGCCGCGCCGCTTGCTCCTCGAGCGACTGCGCGGCGGCGGCGGCCTCTTCGACGAGCGCCGCGTTCTGCTGCGTCACTTCGTCCATCTGCGTGACCGCGCGCGCGACCTGGTCGATACCGCTGCTCTGCTCCTCGGACGCGGCCGCGATTTCACCCATGATGTCGGTCACGCGCTGCACGGCGCCGATCACCTCGCTCATCGTGCGCCCGGCCTCGTCGACCAGCGTCGAGCCGCTGCGCACGCGTTCGACCGAGGTGTCGATCAATTCCTTGATCTCCTTCGCCGCGGCCGACGAACGTTGCGCGAGACTGCGCACCTCGCCCGCCACCACTGCGAAGCCGCGCCCTTCCTCGCCCGCGCGGGCGGCCTCGACGGCCGCGTTCAGCGCGAGGATGTTGGTCTGGAACGCGATCCCCTCGATGATCGCGATGATATCCGCGATCTTCGTGGAGCTGTGGTTGATGTCGCCCATCGTGCCGACCACCTGCGCCACCACCGTATTGCCCTTGTTGGCGATCTCCGAGGCGTTCGCGGCGAGCGCGCTCGCCTGGCGCGCGTTGTCGGCGTTCTGCTTCACGGTGCTCGTCAGCTCCTCCATGCTCGACGCGGTCTCCTGCAGCGCCGCCGCCTGCTCCTCCGTGCGCGACGACAGGTCGACGTTGCCCGCCGCGATCTGCTTGGCCGCCGTCGCGATCGATTCGCTGCCGGAGCGCACCGAGCGCACCGTCTCGACTAGGCTCGCCTGCATCTTCGCGAGACCTTCGAGCAACAGGCCCATCTCGTCGCGGTTGCGCACGACGATCGGGCGGCGCAGCTCGCCCGCCGCGATCGCATCGAAATGACCGAGCGCGTCGGCGAGCGGCCCCGTGATCGCCCGGCGCAGCGTCAGATACGAAAAGAGCGCCGCGGCGAGGCCCACGACGAGCGCCGCGAGGGTCACCACGCGGGTGGTCTCGAACACGCTCTGCGCGTGCCTGAAGCCGCTTTCCGCCTGGCTGAACTGGAGATTGCGCAGCGCCTCGTCCGCGATCGCGAGATCGTTGAACACGACCTGCAGGTTTTTCGCGCCGTCGACGATCTTGTCTCGATCGTTCGCGACGACGATCGGGCCGAACGCGTCGAACGCCTGCTGTGCGATCTGCCGCTTCGCGACGACCTCCTGCGCGAGACGATCTTCGTCCGCGTCGCGCGGCAGATCGAGATATTTCTTCCACCATGCATCGGAAATCGCGCGCATCTGGCGCGCGCGGTCGAGCGTTGCCGCCACCTCGGGCGTACCCGCGAGCAGCGCGGCGCGGTCGAGCGCCAGCCGCTCGCGCGCGGCGAACAGTTCCGCGACCGCGATGTCGACCGCGCTCGGCATCTGATTCGTGAAGGTATCGCGATTGGCGTCGTTGGCCCGGCTCATCCCGATCAGGCCCAATGCGCCCAGCACGCAAAGGAGGCCCGAAAGGAACGCCATGGTCACGCCGATACGCGCCCTGATCGTCAAGTTCTTCAGCATGTGTTTTCCTGTGGCGCATCGTGTGGACGCGACAGGCCGGCATGTCCGGCCCGTCACGCGGAAGCAAACGCTTCACTAGTTGCGTTTACGGCGCTAAACAGGAAGACTTAATGCGATTTTTAACCGTATGAATAATAATTCACGCCACCGAACCGCCAATCGAAACAATATCTTTCTATCTGCTTTCGATTGCGGTGCGGCGGCCCGGATCACGCGCCGAGTTCGGCGAGCGTCGGAATCGACGGCTGCGCGCCCGCGCGCGTGACCGACAGCGCGGCGGCCCGCTGCGCGAAGCGGATCGCCCGCTCCGGGTCGTCGCCCGCCGCGATCCGCGCGGCGAAGCCGCCGATGAAGGTGTCGCCCGCCGCCGTGGTGTCGACCGGCTCGACCTGCGGCGCGGCGTAATGACGCGCGGCGCCGTCGGCCGTCAGCGCGAGCGCGCCCTGGCCGCCGAGCGTGATCAGCACGTTGCGCGCGCCCGCCGCCTGCAGCGCCCGCGCGGCCGTCTCGGCATCGGCGGGGTTGCGCACCGGCAGCCCCGTCAGCGCGGCGGCCTCGACTTCGTTGGGAATCAGGTAGTCGATCAGCGGCAGCCAGTCGGCCGGCAACGGCTCGACGGCGGGCGCCGGGTTCAGCACGACGGTCTTGCCGAGCCGGCGGCCGGCGTCGAGCGCCGCCTTGACAGTGTCGAGCGGGGTTTCCAGCTGGCAGATCAGCACGTCGGCGGCCGCGAAGGCCGCTTCGTGCCGCGCGACCGCCTCCGGCGCCAGTTCGCCGTTGCCGCCCGCGGCGATCACGATCGTGTTCTGGCTGGCATCGTCGACGACGATCAGCGCGACGCCCGTCGCCGCGCTCGGGCTGGTGGCGAGCGCCGCGCAGTCGATCCGCTCGGCTTCGAGCCCGGCTCTCAGCGCGTCGCCATGCGCGTCGGCGCCGACGCAGCCGAGCATCGCCACCCGCGCGCCGAGGCGCGCCGCCGCGACGGCCTGGTTGCCGCCCTTGCCGCCCGCCGCCTGCGCGAAACTACGGCCCGCCAGCGTTTCGCCCGGCTTCGGCAGCCGCGGCGAACGCATCACCAGATCCATGTTCAGACTGCCGACGACCAGCACCCGGCCGGCGCCGCGCGGCGCCGTATCGTTCTTCACTTCAGTCATGCACCATATCCGGACGCCGCCGGCTCCACATACACAGCGGTCGATTCCCGCAATACCAATCGCGGCGACACCACGCGCCGCCGCTTCGGCCCCGTCGACGCGCCGCCGCTGATGCGCTCGATCAGCGTCTGCGCGGCCATTTCACCCAGCGCGCGCACCGACTGGCCGACCGTCGACAGCGCCGGATACGTGTACCGGGACAGTTCGATGTCGTCGAAGCCGATGATCGAACAGTCGGCCGGCACGCGAATGCCGCGCTCGGCCGCCGCCCGCAGCGCGCCGATGCCCATCAGGTCGTTGCCCGCGAAGATCGCGCTCGGCCGCACCGAGTCGAACAGGCGCGCGGCGGCATGATAGCCGCCCACGCAGGAAAAATCGCTTTCGGCGATCGCGCCCGGCACGATGTCGATGCCGCGCTCGGCCATCGCGCGGATGAAACCGTGCACGCGCATCGCGCTCACGGCGGTCGCGACCGGCCCGGTGATGCAGCCGATCTTCGCGTGGCCCAGCTCCAGCAGATGGCGCGTCGCGAGGTACGCGCCCCGCTCGTGGTCGATCTGCACCAGATCGGCCGCGAGCCCTTCGATGTTGCGGTCGACGACCACCAGCGGTTCGCGCGAACCGGCGAGCGTATGCGCCAGTACCGCGTCGTCGCCCGCCGACGCGATGATCAGCCCGTCGATGCGCTTTTCCTGCAGCACGCGCAGGTAGTTGCGCTGCTTCGCGGGATCGTCGTCCGAATTGCAGAAAAACACGCAATAGCCGCTCAGCGCGCACTGGTCCTCGATGCCGCGCGCCAGCTCCGCGAAATACGGATTGGTGCTGTTCGGCACCACGAGGCCGATAGTGGCCGTCGCCCTCGCCTTCAGCGAGCGCGCCACCGCCGACGGCACGTAGTTGAGCTGGCGGATCGCCCGCTCGACTTTCGCCCGCACGTCGGCCGACACCGGCCGCGAGTTGTTCACCACGTGCGATACCGTGGTGAACGACACGCCGGCGATGGCCGCCACATCCTTGATCGTCGCCATTCCCGTTTCTCTCTGGTTTGTTGTTCTTCCCGCGCGCTAGGTGCGAGCGCGCCGGCTGCGATAGGTGTCGAGCACGACCGCCACGACGATCACCGCGCCGGTGATGATGCGTTTGGTCGGCTCGTTCGCGCCGATCTGCGCGAGCCCGGCCGCCAGCACCGAGATGATCAACACGCCGAAAAACGTGCTGATCACCGATCCGCGCCCGCCCATCAGGCTCGTGCCGCCGATCACGACCGCCGCGATCACCTGCAGTTCGAGACCGACGCCCGCATTGGGATCGGCGGCCTCGAGCCGCGAAATCTGAAAGAGCGCGGCCAGTCCGGCCAGCGCGCCCATCAGCGCAAACACGAGGATTTTATACGGGCGCGGGTTAACCCCGGCAAGTCGCACCGCTTCCTCGTTGGTCCCGATGCCGATCAGATAGCGGCCGAACACCGTGCGCGTGAGCACGAACTGCGCGGCGATCATCACCGCGACCGCGATCAGGAACGCGGGCGAAATCCCGAGCGCGATCGGATTCGACAGGAAATCGAACGCGTCGCCGATGTACGCGGTGCGCGAATTCGTGAGCTGGTACGCGAGCCCGCGCGCCGCCTCGAGCACGCCGAGCGACACGATGAACGACGGAATCCGCCAGCCGACCGTCACCGCGCCCGTCAGCGTGCCGGCCGCCGCCGCGGCCGCCATGCCGAGCAGCGCGGCGGGCAGCGGCCCCCACTGCCACTTCAGCGCGGCGACGCTGACGACCGATGCCGCGAGCGCGAGCACCGAGCCGACCGACAAGTCTATGCCGGCGATGATCAGGATGAAGGTCATGCCGACCGACATCACGACCAGGTCGGGAATCTGGTTGGCGATCGTGCTGAAGGTGTCGTAGGTGAAGAAATGCGAGCTGAGCGTCGAGAACAGCGCGATCATCGCGACCAGCGCGCCGGCCAGCCCGAGATAGTTGGAGAATGCGGAGCGGGCGAGCGACGGCCGCTTCGCGGCGGCCGGAGCGGGCGACGGAGCGCCGACGTCGCGGCCGGACACGGGAGGTTGATTCATGACGAATGTCCTGTAACGGAAGCCCCTGCGCTCGGGGCAGGCTGGGTGGCGCCGAGGGCGTGCAGTTGCGCGTCGCGGCGCGCGTAGCCGGCGAACGCGGCGGCCAGCAGCGCGTCCTGCGTCCAGTTGCCGCGCTCGAACACCGCGCTCATCTGCCCGGCCGACATCACGCCGATCCGGTCGCAGATCAGCATCAGCTCGCGCAGATCGCTGGACACCACGACGAGCGCGCGGCCTTCGCGCGCCAGCGCGCCCATCAGCGCATAGATGTCGAATTTCGCGCCGACGTCGATCCCGCGGGTCGGCTCGTCGAACAGCAGCACCGCCATGTCGCGCGCCAGCCAGCGGCCGATCACGACCTTCTGCTGATTGCCGCCCGACAGCTCGCCGACCGGCTGCGCCGGACTGTGCGCGCGAATCCGCATCGCATCGATCTGCTGCTGCGCGAGCGCCGTTTCGCGCCGCGTGTCGACGACCCCGCCGCGCGCGACGCGCGTCAGGTGCCCGAGCGACACGTTCGCCGTGATCGACTGCGGCAGCAGCAGCCCTTCGCCCTTGCGGTCCTCGGTGATCAGCGCGATGCCGTGCCGGACCGCATCGACGGGCGAGCCGATCCTCACCGGACGCGGCGGCGTGCCGACCGACACGGTCCCGCGCTCGGCCGCATCCGCGCCGTAGATGAGCCGCAGCAGCTCGGTGCGGCCCGCGCCGATCAGCCCGGAGATGCCGAAGATCTCGCCCGCGCGCACGTCGAACGACACGTCGCGCACCGCCTGGCCGCGCGTCATCCCCTCGACCTTCAGGCAAGGCGCGCCGATCCGGCGCTCGCCGAGATCGATCCGCTCGCCGATGTCGCGGCCGACCATCAGCGCGACCAGCCGGTCGGTCGACAGATTACCCATCCGGTCGACGTGGACCAGCTTGCCGTCGCGCAAAACGGCCACCCGCTCCGCCACCCGCGCCAGTTCCTCGAGCCGGTGGGAGATGTAGACGAGCGCGACGCCGCGCGCCTTCAGCCGGTCGATCTGCTCGAACAGCAGTTCGACCTCGCGCGCGGTCAGCATCGCGGTGGGCTCGTCGAGGATCAGCAACCGGCAGTCGCCGATCAGGTTGCGGGCGATCTCGACCATCTGCTGATGGCCGATGCCCAGCGCGCCGACCGGCGTGTCGGGGTCGATCGCGTCGAGCCCGACCTGGGCCATCGCAGCGCGCGCGTCGTCGCGCAGACGGCGGCGGTCGATCACGCCGAAGGTCCGGGGCAGGCGGTTGAGGAAAAGATTTTCGGCGACGGTGAGGGTCGGCAGCAGGTTGAGTTCCTGCATCACCATCCGCACGCCGAGCGCTTCCGCCTGGGTGCGGCTCGCGGGCGCATACGGCGCGCCGCCGAGCTGCATCGCGCCGGCGGTCGGCGCGACGAGGCCGCCCACGATCTTCGAGAGCGTGCTCTTGCCTGCGCCGTTCTCCCCCGTCAGCGCCAGCACCTCGCCCGGATAGAGCGACAGCGCGACGTCCGCCAGAACCGGCTCGACATAGGTCTTGCCGATCCCGGTGACGGTCAGCACGGGGGTCGTGGATATTGAATCTGCTACGGTCGAATCCATCGCGATCCTGTTTCGCGGTTCACGCTTGCTGCGCTGCCGCGCCTCGATGCAAGGACGGGGGACGCGAGGCGGCCGTCGTTACGCTCACTTCGGATAACGGCCGTCCGGCGTCGATCTTGAGCGGCGCGCGCGGCTGCGCGGCGCCGCCCCCGCTTACTTCCGGGTCACGAGATCGACCGGCGTCTCGACGACGCCCGACATCTCCGACTGCTTCTTGTGCTCGGCGAGCGCCTTGAGCGCTGTGTCGATGCCGAACACGGCCTGCTTCGCCGCGTACTGATCGGCGGTCGCGAGCACGCGGCCGTCCTGCAGCATCGGCTTGATCGCGTTGATGTTGTCGTAGCCGACCACGTACACCTTGCCCTGCTTGCCGGCCGCGCGCACGGCGGACACGGCGCCGATCGCCATGTTGTCGTTGCCCGCGAGCAGCGCCTTCAGGTTCGGGTACTCGTTGAGCATCGCGGACGCGACCGCGTTGCCCTTGTCGATTTCCCATTCGCCCGACTGCACCGACACGACCTTCGCGCCGGCGGCCTTCATCGCATCCTGGAAGCCGGCCGTGCGCTGCTGCGCGTTGGTGGTGGTCGACACGCCTTCGATGATGCCGACCTGGTCGCCCGCCTTCAGCTTCTGCGCGAGGAAGTCGCCGACTTTCTTCGCGCCCTTGCGGTTGTCGGGGCCGACGAACGGCACGTTCAGGTTCTTCGACTTGAGCACGTCGGGATCGAGGCGATTGTCGATGTTGACGACGATGATGCCGGCATCGACGGCCTTCTTGACGACCGGCACCAGCGCCTTCGAATCGGCGGGCGCCAGCACGATCGCGTCGACCTTCGACACGATCATCTGCTCGACGATCCTGATCTGGTTCGCGGTGTCGGTTTCGTCCTTGATCCCGTTCGTGATCAGGTCGAACTGGCTGGCATTGTGTTTCTGGTAGTCCTTCGCGCCGGTCTCCATCGTCAGGAAGAACTCGTTGGCGAGCGATTTCATGACGAGCGCGACTTTCGGCTTGCCCGCGCCCTGCGCGTGCGCGGCGGAAAACGGCGTGACGGCGGCGGCCACGCAAACGATCGTGGCGGCCAGTACGCGACGGCGGATAGCGAAATCCATGCAACTCTCCTAGCTATGGTTGCCCGGCGGAACCGGGTGTCGTTTTAATGTTGAGCAAACGTTTGCGCAACGCAGCCCGATGGTGACCTTTTTTGCTTCGGATTCACTGTGGAGTTCCTGCGGAAAAGGTCGACAACGTGAGATTGGCTGCGCGAGCCGCGCATCCCGGTCCTTCTCGTTGATCTCGGGAAGCGCCTATGCTGGACTTTTATCGCGTTGCGCGCAACGAAATCGGCGTGATTTAAGGGTTTATTCGGAGGTGCATGGAGACGCCGGAGGGCCGCCCGGCAGGCTTGAGCGTCAGCGCGCAGGGTTCTTCCGCGCACGGTTGCCGATGTCTGACGCGGCCGCCCTTTCAAGCCGCCGCGGCAACAATCGCAGCGCCGTGGCGAGCGGCGGCGGCCGGCCGGATCGGCGAAGACACCGCACGTGAGCCGCGCCCCGGCGATTCGACTGCGCCGGTATCTTGCCCGCCGCGCGCGGCGCCGCGTCCGGATAGTCCGTTTCGCGACGCGATTCCTTCGCAGACGGCGCTCCACACCATCACACCGCCTGCGGCGCCATGCCCCGGCCGGCGCGTCCGTTCAGACGGCTTCCCGCAATTGCGCGGCGATTTCCGCCTCGGTCAGGTGCGGCGCGAACATCTCGATGAGCCGGTACGCGTACGCGCGCAGGAACGCGCCCTTGCGCAGGCCGACCCGGGTGGTGCTGGCTTCGAACAGATGCTGGGTGTCGAGCGCCACCAGTCCGGTGTCGCGCTGCGCGTCGTACGCCATCGCGGCGACCACCCCGATCCCCATCCCCAGCTCGACGTAGGTCTTGATCACGTCGGCGTCGATCGCGGTCAGCACGACGTCGGGCACCGCCCCCGCCTGCGCGAACGCCTGATCGATATGCGAGCGGCCGGTGAAGTCCTGGTCGTAGGTGATGATCGGATATTCGGCGATGTCGTCGAGCGAGAGCGCCTCGCGCCCGACCAGCGGATGCCCCTTCGGCACCACCACCACGTGATGCCACGAGTAGCACGGGAACGTGACGATGTCCGGATAGCGGTCGAGCGCCTCGGTCGAGATGCCCAGATCCGCTTCGCCGTTCAAGATCATCTGCGCGATCTGCTGCGGGCTGCCCTGGCGCAGCGCCAGATGCACCTTCGGGTACACGTCGGTGAACTGGCGGATCACTTTCGGCAGCGCATAGCGCGCCTGCGTGTGGGTGGTCGCGACCACCAGATGGCCGCTGTCCTGGTCCGCGTACTGGCGCGCGACCCGGCGTAGGTTCTCCGCGTCGAGCAGCATCCGCTCGATCAGCTGGTGCACCGCCTTGCCCGGCTCGGTCAGGCCCGTCAGCCGCTTGCCGCGCCGGATGAAGATGTCGACGCCGAGTTCGTCCTCGAGATCCTTGATCTGCTTCGACACGCCCGACTGCGACGTATACAGCACGTTCGCGACTTCGGTCAGGTTCATGTTCTGGCGCACGGCCTCGCGCACGAAGCGCAATTGCTGGAAGTTCATGGGTATGCCTCTTAGGCTATGTCTTTGTTGGTCTGAAATCTCTGCGGCGCGCGGGTATCACGGCGCCGGAAACACGCGCACCGAGCGCGGCACGGCCGTCGCGCCGTCGCCCACGCTCAATGCCAGCGACCGCCATGCGTCGCGGTCGAGTTCCGCCTCGAGCACGCCGCCCGCGCGCGCCTCCAGCTCCACCCGCACCGAGCCGCCGAGCGGCACGACCCGGCGCACGTCCACCTCGATGCCGTCGCGGCGCGCGTCGGCCCGCGCGACCAGTTGCAGGTCGTGCGGCCGCACGTACGCCAGCGCCGGTCCGGCGAAATCGGCGTCGACCGCGAGCGCCTGCGCCGCGCCTTCGGCCACGAAGCCCTGCCCGCTCACCGTGCCGGGCAGCCGGTTCGCCGCGCCGAGGAATTCGTAGACGAACGCGCTCTGCGGGTGATCGTAGACGTCCTGCGGGCTGCCGACCTGCTCCACCCGGCCGTGATTCAGCACGACGATCCGGTCCGCCACCTCGAGCGCCTCTTCCTGGTCGTGCGTGACGAAGATCGTCGAGATATGCAGGTCGTCGTGCAGGCGCCGCAGCCAGCTGCGCAATTCCTTGCGCACCTTCGCGTCGAGCGCGCCGAACGGCTCGTCGAGCAGCAGCACCTTCGGCTCGACCGCGAGCGCCCGCGCCAGCGCGATCCGCTGCCGCTGGCCACCCGACAACTCGGAAGGATAGCGCTGCGCGAGCCAGTCGAGCTGCACCAGCTTCAGCAGATCGTGCACCTTGTCGCGGATCGCCGCCTCCGACGGCCGCTCCTTGCGCGGCTTCACGCGCAGGCCGAACGCGACGTTCTCGAACACGGTCATGTGCCGGAACAGCGCGTAGTGCTGGAACACGAAGCCGACCTGGCGCTCGCGCGCGCCGACCTGTGCCACGTCCTGGCCTTGCAGCACGACTTGCCCGCCGTCCGCGTATTCGAGCCCGGCAATCACGCGCAGCAGCGTGGTCTTGCCGCAGCCGGACGGTCCGAGCAGCGCGACCAGCTCGCCCGGCGGAAAATCCAGCGACACGTTGTCGAGCGCGGTGAAATCGCCGAAGCGTTTTTGCAGATTACGAACGATGATGCCCATCTTGTGTGCCTCTTTACGATTTCGACGATGCGACGGCGGTCGCGGTCGCGGGCGCGCTGTCGCGCGCGCCCGCGAGTTCGGCCGACAGGTGGCGTTCGGCCAGCAGCTTGAGCGCCAGCGTGACGAGCGCGAGCAGCGCCAGCACCGACGCGACCGCGAAGGCGGCGGAGAAGTTGTATTCGTTGTAGAGAATCTCGACATGCAGCGGCATCGTGTCGGTCTGGCCGCGGATATGGCCCGACACCACCGACACCGCGCCGAATTCACCCATCGCGCGGGCATTGCACAGAATCACGCCGTACAGCAGCCCCCATTTGACGTTGGGCAGCGTCACGCGGCGGAAGATCTGCCAGCCCGACGCGCCGAGCACGCGCGCCGCCTCCTCCTCGTCGGTGCCCTGCGCCTGCATCAGCGGAATCAGCTCGCGCGCGACGAACGGGAACGTGACGAAGATCGTCGCGAGCACGATGCCCGGCACCGCGAAGATGATCTGGACGTCATGATCCTGCAGCCACGGGCCGAGCCAGCCCTGCGCACCGAACAGCAGCACGTAGACCAGCCCGGAAATCACCGGCGACACCGAGAACGGCAGGTCGATCAGCGTCGTCAGCAGCGCCTTGCCCTTGAATTCGAACTTCGCGATCGCCCACGACGCGCACACGCCGAACACGAGGTTGAGCGGCACCGCGATCAGCGCGACCGTCACGGTCAGCTTGATCGCCGACCACGCATCCGGATCGGCGAGCGATTCGACGTAGAAACCCACGCCCTTGCGCAGCGCCTCGACGAATACCGCGGCGAGCGGCACGACGAGGAACAGCGCGAGGAACACCAGCGCGATGCCCGTCAGCAGCCAGCGCACCGCGCGCGGCTCGCTGACCGGATCGAGCCGGCCGCGGGCGAGCTCGCCGGGCGCGGGGCCGGGCGAAGGGGATGGCAGCACGGCGGTCGTCTCCCGGCTCATTGCGCACCTCCGCCGGCGACGGCGCCCGCCGCGACAACCGGCGCCGGGCCGCTCGCGCCGCGGCTCGTGCGGCGCTGCAGGTACCACTGCACCGTGTTGATCAGCAGCAGCATCAGGAACGACACCACCAGCATCACGACGGCGATCGCCGTCGCGCCGGCATAGTCGTACTGCTCCAGCTTCGTGATGATCAGCAGCGACGTGATCTCCGATTTCATCGGCACGTTGCCGGCGATGAAGATCACCGAACCGTACTCCCCGAGCGCGCGCGCGAACGCGAGCGCGAAGCCCGTCAGCAGCGCGGGCAGCACGGCGGGCAGCACGACGCGGCGGAAGGTGAGCCAGCGCGATGCGCCGAGGCACGCGGCCGCCTCCTCCAGCTCGCGCTCGAAATCCTCGAGCACCGGCTGCACGGTGCGCACCACGAACGGCAGGCCGATGAAGGTCAGCGCGACCAGCACGCCGAACGGCGTGAACGCGATCTTGATGCCGAACGGCGCGAGATACTGGCCGATCCAGCCGTTGGTCGCGTACACGGCCGCGAGCGAGATGCCCGCGACCGAGGTCGGCAGCGCGAACGGCAGGTCGACGATCGCGTCGACGATCCGCTTGAACGGAAACGTGTAGCGCACCAGCACCCACGCGACCAGGAAACCGAACACCGCGTTGATCAGCGCGCCGCCCAGCGCCGCGCTGAAGGTCAGCCGGTAGGACGCGAGCACGCGCGGCGAGGTGGTCGCGGCAACGAACTGGTCCCACGTGAGCGTCGCGGTTTTCAGAAAGGTGGCGGCAAGCGGGATCAGCACCACGAGGCTCAGATAGGCCACCGTGATGCCGAGCGTCACGCCGAATCCGGGCAGCGCGCTCGGCTTGCGGAAGGTGAACGTCGTCATGCGAATTGCTCTTCCAGGGTGATGCACATGGGATTCATCGGCCAACAGGCGCGCCGTGCGGGCGCGCCTGTTGGCCGTGTCGTGTTATGCCGGCGGCGACAGCCTGCCGCCGGTGCCGCTTCTTATTGCGGCTTGTAGATCGAATCGAACACGCCGCCGTCGGCGAAGTGCGTCTTCTGCGCGTTGGTCCATCCGCCGAACGTATCGTCGACCGTGTACAGCTTCAGCTTGGGAAACTGCTTCGTCAGCGCGGCCGGCACGTCCTTCGAACGCGGCCGGTAATAGTTGCGCGCCGCGATTTCCTGGCCCTGCGGGCTGTACAGGAAGTTCAGATATGCGTCGGCAAGCTTGCGGGTGCCCTTCTTGTCGACCACCTTGTCGACCACCGCGACGGGCGGCTCGGCGAGGATGCTCACCGACGGCACCACGATTTCGAACTTGTCGGGGCCGAATTCCTTCAGCGACAGGAACGCCTCGTTCTCCCACGCGATCAGCACGTCGCCGATGCCGCGCTGCACGAAGCTCGTGGTCGCGCCGCGCGCGCCCGAATCGAGCACGCCGGCGTTCTTGTAGAGCTTCGTGATGAAATCCTTCGCCGTCTGCTCGTTGCCGCCCGGCTTGTGCTGCGCATACGCCCACGCGGCCAGGTAGTTCCAGCGCGCGCCGCCCGACGTCTTCGGGTTCGGCGTGACGATCGACACGCCCGGCTTCACCAGGTCGTCCCAGTCCTTGATGCCCTTCGGATTGCCCTTGCGCACCAGGAACACGATCGTCGACGTGTACGGCGACGCGTTGTCCGGCAAGCGCTTCTGCCAGTCCTTGTTGATCAGCCCCTTGTTCGCGAGCGCGTCGATGTCGTACGCGAGCGCGAGGGTCACCACGTCGGCCTGCAGCCCGTCGAGGACCGAGCGCGCCTGCGCGCCCGAGCCGCCGTGCGACTGCTTGAAGTTGACCGTTTCCCCCGTCTTCGCCTTCCACTCCTTGCCGAACGCCTGGTTGAAGTCCTGATACAGCTCGCGGGTCGGGTCGTACGACACGTTCAGGAACGTGGTGTCCGCCATCGCGTGCGACACGACGCCGAGCGCTGTCGCCGCGCCGAGCGCGAGTGTTGCAATCAGGCGGCGTGCGCCGCTGGCTAGCCCCGTGTTGCGCTTGACCATCCTTGGTTCTCCAGGTGTGTGGTGGGTTCGGTTGCTTATTGAGATGTCGGGCCAGTCTAGCGAACAGCTTTCATCATTAAAAATAATCGTTATTCATTTTTTAATACTCAAAAGTGGTAACGAAGGCGGGGTGTGCGGTTCGGGCGGACGGAGCGGCGTTCCGGCGGCGCGGAGTCGCGCCGGAATCGTCGCGATAGCGACGAACTTCAAGTAACACTTGAATTTCGACGAACACTGTATAAAAATACAGCTCACTGTCTATCCATACAGTCATGCCATGATCAAACTCACCGCCCGCCAGCAGCAAGTATTCGACTTGATCCGTCGCGCGATCGAGCGCTCCGGCTACCCGCCCACCCGCGCGGAGATCGCCGCCGAGCTGGGTTTCAGCTCGCCGAATGCCGCCGAGGAACACCTGCGCGCGCTGGCGCGCAAGGGCGTGATCGAGCTGGCCGCGGGCGCGTCGCGCGGCATCCGCCTGCTCGGCATCGAAGACACGCCGTATCAATTCACGCTGCCGCACGCGGGGCTGATGCAGTTGTCGCTGCCGCTCGTCGGGCGCGTCGCCGCCGGTAGCCCGATCCTCGCGCAGGAACATATTTCGCAGCATTACGCGTGCGACCCCGCGTTGTTTTCGAGCAAGCCCGACTACCTGCTGAAGGTACGCGGGCTGTCGATGCGCGACGCCGGCATCCTCGACGGCGACCTGCTCGCCGTACAGAAGCGGACCGAGGCGAAGGACGGCCAGATCATCGTTGCGCGGCTGGGCGACGACGTCACGGTGAAGCGCCTGATGCGCCGCCCGGGCGGACTCGAACTGATCGCCGAGAACCCCGACTACGAAAACATCTTTGTCAAAGCCGGGAGCGCCGAATTCGCGCTCGAAGGCATCGCCGTCGGGCTGATTCGCTCGGGCGAACTCTAACCGCCGGTTATATCCGCCTGTCCGCCTGGATCTGGAGAACACCATGGAACGCCTTGCCCGTCTGCTGCCTTTCCGCCAATTCGGCCGTCTGCGCCATCTTCGCGGCCGCATGCCGTGCGCGCCGCTCGCCGCCGCTCATCCCGCCAGCGCGGCCGAACCGGAGCAGCAGCCCGAGCAAGCGTCGCTGCTGCTGTCCGCGATGCCCGCCTTCGCGCGCGTCTCGCTGAATGCCGCGCTCCATCATGCGGAGCCGGCTCGCCGGGCGCCGGTACGGGTGTATCACGGCCCCTCTCGGCTGATCATGATCGGAACCATCGACGCGGTCTGCCGGATGATCGATCGCTGCATCGCCGAGGAACGTTCCACTGTCCAACAGGGTCTCTGACTACGGAACCGTTCTTGATGGAGGCCGTTTGAACTTGCCTGCGAGCCGGCCCAGCCGGCTCAAACCGATTCTGATTACCGCGCTGATCGCAGCCGTCATCGCGGCCATCCTCTATGCCTACGCGTCACCGTACCTCGCGCTCAAGCGTCTGAAGCAGGCGGTCGATGCGCGCGACGCGCAAGCCATCAGCGCATATGTCGATTTCCCCGCGCTCAGGACAAGCCTCAAGCAGCAGGTCACCGAGGAGTTGATGCGGCGAATCGATGCGCAGCAGCGCGACAATCCGCTCTCCATCATCGGTGCGCTGATCGGCTCCGCGCTGATCGGACCGCTCGTCGATGCCTATGCGACGCCCGACGGCGTCGCCGCACTGATCAGCGGCATGCCGCCGCGCGGCCAGCCCGGCGAACAGCCGCCCAAGCTCGGCGCCGGCGCGCCCGCGCAAGCGAGTCCGCCGGCGGACTCGCCGCCGGCCGCCGCCTCCACAGCACCCGCCAGTTCGCAGCCGGGCGACGACGACGCTACGCGGAACACGTCGCCGCAAACCAGCGCCGGTTACCGGAATATCGATGAGTTCGTTGTGACGTATCAACGCAACGCCGGCGGCACCCGCTATGCAGCGATCTTTCATCGCAGCGGGCTCTTCATGTGGAAGCTGTCGGCAGTCGACCTGCAACAGCACTGAGATGGGCGGCCGCTCACGCATGACGGCGGCCGGCGACGTGGCGAGCCATCGCCGGCCCGCGTCAGGCACGGGCCATCGGGATCAAGTCCGGAACCGGTTCAATTTACGCGATCGGCGCGCTGCTCGCCCGGGCCGCGACACGCCGGCTCCGCACCATCCGTCGTTCACGGCTTAATGACCGGCCGCGGCCGCTTCCTTCGCACTCTCCGCGCGCTGCTCCGCCGGTGACGAACAGGCGACCAAGATGCTGCACGAGATGCGGTCGAGCAATTGCGTATTGCCCGAGCCCATCCACCAGCGAGACAGGCCGCTGCGGCAACGGTGTCCCACCACCACGAGATCCACACCGAGCTGGGTCGCCAGATTGGCGATCTCCTCGATCGGGTAGCCGAACGCGAAATGGCCCTCGGCGTGTACGCCCCGCTCCGTCAGCCAGTTCACCCCCTCCTGGAGGATTTCCCGCGCCGATTCCTCGAAGCGGCCGCATGCGACGTCCGTGAGCAGGCCCGCGCTCTGCGCGATACTCGAGCGCATGTCGACCACCGACAGCAGATGCGTCTCGGCTTTCAGCTCCAGCGCCAGATCGGCGCCACAGCGCAGCGCCTTGCGGCCTTCGAGGCTTCCGTCGTAACACAGCAAAATTTTCTTGTAGCTAGCCATAGTGCCTCCCAGTTGCGACAACGCCGCCTACGACTCAATCATGGTGCGCCGCACTTCCATATGCAAGGATGGAAAACGCTGATGGGTCCGGCCCTGCGAATCCGCGATGATGCAATGCACGAAGTCCGCGCATCCCGCACCATCCCGCCGCGCCGGCCCTGAAACCGCGCAGCCGATGCACTAGAATGGCCGGCTTGTGTCGCCGATTCCAACCGTGTCCGCTCACCCATGTCCGTCGCACCGATCGATCTGCAGGAAGTTGAGAAACGCTATGGCGACCGCCTCGTCGTCAATGGATTGTCGTTTCGCGTGCAACCCGGCGAATGCTTCGGCCTGCTCGGGCCCAACGGCGCGGGCAAGACCACCACGCTCAGAATGCTGCTCGGCATCGCCTATCCGGACGCCGGCGCGATCACGCTCTGCGGCGAGCCGATTCCGGCGCGCGCCCGCCATGCGCGGCAGCGCGTCGGCGTCGTGCCGCAGTTCGACAATCTCGATCCCGATTTCACAGTGCGCGAGAACCTGCTCGTGTTCAGCCGCTACTTCGGGCTGTCCGCGCAAGACGCACGCGCGCTCGTCGCCCCGCTGCTCGAATTCGCGAAGCTCGAAAACAAGGCCGATGCGAAGGTCGGCGAGTTGTCCGGCGGAATGAAGCGGCGTCTGACGCTCGCGCGCGCGCTCGTCAACGATCCCGACGTGCTGGTGCTCGACGAGCCCACGACCGGCCTCGATCCGCAGGCGCGCCATCTGATGTGGGAACGGCTGCGCTCGCTGCTCGCGCGCGGCAAAACCATCCTGCTGACGACGCACTTCATGGAAGAAGCCGAGCGACTGTGCGATCGACTGTGCGTGATCGAGGAAGGCCGCAAGATCGCCGAGGGTGCGCCGCGCGCGCTGATCGAATCGGAGATCGGCTGCGACGTGATCGAGATCTACGGCCCCGATCCCGCCCGGCTGCGCGACGAACTCGCGCCGCTCGCCGTGCGCACCGAGATCAGCGGCGAGACGCTGTTCTGCTACGTCGGCGATCCGGAGCCGATCAACGCCCGGCTGAAGGGCCGCCCGGGGCTGCGCTATCTGCACCGGCCCGCGAATCTCGAAGACGTCTTTCTGCGGCTGACCGGCCGCGAAATGCAGGATTGAACGATGGATACGCGCCACTACTCGCCGCCCGCCGACACGCCGCCGCGCCGCGCCGAATCCCGTTTCGCGCTCGCGTTGCCGTCTAACGCGACGAACTGGATGGCGGTCTGGCGACGCAACTATCTGGTGTGGAAGAAACTCGCGGTCGCGTCGATGCTCGGCAATCTCGCCGACCCGATGATCTATCTGTTCGGCCTGGGCCTCGGGCTCGGGCTGATGGTCGGGCACGTCGACGGCGTGTCGTATATCGCGTTCCTGGCCGCCGGCACGGTCGGCTCGAGCGTGATGATGTCCGCCAGTTTCGAATCGATGTATTCGGGCTTCTCGCGGATGCACGTGCAGCGCACCTGGGAAGCGATCATGCATACGCCGCTGTCGCTCGGCGACATCGTGCTCGGGGAAATCGTCTGGGCGGCCAGCAAGGCCGTGCTGTCGAGCAGCGCGATCATGCTGGTGGCCGGGCTGCTCGGCTACGCGCAGTTCCCGTCGATGCTGCTGGCGCTGCCCGTCATCGTGCTTGCCGGCCTCGCGTTCGCGAGTCTCGCGATGATCGTCACCGCGCTGGCGTCGTCCTACGATTTCTTCATGTTCTACCAGACGCTCGCGATGACGCCGATGCTGCTGCTGTCGGGCGTGTTCTTCCCGGTCACGCAGTTGCCGCCCTTCGCGCAGCACGTGGCCTACGCACTGCCGCTCGCCAACGCGGTCGACCTGATCCGTCCGGCGATGCTCGGCCGCCCGGCCGCCGACGTGGGGTTCCACGTCGCGGTGCTCGCCGCCTACGCGGCGGTCGGCTTCCTGATCTGCGCGCGGCTCTTCAAGCGCCGCATGATGCGCTGACGCGCGAACGCACCGGCGCGGGCCGAAGCCCGCGCCGGTGCGTCATCGAATCCCGACCGCGATGCACGCGCCGTCCGGCGCACGCGCGGGCGTCACTCGTCGTCGTCGCTCCACGGAATGTCGACATCCGTCAGGAACGCCACGGTCGCGAGCGGACCGCCTTCGTGGCGTCCCTGCTTGCCGTCGGCGCGATGCCATTCGACGCGGAACATCGTGACCGGATCGTCGGCGACCAGGTACACCGAGCGCAGTTCCTCCGGGTCGGCCTCGTCGATCGGGCCGTCGAACGACACCAGCATCTTCTGCGGCCACAGGCCGTTGACGGGATCGTAGACGCGTTCGCCTTGCGGAATGTCGATGCTCGCCTCGACGCCGATCGTCGCCGACGCCTCCACGATCATCTTGCCGAGCGCGTTCAGCACGGCCGTCGCGCGCGCCGAGTTGGCCTGGCGGATCGCCAGATCGCCGCGGGTGAGCGCCTGTTCGAGTTTGGGGTGTACCTTGTGTTGCGTCATGCGTTTTCCTGATTGCTTCTGAAATGAATGGCCGGCTTCGGATCCGATGCCGGCTCTAGGTATCGGCCGGCGCAGGCATGCCGCCCCGCGCCGGCCCCGGCGCTCAGAAACCGAGCGCCACGGCGGCCAGTCCGCTCACGATGCCGAATCCCACCACCAGCACCGCGACGAGCGTCAGCATCGACGGCTTGAACGAGCGCGCGAGCATCGCCAGCGACGGCACGCTGATCGGCGGCAGCGTCATCAGCAACGCCGCGGCCGGCCCGACACCCATGCCGAGCGACAGCATCGCCTGGATGATCGGCACCTCGCCGGCGGTCGGGATCACGAACAGCATGCCCGCCACCGCGAATGCGACGATCCAGATCAACTGGTTGCCGATCTCGGGGCCGATGTGGGGAAAGAGCCACGCGCGCGCGGCGCCGAGCAGCAGCACGAGCACCAGATACTCCGGCACGAGGCGTACGGTCATCCGGCTGAAAATCCTGATCCAGCGCGTGAAGGCGTTGCCGGCGGCGGCCTGGTCGGCCGCGAGCTGCGCGAGCAGCGCGTCATCGATCGGGCGCGTCTGCGGCGCGGCCAGCCGGTTCAGCAGATAGCCGACGCCGAACACCATCGCGACGCCCAGCACGAGCCGCAGCGCGGTCCAGTGCCAGCCGAGCACGAAACCCATGAACACCAGCGCGGCCGGATTGAGCACCGTGTTGCCGAGCCAGAACGCCACCGCGCCGCCGGGCGACGCGTGGCGCTCGCGCAGGCCGGCGACCACGGGCGCCGCGCAGCAGGTACACATCATGCCCGGCAGCGACAGCAGACCGCCTGCCGCCACGCTGCCGAAGCCGGTCTTGCCCAGCGCACGCGCGACCCAGTGCGCGGGCAGCAGCGCCTGCACCGCCGAGCCGAGCAGCAGGCCCAGCACCATCGCCTGCCAGATCGCCTTGCCGTAGGCCCACGCGTAATCGAGCGCCGCCTGCAGCGACGGGGCCGGCGGATGCGCCGCCGCGCCCATCAGGATCGACTGGCCGATCGAATGGTGCTCGGCAGCCGTCAACGCCTTGTGATAGTACGGAAACCATTTGACGTAGAAGAGCCCCGCAACGGCAATCAGCACGAAGGTCACCCAGCCGAGCGCCGGATGAGGATGAGTTCGGGTCACGTTCATTTTTATGGGTACGGATACAGGTTAAGCCGATGCGGATGCCGCCGGATGCGTGGGCGCGCCGAGACGCGGCGCCGTCCCGGCAACGGCCCGCCGCCTACGGCAATCCAAGCGCCGGTGCGCGGCCGCGCTCGCGGCAAACCAAACACAAAAGGCCCGATTCGTACGAACAGGCCTCGAGCGTCAATGGTGCGGATCGCGAGATTATCTCACGCGGCGGCGGGTTGATACCGTTCGCCGCTTCGCCGGCGCATCCGGCGCGGCGATCGCGGCGATCACGTGGTCGCGAAACGCGCGTACCGACGCCGGCAAGTCGCGCCCCGCCATCGTCTGGACCTGGATGCTGCGTTCGCACAGCTGCGGATTCGACAGCGGCACGGCAACGAAGCCGTCCGCCTCGTACAGGTCGCGCACCGAAATCAGGCCCGCGAGCATCACCGCGCCCGAGCGCTGCGCGAAACGGTAGGTCGCCGTCGTATCGTTGGTCGTCAGCACGGGCGCGAGCAGCAGCCCGTCCAGCGCGCAGACGATGTCGATCAACTGGCGCACCGTCGTCGAGCCCACATCCGGCAGCGCAAGCGGATAAGGCGCCAGATCCGCGAGCGATACCGCCGGGCGCGCGGCGAGCGGATGATTCCGGGTCATGAACGCGAGAATCGGCGCGCGCTCGGTATGCTCGACCCGCACCCCTTTTTCCGGCGCGAGGCTGAACGTGAGCGCGAGGTCCGCGTCGCCGTCCCGCACCCGGCGCGTCGCCTCGACGGGGGAGCCGACCCACAGCGCGAAATCGACGCCCGGGTGCCGTTCCCGGAAGCTCGCCATCGCGCTCGGCAGAAAGTCGATCGCGAAGCCTTTCGAGCAGGCGATTTTCAGCAGGCTGCCGTGCAGCGCATCGAGGCCGCCGATCTCCTTCATCACGTGCTCGGCCTCGAGCAGGCTGCGCTGCGCGAACCTCAGCAGCCGCTCGCCCGCCTCCGACAGCACCATGCCGCGCGGCCGGCGTTCGAACAGCGGCGCGCCCAGCTCGCTCTCGAGCTTGGCGATCTGGCGACTGATGGCGGATACGGCGACGTGCAGGCGCGCCGACGCGTCGCTGATCGAACCCGTGCGCGCCACTTCCACGAAATAGCGCAGCGCGATGCCGTGCAGGAAAGGATTCATCGTCAGGATCCGTGGCCCGGAAGGCCGGTTCTGCTTTGCCTTTTCGGCAAAGATTGCTTCGAAATTCGATCATTGTGACAAAAAAAACGGCTTCCTAGAATCGACCGCACGCTGGCCTATCCGCCCGCCCCCTCGATCCGCCAGGAGCCCCTCTTGAGCCGCACCGCCGCCCTGCATCACGCTGCCGAACACTTCGATTCCGGCGCCTTCCTCGCCGACCTGACCCGCCGGGTCGCCTTCCGCACCGAAAGCCAGGAGGCCGGCCAGGCCGATGCGCTGCGCGGCTATCTCAGCGACGAACTGGTGCCGTCGGCCGCCGGGCTGGGTTTCGCGACGCGCATCGTCGACAACCCGGTGCCGGGCGCCGGGCCGTTCCTGATCGCGACGCGCCACGAGAGCGACGCGCTGCCGACCGTGCTGATCTACGGACACGGCGACGTCGTGCGCGGCTACGACGCGCAATGGCGCGCGCCGCTCGCGCCGTGGACCGTCACGCCGGAAGGCGATCGCTGGTACGGCCGCGGTACCGCCGACAACAAGGGACAGCATTCGATCAACCTCGCCGCGCTCGCCAGCGTGCTGCACGCGCGCGGCGGCCGGCTCGGCTTCAACGCGAAACTGCTGATCGAGATGGGCGAGGAAACCGGGTCTCCCGGCCTCGCCGCGCTGTGCGCCGCACGGCGCGACGAGTTGGCCGCCGACGTGCTGATCGCATCGGACGGCCCGCGCCTGTCGGCCGAACGGCCGACCGTCTTCCTCGGTTCGCGCGGCGCGGTGAATTTCAGGCTGTCGCTCACCCTGCGCGACGGCGCGCATCACTCGGGCAACTGGGGCGGCCTGCTGCGCAACCCGGCCATCGTGCTGTCGCATGCGCTGGCGAGCATCGTCGACGCGCGCGGCGCGATCCGCGTCGACGGCCTGCGGCCGCCGCCGATCCCCGCCGCGGTCCGCGCCGCACTCGCCGACCTCGAGGTCGGCGGCGGGCCCGGCGATCCGGCGCTCGACCCGCAATGGGGCGAACCCGGCCTCAGCCCCGCCGAGCGCGTGTTCGGCTGGAACACTGTCGAGGTGCTCGCGATGAAATCCGGCAACCCGGAGCATCCGGTCAATGCGATCCCGAGTCACGCGTTCGCGCATTGCCAGCTGCGCTTCGTGGTCGGTACCGACTGGACCCGGCTCGCCGCGCATCTGCGCGCGCATCTCGATGCGCACGGCTTCGAGCAGATCGGGATCGACGTCGAACGCGGCGCGCCCGCGACCCGCCTGTCGCCCGACGACGCGTGGGTGCGCTGGGCGATCGGCTCGCTGGAGCGGACCACCGGCAAACGAACCGCCGTGCTGCCGAATCTCGGCGGCACGCTGCCGAACGACGTGTTCGCGCACACCCTCGGCCTGCCGACGCTGTGGATTCCGCATTCGTATCCGGCCTGCGCACAGCACGCGCCGGACGAGCACCTGCTCGCGCCCGTCGTGCGCGAGGGCCTGCAGATCATGGCGGGACTGTTCTGGGATCTCGCCGGCCACCCGCCGCGCGACCGCGCCGACACGACGCCGACCGACACCGCGCACGCCTGACACGCCCCCGCCACCCCGACCCGACCGTCACGATGAACATCTCCACGTTGCCTGCCGCGCCGCCCGTCCCGCTCGATGCCGCGCGGATCCGCCGCATCATTCTTGCCGCGTCGATCGGCAATGCGCTCGAATGGTTCGACCTGATCGTCTACGGCTTCTTCGCCGTGACGATCGCCAAACTGTTCTTTCCGGCCACGAGCGAGGCGACCTCGCTGCTGCTCACGCTCGGCACCTTCGGGCTGTCCTACCTGATCCGGCCGATCGGCGGCTTCGTGCTCGGCGCCTACGCCGACCGTGCGGGCCGCAAGGCGTCGCTGCTGCTGTCGATCAGCCTGATGATGGCCGGCACGCTGCTGATCGCCGCGATGCCGACCTACGCGTCGATCGGCATCCTCGCGCCGATCGGCATCATGCTGTCGCGGCTGCTGCAGGGCTTCTCGGCGGGCGGCGAGTTCGCCAGCTCGACCGCGTTTCTCGTCGAGCACGCGCCGCAGCGGCGCGGCTTCATGTCGAGCTGGCAGTTCGCGAGCCAGGGGCTCGCGACGCTGCTCGCATCCGGCTTCGGCGCGCTGCTGACGACCACGCTCACGACCGCGCAGCTCGAATCGTGGGGCTGGCGCATTCCGTTCCTGTTCGGGCTGGCGATCGGGCCGATCGGGCTGTATATCCGCCGCTACGTGGACGAAGGTGCAGAGTTCCGCACACAAGCGCGCACCGCCACGCCGGTGCGCGAGCTGCTCGGCACGCAGAAGGTGCGCGCGCTGCTCTCGACCGGTGCGCTCGTGATGTCGACCGCGGCGAACTACATGGTGCTCTACATGCCGACCTACGCGATCAAGCAGCTCGGGCTGCCGGCGTCGACGGGCTTTGCCGCGACGCTCGCCACCGGAATCGTGCTGACACTGCTGACGCCGCTCGTCGGCCACTGGTCGGATTCGGTCGGACGGGTGCGCGTGATGGCGGCGGCCGCGCTGCTGATGCTCGTCACAGTGCTACCGCTGTTCGCGATGCTCACGCGCCATGCGACCTTCGCGTCGATGCTCGGCGCGCTGATCTGGATCGGTGCGTTGAAAGCGATGTATTGCGGCGCGCTGCCCGCGTTGATGGCGGAGATCTTTCCGACCCAGACCCGCGCGACGGGCCTCGCGGTGAGCTACAACGTCGGCGTGACGGTGTTCGGCGGCTTCGCGCCGTTCGTGATCACCTGGCTGATCGCGCTGACGGGCAACCGGCTGTCGCCCGGCCTCTATCTGATGTTCTGCGCGGTGCTGAGCCTGTTCGCGCTGTATACGGTACGCAAACGGCTCGGGCTTCGCTGAGCCGCGCCGCCGGCCATGGGCGGCGACGCGGCGGCCGGCGTTGCCGCCGCGGTTACGGCGCGGGATTCGGCTGCAGCGCGTGCAGCGCGTCGATTTCCGCGAGCACCTCCGGCGCGAGCTTCACGTCGGCGCTGCCGAGGTTCTCCTTCAATTGCTCGAGCGACGTGGCGCCGATCAGGTTGCTCGTGACGAACGGCCGGCTGTTGACGAACGCCAGCGCGAACTGCGCGGGCGACAGACCATGCCGTTTCGCCAGTTCGACATAGCGCGACGTGGCTTGCACCGCCTGCGGCTTGCTGTAGCGCTGGAAGCGTTCGTACAGCGTGATGCGCGCGCCCGCCGGCCGCGCGCCGCCCTCGTATTTGCCGGACAGCCAGCCGAACGCGAGCGGCGAATAGGCAAGCAGGCCGACCCGCTCGCGATGGCTGAATTCCGACAGACCGTTTTCGAACGACCGGTTCAGCAGGCTGTACGGATTCTGGATACTGACGATGCGCGGCAGGCCGAGCCGTTGCGCCGCCTGCAGGAATTGCGCAACGCCCCACGGCGTTTCGTTCGACACGCCGATATGCCGCACCTTGCCCGCCTTCACGAACTCGGCGAGCACCGCGAGCGTTTCCTCGATGGGCACCGTATACGCATCGTCGATCCACGGATACGCGGGCCGGCCGAACGTCGTGGTGCTGCGATCCGGCCAGTGCAGCTGGTAGAGGTCGACGTAGTCGGTCCGGAGCCGCTTGAGGCTGCCGTCGAGCGCTTCCGTCAGGTTCTTCCGGTCGTACTGGTTGCCTTCGCCGCGCAGGTGCCGCGGATTGTGCGGCTGGCGCGCGGGGCCCGCGATCTTCGTCGCGATCGTCAGCCCGGCGCGCAATCCGGGATGCTGCGCGAGCCAACTGCCGAGATACGCTTCGGTGCGCCCCTGCGTTTCGGGCCTGGGCGGCACCGGGTACATTTCGGCGGCGTCGATCAGCGTCACGCCCTGGCCCACCGCGTAGTCGAGCTGCGCGTGCGCATCGCTTTCGCTGTTCTGCTCGCCCCACGTCATCGTGCCCAGGCCGATCAGGCTGACTTCGATGTCCGAATCGCCAAGTGTGCGGTATTCCATGCTGCGGTTCCTGTCTCTGCGGGTGAAAGACCGGACCCTAACACAGTGCGGCGAAGCGCTCGGAGCCGGCCCGGACACCGCGGCCGTTCCGGCGTCACGCCGGACGCTGGATCAGGCAGGTCGCCGACGCGTGCGCGACGATCTTGTCGTCCGGCGTCTTCAACGTGCCTTCGGCCACCCCCAGGCTCTTCGACAGATGAATCACGCGCCCTTCCGCGATCAGATCGACGCCGCGCGGCACCGGACGCAGCATCTTCACATGCAGGTCGATCGTGCCGTACCCGACGCCCGCGTCCAGCATCGTGTGCACCGCGCAACCGGTGACCGAGTCCAGCACGGTTGCCGCGAAGCCGCCATGCACGCCGCCCAGCGGATTGAGATGGCGCTCGTCGGCGCGCGCGGTCATTTTCACGTAGCCGACCTCGACCGTATCGGGCTGCATCGGTATGGTTTCGGAAATCGACGCGCGCGGCACCTCGCCGGCAGCTGCGGCACGCAACAGTTCAATACCCGACATCGAAAGCGGATTCATCTGAATGCTCCTGGCAACCGCACTTGGGGAAAAACATTGTAAGTTCCAAATTGGAACTTATTATTGACATGGGCGGCGACGCTGTCAATGCAGATCGTGCAATCCGCTCGAGGGTCCGTTCTATAATCGAACCCACTTTTCTTCCGATCTTTCAGCGAGACTTGACCATGAAATGGGATGACGTCGGCTCGATACCGTGTTCGGTGGCGCGCACGCTCGCGGTGCTGGGCGATCGCTGGACCATGCTGATCCTGCGCAACGCATTCTGGGGCGTGCGCCGCTTCGATGCGTTCCAGTCACAGCTCGGTATCACCCGGCATGTATTGGCGGAGCGGCTTGCCCGCCTCGTCGACGAGGGGGTGTTCATCCGGCTCGCCTATCAGGATCGGCCGCCGCGATTCGAATACCGGCTGTCGGAGAAGGGCCGCGATCTGTATCCGGTCCTGCTCGCGCTCACGGCATGGGGCGACCGCTGGAAAGACGACGGCGAAGGGCCGCCCGTGGTCCTGCGGCATCGAACCTGCGGCCACGTGATGCAACCGGTGATGGTGTGTTCGGAATGCGGCGAAACGCTCAAGCCGCGCGAGGTCGAGCCGCTGCCCGGTCCGCGATGGCAAACCGCGGAGGCCGACTGAGGCCGCACCGCCGCGGCGTCGCCCGCCCGGAGGCGGGGGGCGAGTCCGCTACGCCGCTCGCCCTCCGCATGACAGGCCTCAGGCCTGGATGTCGACCCCGCCCGACGAGGCGCTCGCCTGCTTGCTCATCAGCGCGACGAGCGACGCCGCCGCCTGCTGCAACGCCGCCTGGATCACCTGCATCTGCGCCATGAGCGCCTGGCGCTCCGTATCGCTGCGCGCCTGCGCCATCTGCTGTTGAAGCGCCTCGATCTGCTGTTGCAGCCGTTTGATGGTGTCCTGCAGTTGCGACATTCCGGGGCTGGCCTGCGAGCCGCCGCTCTCGCCGAGACTGCCCGCGGCGGCCATCGGCGCCTTGCCGCTCGACGGCGTACCACTCGGGCCGGTCGTGCTGTCCGAACTGGCGGCGCCGCCCGAGCCGCCCTGTGTCCCGCTCCCGCTCGTCGTTGCCGGCGGATTCGCCGCCGTCGAATAGCCCGCGCCGGATGCGCCGGTAATCGGTTGAATCGTCATGCTGCTGCCCCTTTGGTTCGACTGGTCGACCCGGCGTCATCCCGCCGACGCGGATCGTATATGGATTGTTGAATGGACATGATGACCCGGCCGGCATCCATGCAGACCCGGCGCCCATCGTGAATTACGGCCTGCGGGCGCAATACTTGAGCGACCGCCTGTTTGCGCACCTTCGTCCGCGAGGTTTCGCACCCCGTCGCCTCGCCTGCGCGATTGACCCGGCGCCGCCGCACTCTATAGTCTTGCGGAATCCAAACCGGAGCCCTCCCATGATCACCTGCTATCTCCGCTACATCGTCAATCCCGCGAAACTCGCCGAATTCGAGACCTACGGCAGGATGTGGATTCCGCTCGTCGAGAAATTCGGCGGCCGGCATCATGGTTATTTCATGCCGTCGGAAGGCGCCAGCAATGTCGCGCTGGCTTTGTTCTCGTTCCCGAGCCTCGCGACCTACGAGATCTACCGGGAACGCTCGAAAGCCGATCCGGACTGCATCGCCGCATTCAGATACGCGGAGGAAACGCGATGCTTCGACAGCTACGAACGGAGCTTCTTCCGGCCGGTTTTCGCGTAGCGGTCCGGGACGAACTCATCGAAAGCGGCCACGCTGGCCGCTGTTTCCCGGAGACGCGGCAGCCCCTGTCCGCACTCGTCGAACGCGTGCGATCACCACACGAACGCCACCGTCTCGGGCTCGCCGTCGAAGCGCGAGTAGCGCGCCCAGCGCGGCTCCACACGCCAGTACACGAGCCGAGGCCAGCGCAGTCGGCCGCGGCCGTCCGGCCAGGCGGCGTAATACACTTCGCGGTACGTTTCGTCCGAAGGATCCCCGACCGACACCGGAAACGCGATGCCCTCGTACTGCACGGTCCGTTCGCCCGGCCCCGAGAACGTCATCGCGACGCGGGGCCGCACCAGCAGATTCACGTGCTTGCGCGTAGCGGAGGTCGTATCGAAGATCCGCTCGAAGCGGTCCGTAACGGCGACACCGATCAGCGCGCCCTCGGGCGCGCCGTCGCGATTGACGGTGCTGATCACGGCCAGACGCTGCGCGCGCAAGTAGTCCAGCATCGCAGTTCGATTGAAGAGGCTCATGACACCCCCTGGAGTCGACCGCCGCGGTCAGGGACGTCGGCGGATAACTGCCCGGCAGACGCCCAGCCGGACTCGCCCGACACCGCACCGGCCGGCACGCGACTCGGCACGGGCGGTCGGCCTCACTCCGACGCGGACCAATCGATACAATTATTCACAATTAAACGCCTATGCGTAGGCGCCGTGGCGGATATACTGAAATCGCATCTTCTCCTCGTGCCAAAGGATCCGATGCAAAGAAAGCCCCGGCTGCGCGAGCGGTTTGGGGCTTTCGCTTTTCCAGGGTGATTGCGCAACGACGCCGGACGCGTCGGAGCGTGGCATGCCGCGGTACATCACTACCGGACCATGAGCGGCGGTGCAGCGAGCATCGATCCGCGCCGTGGCGAGCACGAAGCGGATCAAAGCCACGGAGATTTGGCGAAAGCGGTCGAGCGCGAATCGCGAAGCATGCTGCCGCGCCGCAACACCCTCGCAACGCAACACCGGAACACGCCTGCCCCTTGCCACGGGACAGTACCCCTCGTCCGAGCGGACCTGGGCCTGCGGCAGCGCATTGCAGCTGCTCGCACTTGCGCACCTCCTGCAACGCGGTACATCCTCAGCGCTGCCGACTTCCAGCCCAGGCGAGCGGCATCGAGTCGACGAACGCCGCACATGCTTTCAGCACGAATGTCGCACCGACCGGTATCGCACCGGCTCCCGATCCACCCGATCATTCATTGCGCGGGATCGCCGCCGGCCAGCCGGCCGCGTCGCGCGAAAGGCGAAGCCTCACCGCGCCGCCACCAGAGCCGGATGACAATCGCGACGATCGCCAGCACGGCGAACACCAGCACGCTGCCTTCGGGTCCGGTGACGCCGCCGCTCATCAACGCGTTTCCGGCAGGATGCGAGGTGAACAGCACGTCCTGCACCAGCCGGCCGCTGTCCGATGCGCCATACAGGAACGATTCGCCCCAATCCCACGCCGCATGAAAGCCGATCGCCCACCAAAGCGAACCGGTGTACCAGAGCGACAGGCAGAAAACCAGGCCGAACAGCATCGCGACGACCAGCCCGACGGGCGTCTCGCCGGGACCGATGCCGTGCATCGCACCGAACAGCGCGGACAGCAGCAGCGCCCCCCACCAGAACCCGAGCCAGCGTGTCAGCGTGTATTGCAGATAGCCGCGCAGCAGCGTTTCCTCGAACAACCCCGTCATCAGGAAGATCACCGCCCAGATCACCCCGGCTCCGACTGCCCGTCCGCCTTGCAGCGTCGGCGCGTCGAGATGCAGGAACCCGGCTTGCCGCAGCGTCAGCACCAGCACGGAAATCGCAACGATGCCGCAGACCACTCCGCCGATGAAACGCCTCGCGCGGGCGTCGCCCTGCAGGCCGAATGAGAACAGCGGTCGACGCTCGATGGCCGCGAGCGCCGCCGTCGCGATCGCCACCGCGCCCAGCTGCACGCACTCCATCGCGGCGGCGCCGGCAAGCGACAGCGCCTGGTCGCCCTCCGGCAACGGCCATAGCCGGTGCGACACGAACAGCATGCCGGCCGCAACACCCGCGAATATCAGAACGAACAGCAGCGCGCCCCAACCCGCCCGAAGCCCGTCGCGCCCGACGAACAGACGGCGCAGCCTGGTGCGCCCGGATGACGATGAAGGGGTGTCGGACGACGCACACTCACTGACATTCTTGTCCAAGTCAGCTCCCGGTCGATGCGCATCGCAGCGCGTTTGAAGGGCGGCGATACCGGTCGCGGCAGCGATCCGGCATGCAGCGGATCGCGAATTCTGCCACGGCGAAATCATTCCGGGCAGACCCGCTCACGCCCCCATCCCGCATTCGAATCCGGACGGCCAGCCGGCCGCGGCGACATGTCAATCCGGGATCGACTCGGTCGCCTCGCGAAGCAAAGCCGGCTTGCACCCCGGGTTCGCTTCCGGTGCGCCGACCATCGCGCGCACCCTCCTCGCGCCTGCGCGTCCGCGCGCATACCGTGTGCTACGCTTTGCGCGGCAAGCAGCGAAAACTGAATCACCGACCGGTCGAGCACAGTGGAGGCCCGCGTCGATTCAGCAGAAACAATCGGCAGGCACGACGAACATTCGGGGAATCACAATGAGAAGACGGTATTGCGTGGCGCTGATCGGCGCGGCGCTGCTGACGGGGTGTGCGACACAGAAATACGACAGCATGGGGCCCGCGCTGGCGCTCATGTCGCAACAGCAGAAATGCTATCTCATCGCGCAAACCGCCTCGTCCGCCGCGACGTGGCGCGACAACGGCGTTCCCGTCAGCGAAGCCCATGCGCGGCTGGACGCGGTCATCACCCCGATGCGCGCCCCCGACGATGACAAGCAGCGCCTGCACGAAGGTATCGATACCACCTACCAGGGCCGCGCCAGCGCGCAGCAGATCTATGCGAGCATGAAAGGCGTGTGCCGGGCGGAAAGTGCAAGAGTCCCCGCGGTGAACTGAAGCCGATCCGCCGGGGTGTCGTGCGTCACCGTAGTCTCCTGAAGTCGATCAACCCCTCCACCCTAGAGGACAGACCATGGAACATCTCAGCGGCGTACATTGGATCATCACGGTAGCGATCGTAGCGCTGGTCATTTACCCGTACGTACGGATCATCCGGCATGCCGGCTTTTCCGGGTGGTGGATCCTGACCGCGTTCGTGCCCGTGCTGAACTTCATCATGCTATGGGTATTCGCGTTCGTGAAATGGCCGGCGGTGGACCGCGGCTGAGCGTGCCTGCATGCCGCTGCCGCCGCGGCAGCGGCCGATCGGCACGCGTCGTCGCCGGTCAATGCAGCATGTTGAATGCCGCATCGATCACCGCGCGCTTGAACGTCTCCGACTGCTCGATGATGGGCGAGAACGCCGACAGCACGTGGCGATACGCAACGGTCTTGCTGACCGCGTTGGTCAGCATCGCGAATACAACCGTGGGATCGTTGCGAAGCAGTTCGCCCGCATCCATCGCATCCGCCAGCAGCGGCACGAATACTTCGTGATAGGGGCGCACCAGGCGGTCGACCAGCACGTTCAGCCGCTCACCCTGCTCGGTCGCCGCGGTCGAGAAGAACATCCCGATATCCGGTTCCGAGAACACCTCGTCGACAAAGAGGACCAGCGCCTGCTCGACCCGCCGGCGCGGCGCCAGCCCGGATGAGCGCAGCGCGCCGGTCAGCTCGCGCAGCAAAGCGGTGCGCTCCGCGATCTGATCGACCACCGCGAGCCACAGCTCCTCCTTCGAACCGAAGTGATGAGCCACCAAAGCCGGATTGACGTCCGCGCGCCGGGCGATTTCACGCACGCTCGTCGCCTCGAATCCACTGCGCGCAAACGCCAGCCGGGCGCTCTTCAGCAACGCGTCGGAACCGCTCATGGCGCTGCACGCAGGGCGCCCGGGCGGGCGTTTCTGCCTGACGGGCAACGTGGAGCGGGGATCAGATGTCGTCATGTTCGATTCGGGTTCAAATGCGGTCAATCCGGCGGAAAGTGTAACCGACGCGTACGGCGCATCGTCCCGACTGCCCGCGGCGACGTTTGACAGCGCTCGTTCGCTGCCCTTATCATAAATTAATTCATCGTTCGATTAATTAATTTATCCATGACCTCATCCACACCCCGGATCGTGATCGTCGGCGGAGGAATCGCCGGCTTGCTGCTGGCCACGCGGCTCGGCGACACACTGGGACGTGCGGGCCGCGCCGCCGTCACGCTGATCGACCGGAGCCCCACCTACATCTGGAAGCCGATGCTGCATACCATCGCGGCCGGTACCCGGGACGTGCAGCAACAGCAGGTCATCTATCTCGCGCATGCCCGCGAGCACGGGTTCAGCTTCCAGCCGGGCGAGATGTGCGGACTGGATCGCGAGCGCCGCGCCGTGCAGCTTGCAGCGCTTCGGACCCCGGACGGCGAGTCGATACTGGGGCCGCGCAGCGTCGAATACGACGTGCTGGTGCTCGCGCTCGGCAGCCGCGCCAATGATTTCGGCGTACCCGGTGTGAACGAGCATTGCCATTTCATCGACAGCCAGGCGCAGGCGGAAACGTTCAATGTCGCGCTGCGCACCCGCATTTTTCGCAGCGTCGTCCAGGACGAAGCGTTGCGCGTGGCGATCGTCGGCGCCGGCGCGACGGGGGTCGAACTCTCCGCCGAATTGAGCCGGCTGCTCGACATCGCGTCGGGCTACGGAGACCCCACGGTGCGGGAACGGCTGCATCTTTCGTTGCTGGAGAGCAGCCCGCGCATACTGGCGGCCTTTCCGCCGTCCGTCTCGACGTTGAGCGAACGGCAGCTCAGGCAGATCGGCTTCGACGTCCAGACCGCCACCCGCGTCACCGCGGCGGAGCCCGGCGGGTTCCGCCGCGCGGACGGCAGCTTCGTCGCGGCCGACCTGATGGTCTGGGCCGCCGGCGTGAAAGCCCCGGACTGTCTCGGCCGGCTCGACGGGCTCGAAGCGACGCGTTCGAATCAACTCCTCATCCGCCCCACCCTCCAGACACGGCGGGACGACCGGATCTTCGCGCTCGGCGATTGCGCGAGCCTGACGCCGTCAGGCGGCGAACGGGCGTTGCCGCCGACCGCGCAGGTCGCCACGCAGCAAGCGGAACATCTGGCTCGCACATTGCCGGGCTGGCTCGCCGGCGGCACGGCCGCGCCTTTCTCGTTCCGCGATTTCGGTTCGCTCGTTTCGCTGAGCGACTACAACGCGTTCGGCACGCTGGGCAGCTTCGGTTTCTTCCGCGGCGGATTCATCCGCGGGCGCTTCGCGCAGTTCAGCCACGCGATGCTGTACCGGCAGCATCAGCAGGCGCTTCACGGATTCGGCAAGGCAACGCTGCTGTGGGCGGCGGAGCGAATCAACCGGGCGGTCCAGCCCAGCATCCGGATCACGTGACCGGCGCGGCATCCCGCGCACCCTTGCTTCAGAAAGCGAGCACCTCATGCTTTACCTCATCCCGACTTTGCGCACCACCGAGACCGACGCTTATCTGTTCCTGGCCCAACACGATGCGCATGTGTGGATCCTCGAGCGCAACGACACGAGCATGCGGATACGCTGGCTCCAACCCGGCAAATGCCACTACGCGGATCAGCTCTGGCGCCTCGTTATCGCCGGACGGAATGGGGTCTGCGCGGTATCGGGACAACCCGTACGGAAGGGAGACGCCGTGTATCGGCCGGACGGACGCAGATATGCGAGCAATGCAGGCGTTACCATCCGCGAGGACGCGATCCGGCCGTGACGGCGGAGACATCGCATGCGATCCCGCCACGTCCGCCGGGCCGGCTGCTCGATCCTCGAATCACGCCCGACCCGGAAGCGGACGTCGCGATCGCCGCCCGGCGCCGCCGGCCCGCCCGCGCCCGCGCCCAATGCGCCGATCCGCAACTGGCGAGGGCCGAATCGCAACCCTGCGGCGTACGGCTCGTATTTCGCACCCAAGCGACCCGTATCGAACTCGACGTCGCCGCGACGCGGTATGTGTATGCCGGCATCCCGCCCCGCGCGGCCGGCGTGTACGACCTGCTCGTCGACGGCCGCCTCGTTCATCGGACCAGCGCAACCCACGCCGATGTCGTGACGACCGACATGGGCACCGGCGCGATGTCGAAACAGCCGGGTCCGGTCAGTACGCTCCGGTTCGACAACCTGCCCGGCCACGACAAGCAGGTCGAGATCTGGCTGCCGTACAACGAAAGCACGGAACTCATCGGGCTGCGCACCAATGCGCGCATCGAGCCCGTGACCGACAGCGGCCGGCGGGTCGGGCTGCACCACGGCAGCGCCATCAGCCACGGCTCCAACGGCGACAGCCCCACCTCGATCTGGCCGGCGCTAGCCGCGTCGCTGGGCGACGTGGATCTGATCAATCTCGGCTTCGGCGGCAGCGCACCGCTCGACCCTTTCACCGCCCGAACGATGCGCGATACGCCAGCCGACCTGATCAGCATCAAAATCGGCATCAACCTGGTCAACACGGATCTGATGCGATTGCGCGCCTTCACGCCCGCCGTGCACGGCTTCCTCGATACCCTCCGAGAGGGTCTCCGAGCGTGCCGCTGCGGGTCGTCTCGCCGCTCTACTGTCCGATTCACGAAGACACGCCCGGCCCCGGCGCCTTCGACGTCGGCGCGCGGTCCGAAGGGAGGGTGTCGTTTCGGGCGACGGGCGATCCGGCCGAGCGCCAGGCAGGAAAGCTGACGCTGTCCCTCATCCGCGACGAATTGCATCGCGTCGTTCGACAACGCGCGGCGGACGACCCGCAACTGCACGATCTCGACGGCCTGGATCTCTACGAACGACAGGATTTCGCCGATCCGCCGCTTCCCGATCAGATTCATCCGGATGGCGCCGCGCATCGCCGCATGGGCGAACGGTTCGCCAACCTCGCGTTTGGACCCGGCGGACCCTTCTCCGCCGGATGCCGGATGGACTGACGTCCGGGAATGTCTGCCGGATGGGGGCGGGCATGAGCCGCATGGATCTCGGCTGAGGGTCGCCCTCGGAAGTCCGGAGCAATACGGTCGCATGAAAACCGAATCCTCGCGAGCCGTTTGCGACCGCGTTCTCCGACCCTGCCGCGACGTACGTCGCATACGCCGAAACGCCGAAACGCCGAAACGGCGGCCGATGAATCCGCGCGGCGGCGAGCACGCATCCCGGAATTGCAGTAGCCTGACGACCCGGCGCTGCTCCGATTGCATCGCCAAGCATGGGCCAGCGCAGCCGATTCGCGTCGCCGCCGGTCCCGCGCGTCTTGACGGGATCGGCGAGCGCATCGCGTTCGCCCTTCCTCCTCCACGCCCTCGAGAACGGACATGGAATATCGACATCTCGGTGCATCAGGATTCAAGGTTCCGGTGCTCAGCTTCGGCACCGGCACATTCGGCGGCAAGGGTGAACTGTTCAAGGCCTGGGGCGAGACGGACGTCGCCGAGGCGCGCAGGCTGGTCGACATCTGCCTCGACGCGGGCGTGACGCTGTTCGACAGCGCCGACATCTATTCGAGCGGAGCATCCGAGTCGATTCTCGGCGAAGCACTCAAAGGCCGCCGCGACAAGGCGCTGATTTCGACCAAGGCGACTTTCCGTTTCGACGACGCGCCGAACAGCGTCGGCTCGTCGCGGCATCACCTGATCAAGTCGATCGATGCCGCGCTGAAACGTCTGCAAACGGACTACATCGATCTGTTCCAGCTACACGGCTTCGACGCGAGAACGCCCGTGCAGGAAGTGTTGTCGACTCTCGACGACCTCGTGCGCGCAGGCAAGATCCGCTATACCGGCGTGTCGAATTTTTCCGGCTGGCATCTCATGAAATCGCTCGAAGTCGCGGACCGCTACGGATATCCGCGCTACGTCGCGAACCAGACGTATTACTCGCTGATCGGCCGCGATTACGAGTGGGAGCTCATGCCGCTCGGCCTCGACCAGGGCATCGGCGCGGTGGTCTGGAGTCCGCTCGGCTGGGGGCGCCTGACCGGCAAGATCCGCCGCGGCCAGCCGCTGCCGTCGCTCAGCCGGCTGCACAAGACCGCGGACATCGGGCCGCCGGTACCGGAGGAGTCCCTCTATCGCGTGATCGACGCACTGGATGAGATCGCCGCGGAGACGGGCAAGACGATTCCGCAAATCGCGCTGAACTGGCTGCTGCAGCGCCCCACCGTGTCGACCGTGCTGATCGGCGCACGCAACGAAGAACAGCTTCGTCAGAACCTCGGGGCGGTCGGCTGGAACCTGACGCACGAGCAGGTCGCGAAGCTCGATGACGCAAGCAAGGTGCGCCCGGCCTATCCATACTGGCACCAGGAGGGCTTCGCGGAGCGCAATCCGCCTCCGGTGTAAGCCGTGTCGGCTGCCGATACTGGCCGCGAAACGGCAGCGTGCATCGGGGCCTCCGCATATACCGCGATATGCGTCGACGGTGCGTTTGCCGTTGGGCGATCAACGCCTCGCTGCGACAAGGCGGACGGTCCCACCTCACGCGGCTCGCGCGGTACGGCGCGTGCGGCTACACGGCGCGAACGAGCGGTTTGTCGGATTCCGCCAGCCGGATATCCACCGGGCCGATCCCGCAAATGGCGATGAGTACCGGCTCGGCTTCCCCGCGACGGACGCCGTCGTAATGCCACGTTCGCGCCACGCGGCGGACGAACGTACCGGCCGGTACCGGCACCGTATGCCCGGGGTCGAAGTCTGCGCCGCTGTTGATCCACCAGGTACCGGACACCACCACGCATAAGCGATCCGACGCATAGCTGTGCGGCGCGCTCATGTAGCCGGGATACCAGCGAATCAGCGTGTAGTAGATGCCCTCCCCGGCCGGGCTGCCGTAAAGCGCCGCGTTCTCGACGCTTCCGGGCGGCGCGCCGGCCTGCGGAGTGAATGTGATGTCCCCGGGCAAGGTATACCGGGTCTGGATGGTATCGATCGGACTGGCCTCGGCGGCTCCAGCGAGCAGCAAAGGGGCCATCCCTGCCAGCAGCGCCAGCATTTCGCGTCGGTTGACGCCGTCTCCCGTCATCGTGACTCTCCTTGAGTTTCACGCACGTTCGCCGTGCCGCGCGGCCTGCGTTGAACGTATGGTCGGACTATATATCAGGTGGGGACGGGCAGATGGGGGCGGATATGGGCGGGTCAGCGTTGTGGCGGATCGGTCGGCCTGATGTGGTTTGGCTTGGAGCGCGATGGCGACGGATTCGAACTGGCTTCCCGATTACCGCGATAACAACCGCTCGATCTCCAATGCGGCAAGCGAGAAATCGTGGCTGCAGCGAACTTTGCTACGGGAATACCTCGTCATTCGCAACGATGAGATGCCAACCGTGAAGCGGGGTCGATGATGAACGAGGCGCGAAGTCTGAAGGTCGGCCGATGACCCTGCTGGTCATCGACGGTTCCGGATGCGCCGGATTACTTGTCGCGACGGATGCAGCAAGCGTAAAGCTACGTGCCCAGCCGAGTGACTTTTAATGACCAGGAAGTGCGAGCACTGCAATCCTGATTCGACAACCCGGCGACTACGGCACGCGTCTAGGATCGAAACAAAATCGCGAAGCGAAAGGGTATGTCATCCCCATTGTGTGAATTACAAAGCAAAAACGGCACTGGATCAAATCTCAGTGCCGTTCGCTAAAGCGTTGATGCGCTCGGAAATTCTCTGGGGTGGCTGATGGGACTCGAACCCACGACGACAGGAATCACAATCCTGGACTCTACCAACTGAGCTACAGCCACCACTAACTTCTTTCGACTCACCAGATCTGGCTTGCCGACGAAGAAGCGAGATTATACGAAGCTTATTTAATCTTGTACAGCCCCTTTTTCAAAATTTTCTTCGGAGCGCATCAGGTGAGCCCGGGCTTCGTCGAAGATCGCCAGATCTCCGCGCGCAAGTTGCTTGCTGTCCGACAGCACGCGTCGCCAGCCTCGCGCGCCGGCGACGCCGCGATACAAGCCGAGCGCGTGCCGCACGATCGCGCCCAGGTAGGTCCCGCGCTTGAGCTCCGCCGCGCAATATTCGATCAGGCGCGCTTCCACTTCCTCCCGGCTCGGCGCAACGGCGGTAGCGCCGTAGAAGCGCGCGTCGACCTCCGCGAGCACATACGGGTTGTGATAGGCCTCCCGCCCGAGCATCACGCCGTCGACGTGCCGAAGATGCTGCTCCACTTCATCCAGCGTCGTGATACCGCCGTTGATGATGATCTCGAGATCCGGGAAATCGCGCTTCAACTGATACGCGTACTCGTATTTGAGCGGCGGGATCTCGCGGTTTTCTTTAGGCGACAGCCCTTTCAGAATCGCATTGCGCGCATGCACGACAAACACGTCGCACCCCGCGCCGGCAACGGTACCCACGAAGTCCCGCACGAAAGCGTAGTCTTCAACCGCATCGACACCGATGCGATGCTTGACGGTCACCGGTACCGAAACCGCATCCCGCATGGCCTTCACGCAATCGGCGACGAGTTGCGGCTCGTTCATCAGGCACGCGCCGAATGCGCCGCGCTGCACCCGCTCGGAAGGACAGCCGCAGTTCAGGTTGATTTCGTCATACCCCCATTGCTCGCCGAGCTTCGCCGAACGCGCGAGGTCGTCCCGCTCGCTGCCGCCGAGTTGCAACGCCACGGGGGCCTCGGCCGCGGTGAACGCGAGATGGCGCGCGACATCGCCGTGGATCAGCGCCCCCGTCGTCACCATTTCCGTGTACAGCCACGTATGGTGCGAAATTGCCCGATGCAACGAGCGGCAATGGCGGTCGGTCCAGTCCATCATGGGAGCGACCGACACGCGACGAGGCGTTGATTTCATTCAAAACTCTTTTGATTCAATGATTTGAGCGATGATGCGACCCGCATCATGTGGAGTCATTTCCTGTCGTATCGAGACGATAGGCGCGATGGCGCCGGGAAAATGCGAGGACCGAAGTATAGGCTACACCGTTTGGATCCGTCGCAAGGGAGCGGTTGCGTCGTCGATCACGATTGCCTCCGCACAGCCCACGTGCCCCTCAGTCAAATACGAATGAAGACAAGGCTCCCGACCAAGACATGGCAGAATGCCCCGAAGAGCGGGTCGTCCAACCCGCCCTCCGCCGCGCTCGCGGGTGCCCGGATGGCCCGAAGCCGAAGTTGCAATCCCGTCGGCCGATGAAGGAAGTCACGGCTCCCCGGGAACACGACGCTCACGGCAAGCGCGTCTCTCACGCTTGCGGGCCGCCGCCTGGCCCGCGGACCAGGCGTCCGGCGGGCGTCCCGGCAGCGCCGCGGTACCGGAAATAGCCCGGTGGACACTCGATATTTGAATCGCAGAATCACGCTCCGCCGCATCGCGACGGCATCATCGGAGGATTCAGCGCCATTGTGGAAATACAGAAATGCGGATTCACCCCCTTCCCCCGCTTCAATGCCTGGTCTTCTTCGATGCCGCCGCGAGGCTCGGCAACTTCACGCGCGCGGCCGAGGAACTCAACGTCACGCAGGGCGCAGTCAGCAAGCAGGTCGTGAAACTGGAGCGGTTTCTCGGAACCACGCTGTTCATTCGCGACGCGAAAACGCTGCGACTGACCATCGCCGGACAGAAATATGCGCAGCGAACCCATGAGTTGCTGATCGATTGCGCCGAATATACTTCGTCGCTCATGAAAGACTCCGGGCCCAATGGCTTGACGATCGCGTGCGCGGCCGGCACCGCCGACCTCTTCCTGACGAAGAGAGTTTCGGATTTCTGCTCAAAGCATCCGGAAATTTCAGTCCGCATCCTCGTTCGGGATGGACTCGTCAATCTCAGCACCGCTGAATTCGACATTGGCATTTATTACATCCGCGATGTCATGCCGGCAGGTATGACCGGCACGAAAATCATCGACGAAATAGTCGGCGCATATTGCTCGCCCGGCTATCTCGGCGGACAGCTGTTAATGCCGGACGAGTTAATCGAGAAAACCATGCTGGTCGCCGACGAGCAGCAGCGCCAGTGGATGAACTGGCACGACTGGCTGCGCCTGACCGGCGCGGAGGCGGTCCGGCCGAAGAAAACCATCACCGCCAACAGCTATCCGCTCCTGCTCAATCTGGCGCTGCACGGGCAAGGCATCATCCTCGGATGGGACAAGATGGTGACGCCTCTCGTCGACGCGGGCGAACTCGCCCGTGCCTCCGATGCCACTGCTTCGTTCGGCGGCGCATACCACGTGCTCTGGCCGACCGATCGACGCGAAACCATCGCCGTCAAAACCTTTAAAGAGTGGATTCTGGCGAGTCTGGCGTAGAAAAATTCGCCCCACGTCGAATTAATGCCCGATATGCATGCATGCTTCGCACGCATGCATTCCATTTTGTCAGAGTGAACGGAAAATATTTCTGGGTAGGGAATCCCCCAAATACCCTACCATCGCAGCACCAGATACCTGGGAGAGCAGGTGACCCACAATATCGATCGTCTAAACGGGATTCGGGTATGTCAAATGAATCGATGCTGCTGAACGACTTCGCCGTCAGCGATGAAACCACCAGGAAACGGGCTGTCATCGCAGTCATTATCGGCAACGGCTTCGAGTGGTTCGATTTCATCTCGTACAGCTTTTTCTCGATCATCATCGCGAAGCTTTTCTTCCCGACCGGGGACGACAATATCTCGCTGCTGCTGTCCGTCTCGACGATCGGCGTCGGTTTCTTCATGCGCCCCGTCGGCGGCATCGTGCTGGGAGGCCTCGCCGACAAGGCCGGACGCAAGACCGCGCTCGCGATCACGATCCTGCTGATGACGATCGGCACCGCGCTCATCGGCTTCGCGCCCACCTACGAACAGGCCGGGCTCGCCGCCCCCGCGATCATCGTGCTCGCTCGTCTGCTGCAAGGTTTTTCCGCCGGCGGCGAAATGGGCGGCGCGACGGCCTACCTGATGGATCGCGTCCCGACGGAGCGCCGCGGGTATTACACGAGCTGGATTCAAGCCAGCATCGGTTTCGCGATCATCCTGAGCGCCGCGCTGGGCACCTTCATCGTGAATCATCTGACGCCGGCCCAAATCGAGTCCTGGGGCTGGCGAATTCCGTTCCTGCTCGGCCTGCTGCTCGGCCCCGTCGGGATGTACATCCGCAGCAGCCTGACGGAATCGGACGCGCCGGACCGTCTGGCGCGCGAGTCGGCACCCGTGGTGGAAATCGTCCGCGGCATGTCGAAGGAAGTCTTCGTCGGTTTCGGCCTGGTGATCTTCTGGACCGTCTGCTCGTACGTCCTGCTGTTCTACATCCCGACCTACGCGGTGAAGGTCCTGAAACTGGAATCGGCGGCCGGCTTCATCGCCGTGCTCGTCGGCGCGACGATCGTGCTCGTCGGAACGCCGATCGTCGGCCATCTTTCCGATCTGTACGGGCGCCGCCGCTTTCTGGTCGGAGCGGTGCTCGCCGCCGCGATCTTCGCCTATCCGATGTTCGCGTACATCAACACGCATCCGGGCCTGAGTTCGCTGATCGCGTTCCAGGTGTTCTTCGGGCTGGTGATCGCGTGCTACGAGGGGCCGATTCTCGCAGCCATCAGCGAACTGTTCCCGACGCGCGTGCTGTCGACCGGCATCTCCATTGCCTACAACCTCGCGGTGATCACCTTCGGCGGCTTCTCGGCGACGATCATCACGTGGGCCATCGCGACCACCCATAACAATCTCGCACCGGCGTTCTACGTCATCGTCACGGCAGTGCTCAGTCTCATCGCCGCCCTGGCATGGCGTCCCGCCTACGCGAGCAGATAGGCCGCGAGCGACGCGATCGCGGCGCGCCTTTGCGCAGCCCGAACCGCTCGCGGCATCCGTATCACCGTCGGCCGCTTACGGGCAGCCGACAACGCATGCGCCCGACATAGATACGGACATGCCGACATGACGCAGGCGCCTCCCGGCGGACCAGAGCCGAGGCTGCGCCGATATCGACGTAACCGAGCAAGGACACGAGGTTGCAACAGACGAACGAGCAGCACTCCCGGTTTCCCGTTCGCCATTACTTGACCATGAACGCCGTGCGAAGCACCCCACCGAACACGATCCCGTCCCGGAACACGACGCCGTCCCCGTCACGCCGGCAGCACGACGCAGGGCGCGAGACCGCCGTCATGCGCGGCCGGTTCCGGCAGATCTGGCGCGAACGCTGACGGATCCGTTCGGGTCTCGCACCCGATTCGATTCCGGCCCATCCGACCCGGCACGATTCGCCTTCGGGAAAGAGGCCGCGGTACCCGCGATTCGGTCAACGACATCGATTCACCCGATGGGGAAACGATGTCCGGGGTGCGAGAAACGCATCGCCGAGGAAACCCGAGATGTCATTCGATCAGGTGACAACCTTCTTTTTCGGTTTTGCAGTGGGTATCTTCGCGGCCGCTCTGGCGATCTTCGTGGGCGTGGCGCTCGGCAAGTATGTGGTGCGCTATGAAGAGGAGTGAGTGACCGGCGGGCAAGGAAACGGGATGAAGAGTATGGCGCGAACCGGCTCGGCATGACCGTGCGTGTGCCGGGCCGACGATGCGAGCGAATGCAGCGGGCCGATACGCAGGTCGACACGCGATTAAGCCCGGTTTGAAACATTTTATTTTTTCAATGACCGGATTATCCATTTCGGATTCCGAATCATCAAGAAATCCATACGGGATTTCGTCGAACGCAACAATGCCGCGAATCGGATCGATCGACATCGCGATGCAGTGGGAGCAAAGGGGTTTCAACGCCGCGCAGTGGCCCTCGGATAGGCGCGACGATTTAGCGGGCGGCTCGGTCAGCGCCCCGTTTTTTGGTTTCTTCCGGTAGCGGGATTCGCCGGCGGCCGACACGATCGGCCGCTTTTCAGCACGGACGAATACCGCCCGCCGGGCCCGTGAGCGGGCAGCCTCAAACAGAGAGACATATGGACAGTCAACACATCCGTTTTTTCTGGCTCGGCGACGAGTCGGAAATCTTCGTCGCCGAATCGATCTACGATCTCGCCACGGAAGCCGGCCGCCAGGCAGGCTCGAACATCGCCAGCCTCTTGGCCGACAGGAAAACGGGCGCTCGCTTGCCGCTGCTGTTCGATGCGGACGACCGGCTCATCCTGTGGGGGGAAATACCCGGCACGATGCGCCAGACCATCGTCGAAACCGACGATGACGACTACCCGATCGGAACCTTCACGGGCTCCCTGTTCGACATCTACGAATGCGACAACGGCGGCCGATACGGTCTGCCCTGGATGCTGATGACCCAGTACGCGTGAGTTCCGCGAAGACTGGCCCGGGCAGAGACAATACGCGGGGAATCCGCGCTGCTCCGAGCAGAGCAGGCAGTGTGAACGGGGGAGTGGATCGGCCGTCGCGACCGATTCATCGCCGGCCTCGAGTGACGCTCGAATAACGGCAGGAGAAGGAGAAGGGTCGGAACCAATCTCGGCGCGGAGGTGTACGCGCAGATAGCGCGATGGTCAATCGAGCCGTGCCGCGCAGCGTCCCAGCGCGAACGCGGAGAGCGCCAAGCGCAGCGGCGCACGCGAACCCGCTACCCCGGTGAAGCACGTCTACGGCGTCGCGGCGTCTTGATAAACCGACGCCCTCCCGCGATGCTCGTCGCACGCATTCACGCCCCGCCGGACACCCGCACGTCGCCGGGATCGCCTCGGGCGGACTACGAAGATAGCCGGGATCGACGCACGCCCTCCTGCCGCCCCGGGGCAGCACGATACCTCGGCGCCCGGCCTTCGAACGCAGGGACGCCCAGTCAGATCACCCCGGCCCCCAGCAACTCACGATCGACGGCCGTCCGCGCCATCCCGAGCACGCGCTCGATCACCCGGCGCTCGTTCAGCAGCAGGCCGTCCACATGCACGAGCCGCCAGTCGATCATCACCGTATCGCCCTGCATCACCCGGTAATGAGCCTTCTCGCCGACCCAGACCTGCTCCGTCTTCGCTTCGATGTCGTAGCCCTTGTAGGACTCGCCGAAGTCGCCGATATCGCTCCCTTTCGGTTCCATCCCGCCTCCTCCGGCCCTGACCGGGCCGACGACGCACGCCTGCGGCGCAGCCGTCACGCCGCGCCGTGCGGATCAATCGTATTCTTCAGATAAATAGGCCTTGCCGTCGTCGGTGATGTCGGCCCGATCCGGCCCGCTCTGGTAGACGAGGCCATCGTTGAGCAGCGCCTCGAAGGCGATCCGGAACCCGGCCGGCAGCGGCCGGCCGGCGCCGAACTGATCGATCCACTTCAGCGCTTCGATCGCCTCGGGAGTGAGGGTGGGAAACATGGGCCGCCTCCGCCATCGGTTTCATTTCATCCTAGCACTTCCCAGTCGCCGGAAAGAAAGTAAAACCCGCAGAACGACCCGCTGCCGCAAGCGCGTGACGGACGCGCTCAGAGGCGCGCGATCGACACCTCGGTCGACTTCACGAGCGCCACCACCTCCGCGCCCACCTTCAACTCCAGCTCGTCAACCGAGCGCGTCGTGATGACGGACGTCACGATGCCGAACGGCGTATCCACATCGACCTCGGATACGACCGGTCCGCGAATGATTTCCTTCACCTTGCCCTTGAATTGATTGCGTACATTGATAGCGGTAATGCTCATCGGGGGATCGCTCCGAAATTTCAGTGATAAAGGAGAATGGACGGCGTCACACCGCCCAGCGAATCCGGGCGGCGGCTTCAGGTCCGCGCACCCCGGTCATGACTTCGGCGCCGGGTTCCGCGCCCGCGCGGGCGCCGTTCGCCAGCACCCGTTGCAGCACGCGGTCTTCCAGCGCGGCGAACCCGCTCGACGCGCGCGAACGCGGCCGGTCGAGCGGCACCGGCTGGTCGAGCGCGATCCTGCCCTGCTCGATCAGCAGGATCCGGTCGCCGAGCGCGACCGCCTCCTGCACATCGTGCGTGACGAGCAGCGCCGTGAAGCGATGCTCGCGCCACACGCGCTCGATCAGCGCATGCATTTCGATCCTCGTCAGCGCGTCGAGCGCGCCGAGCGGCTCGTCGAGCAACAGCAGCTGCGGCCGGTGCACGAGCGCGCGCGCCAGCGCAACCCGCTGCCGCTGGCCGCCCGACAGCTGCGCGGGCCAGTCGTTCGCGCGTTCGAGCAGCCCCACCTCGTCGAGCACCGCGCGCGCCGCCGCCTTCGCGCCGCGCCCCAGCCCGAGCATCACGTTCTGCAGCACGGTTTTCCACGGCAGCAGCCGCGCGTCCTGATACATGATCCGGGTATCGAGCGGACCGCCCGTCTCCGTCTGCTTGACGAGCGTGCCGGCACCCGGCCGTTCGAGTCCGGCGATCAGGCGCAGCAACGTGGATTTGCCGCAGCCGCTGCGGCCGACGATCGCGACGAAGCTGCCGCGTTCGATCGACAGGTCGACATCCGTCAGCACCGCGCGTTCGCCGTAATGCTTGCCGACGCCCTGCAGCCGCACCGCGGAGTCGGCCGTGCGCGCCGCGCCGTGGCGTCGCGCGAGCGGCAGCACATGCGCGCCCGCATCGCGTTCGAGAACCGCCGCTTCGCTCGCGTTGCCGTCGGCGATGCGAGCCTGAGCCAGTTCGGCTTCCAGGTCGGCGCCTACGATCGAGCCGAACGAAGCGGCCAGCGTCGTGCCCGTCATGCTTGTGCTCCCGGTTGATACGCGGGGTGCCAGCGCAGCGTCACCCGCTCGAGCCATTTCGCGATCACGTCGGCCAGCTTGCCGAGCACCGCGTACAGCAGAATGCCCACCACCACCACGTCGGTTTGCAGGAACTCGCGCGCATTCATCGTCATGTAGCCGATGCCGGATTGCGCGGAGATGGTTTCCGCAACGATCAGCATCACCCACATCAACCCGAGCGCGAACCGCACGCCGACGAGAATCGACGGCAACGCCCCCGGCAGGATCACGTCGCGATACAGCGCGAAGCCCGTGACGCCGTAGCTTTTCGCCATCTCGATCAGGTTCGGGTCGACCGAGCGGATACCGTGGTAGGTGTTGATGTAGACCGGAAAGAACACGCCGAGCGAGACCAGAAAAAGCTTCGCGCTCTCGTCAATGCCGAACCACAGGATCACGAGCGGAATCATCGCGAGCGCGGGGATGTTGCGAACCATCTGGATGGTCGAATCGAGCGCGACCTCGGCCGATTTCGACAGTCCGGTGGCAAGCCCGAGCACGAGGCCGACGCCCCCGCCGACCACGAAGCCGGACAGCGCGCGCCAAGTGCTCACCTTCACGTTCGCCCACATGTCGCCGGACTCGATCAGCGCCCACGCCGCGCGCACCACGGCAAGCGGCTCGGGCAGCACGCGGGTCGACAGCGCGCCCGCGCGCGCGGCCAGTTCCCATGCCAGCACCAGTCCGACCGGCACGAGCCACGGAGCGAGCGCTCGCCATGCGCGGATCGCGGATGCCGCGCCGGCACGATTGAAGCGAGTCGAGGCCATGTTTCGCTCCTTCGCTCAGCTCTGGCTGGCTTTCGGCAGATAGTTGTTGCCGACGACCTCGCCGAACGGCCCGGACAGCGGGCCCGTGCGGCGCGCGCCCTGATTCCCCTTGATCAGCGGGAACACCAGTTCGGCGAAGCGATACGATTCCTCGAGATGCGGGTAGCCCGACAGGATGAAGGTCTCGATTCCGAGCGCCGCATACTCGCGCATCCGTTCCGCCACTTGCTCCGGACTACCGACCAGCGCGGTGCCCGCGCCGCCGCGCACCAGGCCGACGCCCGCCCACAGGTTCGGATAGATTTCCAGCTCGGCGCGCCCGCCGCGCTTGCCGCCGTGCAATGCGGCCATCCGGCGCTGCCCTTCCGAATCCATCTTCGAGAAAGCCTGCTGCGCGCGCGCCACGGTGTCGTCGTCGAGGCGACTGATGAGCCGCTCCGCATCGCGCCACGCTTCCTCTTCGGTCTCGCGCACGATCACGTGCAGACGGATGCCAAACTTGATCCGGCGGCCCCGTTCGGCCGCGCGCGCGCGGATGTCCGTGATCTTCTTCGCGACCGCTTCGGGCGGCTCGCCCCAGGTCAGGTAGGTGTCGATATGATCGGCCGCGATGGTGTGCGCCGCCGGCGACGAGCCGCCGAACCACAGCGGCGGATGCGGGTGCTGGACCGGCGGGTACAGCAGCTTGCCGCCCTTCGATTGCAGATGCCGGCCGGTGTAGTCGATGCTGTCGTTGGTGTGCGACGCGCTCAGCAGATTGCGCCAGATGTGCAGGAATTCGTCGGTGATCTCGTAGCGCGTATCGTGATCGGCGAACAGCCCGTCGCCTTCGAGTTCGGCGGCGTCGCCGCCCGTCACCACGTTGATCAGCAGCCGGCCGTCCGACAGGCGGTCGAACGTCGACGCCATCCGCGCGGACAATCCCGGCGATGCGATGCCGGGGCGGATCGCCACCAGGAACTTGAGCCGCTTGGTGGCCGGAATAAGGCTCGACGCGACCACCCAAGCGTCTTCGCAGGAGCGGCCGGTCGGCAGCAGCACGCCGTCGTAGCCGAGGGTATCGGCCGCGACGGCGACCTGTTTGAAATAGTCGTAGTCCGCCGCGCGCGCGCCTTCCGCCGTGCCGAGATAGCGGCTGTCGCCGTGCGTGGGGATAAACCAGAACACATTCATCTGCTGCTCCTGCCTGACTGATCGTGCAAAGAAATGGGCGAAGACGACACAGCCCGAGCGCCGCCGGACACGGCGTTCGCTTCGCTTGCGAATAAGTTGGGAATCGCTCGCCGGATCGGTCCGCGGGGCGGGCGAGCTCGCCTTCGCGCGGCGGACGGCCGGGCCGTCTCTGGGAAATCAGTCTAGGGTCGGCGGTATCGTTTAGGAACGATTTTTTCGAGCTTAGTTTTTCCGCTTTCGTGATTAGCGTGCTGCTGCAGCGAATATGAAGGCATGGCCCCCTATAATGTCGCTCCAGATTCCAATTAATTCGGCGCGGCCCGTCCGGGGCCGCGCCCTCTCGCGGTGCTCTCGATGCAGAAAGTGATCCTGCCGTTTCTTTCCGGCTTTCTTGCCGCCCTGTTCTTCCGCGAAGCGACGCTCGCGCTTTTGCATACGGCCGGCCTGATCGAACTGACCGGCTTCTCGACCAATCCGTTCGTACCCCTCGGTATTCCCGAGTTCGTCGCCAACGCGATCATGAGCGCGTTCTGGGCGATCCTGATGGCGTGGCTGCTGCGCGTGTCGCCCGAACGGCGCGCGCCGTGGATCCAGTCGCTGATGTTCGGCGGCATCGCGCTGACGGCCGCGCGCCTGTTCCTGATCGACCCGCTGCGCGGCATCTGGCCGGCGGGCAACATGCTGCCGCCGCTCGTGGTCGGCTTCGTCGCGAATGCGATCTGGGGATGGGGCGCGCTGGTGTTCATGCGTGCCTTCATGTCGGACGACGACGGCGACGCATGACGGGCGGGCGGGGTTCACCCGCCGCGTCGGCATCGCGCGCGGCGGACACCCGCGCGCGACGTCAGTCGCGCAAATCTCTCAGCGGATGCTTATCCGGCTGCCACGGGCTGTCGAACATCGCCAGCACCGCTTCCCGCTCGACATCGGCGACCGTCCCGAAACGCCACTGCGGCGCATGATCCTTGTCGACGATCAACGCCCGGACGCCCTCGATCACGTCGCCGCGCGCGAACGTCGACCGGGTCAGATCGAGATCGCGGCGCAGGCATCCCGCCATCGTCGCATCGCGCGCGCGCTCGACCACCTCCAGCGACACCGCCATCGACAACGGCGACAGTTGCTTGCGCATCGTCTCGCGCGTCTTCTCGACCCACATCTCGAGCGCGGCGCCATCCTGCTCGGCGTCGAGCGACGCCAGGATCGCGGCGATGTCCGGCTGAGCGAAATGCCGGTCGATCGACGCGCGCGCGACCGCGAGCCGGGTATCGTCCTGGGACATTGCCGGCGAGTGCGGGCGCGCCTCGGCGGCGACCCGTGCGGTAACCGCCGCGCCATCCGCGAACGGCTCCGCATGTAGCGCATCGAGCAGCGCGGGCAGCGCCGCGTCGGGCAGGTAGGTGTCGGCAAGCCCCGCATACAGCGCATCGGCCGCGTCGAGCGTCGCGCCGGTTACCGCGAGATAGCGCCCGAGCCTGCCGGGCAGGCGGGCGAGAAACCAGCCCATGCCGACGTCCGGAAACAGCCCGATACGCGTTTCCGGCATCGCCATCCGGGTCGAACCGGTCACCACACGCAGGCCGCCCGTGCGCCGCGCCGCCTGCGAAATGCCCATCCCCCCGCCCATCACGACGCCGTGCATCAGCGCGATATACGGCTTCGGGTACGTGAAGATCGCGTGATTCAACGAATACTCCGCGATGAAAAACGCATCGATCGCATCGTGCTCGCCGCGCTGGTAGGCGTCGTGAAAGAAGCGCACGTCGCCGCCCGCGCAGAACGCGCGCGGATGCGGACTGTGGACGACCACGGCGAGCACGTCGGGATCGTCGCGCCACGCGTCGAGCGCCGCGTGCAGCGCGCGAATCATCCCGCCCGACAGCGCATTGAGCGCCTTCGGCCGGTTCAGTTCGAGAAAGCCGATGCGGTTCGCCACATGGGCGCGCACGTCGGCTTGGGCGGCATCGTCGAGGGAATCGGTCATGGGGAACGGGGAAATATCCGGCGCCGCTCAGTGCGCCTGCATCTTCGAGAAAAGGTTGAGAACGAGCACGCCCGCGACGATCAGCGCGAGGCCGATGATCGCCGGCAGATCCGGCACCTGCCGATACAGCGCCATCGCGACGAGCGTGATGAGCACGATCCCCGCACCCGACCAGATCGCATAGACGATGCCGACCGGCATGCTCTTCAGCGTCAGTGACAGGCAATAGAATGCCGTGCCGTAGCCCACGGCGACGATCAGCGTCGGCCACAGCCGCGTGAACCCCTCGGCCGCGCGCAACGCGGACGTGCCGATCACCTCGGCGACGATCGCGATCGCAAGCCACGCATAACCCGGAAGTTGCATCGTCTTCAGCTCCTCGTCAGCGCCAGCGCGGCGTAGCCGTGGCCGAGCTGCGCGCACAGCGCCTCGACGACGAGTTCGTGATCGAGCCGCTGCGGCAGCCCGGATACGGTGATCGCCCCGATCACGCCCGCGCCGGAGACGGTCAGCGGAAACGCGCCGCCGTGGGTCGCGTACTCCGCGACCGGCAGGCCGTGCTTGTCGGCCAGCGTCGCGCCCGCCTGTTGCATGCGCAGGCCGATCGCGTACGAACTGCGGCGGAAATGCGCGACGACGTTGCTCTTGCGGCGCACCCAGTCGGCGTTGTCGGGCGTCGTGCCATCGAGCGCGGCGTAAAACAGCGGCTGGCCGAACGTGCGCACGTCGATCGCCACCGCGTGGCCGCGCTCGCGCGCCAGCTCATGCAACTGCGAGCCGAGCGCCCAGGCGCGGGCGGCGTCGAAGTGCGGAAACACCAGGGTCTGTTCTTGTACGGTGATCGTTTGCAGATCGAGAGCGATGTCCATGAAGCCTGTGTAATCGGGTTGAACGACTGCCCGCGATGCCCGGTTCGCGTTTGCGCACGACGGCACCCTCCGTTTGACGGCGGCGGGAAACCGTCCGATTCTAGCGCAGCCCCCGCCGGGCGCGGCATCGCCCCGCACCGGGCTCCGCCTCGGGACGGATGATTGCATCGCGCCTCGTTATCTCGTATAATTGAATTCTTCAACGGACGCGGGGTGGAGCAGTCTGGCAGCTCGTCGGGCTCATAACCCGAAGGTCGTAGGTTCAAATCCTACCCCCGCAACCAAGCATTCCCGAAAGGCCCGATTTCTTCCGAGATCGGGCCTTTTGCTTTGCGGCAACCTTCAGGTCCGCCCCCTCTCGAGACGCGCCGCACAGGTGGCAACTCATCCGCGCCGAAGCGCGCAACACGCGCGAGCACTAACGGCGCCTCCCCGCCTATCGGGGCAAATCCCGACGTCGTCAGCCGCTGCCGCCCTCTACAAGCCGTTATCGCGAAATGGTAATTTCGAGCGTGAGACCACGCGTGGCCGGGAAGCGAAAAGGTCGCCATCGATCTGCCCCGACACGGCCCCCGCCCCGCGCATAAAAACCTCCATTTCAACGAGCGATCGCGTGAGACTTGACGGCTGCTACATCAATCTCGACCGAAGCCACGACCGCCGCCGGCTGATGGACGCGCAGTTGTCCGGGCTGGGGCTCGCCGGCCTCATCCGGCGCTTGCCCGCCATCGACGGGCTGACCGGCGGCCCGTTCGACTCGCGGGTCAAAAACGGCACCTGGGGATGCCGGCGCTCGCACGAAACCGCGATCGGCGACGCGCCGCCCGATTCCGCCACGGTCGTCCTCGAAGACGACGTCGAGATCAGCCCGCACTTTCCGTCGATCATCCAGCCCGACACGATCGGGCATTTCGTCACGCACTCGCCCGACGTCGACATCGCGTTCCTCGACTGCTGCATCTACTGGAACAGCGCGCCGGTGCTGCTCGCCAAGACCGAATCCCGGATGGCGCACCGCGCGGCGGCCGACCTCGACGGCCACGATCGCCACCAGCTCGTGACCGTCGACGTGATCGACGCGCGCGACGTCTACGCGTACTGCGCGGCCGCCTACCTGGTGACGCCGGCCGGCAAGCAAACCCTGCGAAAACTGTTCGCGGCGGCGCAGGATCCGGCGACACCGGTCGACACCCTGTTCAACGGCTGGATTCACTCGGGCGAGCTGAACGCCCGGATTTTCGTGCCCTTTCTCGCGACGCCGAGGCTCGCCGCCGAGTCCACGATCGGCAGCGAAGCCGATTCGTCCGTCATCGATCCGAACGAGTGTTTCTGGGCCGGCGTATTCCGGCGGATCGTCTTCGCGGGCAATCCGGCGCTGGATCTCGCCCGGGTCGAACAGGTGCTGGGCGCCGCGCGCGCATCGTCGGAATACCGCCTGGGGATGCGCGTCTACGAACATTTCAGGTCGATGACATGAGCGCGGCCGCACGCGGGACCCGGCGGCGGCGGCGCCCGGGCGCGCACGAATCGCCGTTCGAGAAAGCCTGCCCCCGGTGATACACTCGCATCACTGTTTACCCTCCCCATCCTATGAAATTCTGCTCCGTCTGCGGCCACGAAGTCATTGCGCGCATTCCGCCCGGCGACAATCGCGAGCGCTTCGTCTGCGACCATTGCGGCACGATTCATTATCAGAATCCGCGCAATGTCGTGGGCACCGTTCCCGTCTGGGGCGATCAGGTGCTGCTGTGCCGGCGCGCGATCGAACCGCGCTACGGCTACTGGACGCTGCCCGCCGGATTCATGGAGATGGGCGAGACCACCGCGGAGGCGGCCGCGCGCGAAACGCTCGAGGAAGCCGGCGCGCGTGTCGAGGTGCAGAATCTGTTCTCGCTGCTGAACGTGCCGCACGTGCACCAGGTGCATCTGTTCTATCTCGCGCGGCTCACCGACCCGTCGTACGAGGCCGGCGAGGAAAGCCTCGAGGTGCGGCTGTTCGACGAGGCGGACATTCCGTGGGACGAGATCGCGTTCCCGACGGTCAGCCAGACCCTGCGCTTCTTTTTCGCCGATCGCGAAACCGGCAGCTACGGGGTACACACGGGCGACATCTTCCGCTCCCTGCGCAACGGTTGAGCGCCGGCCAGCATGGTTCCCTGGCTCGGTCCCGACGATCCCTTCCCTCCGGTCGAACGCGCGCTCGGCCCGTCGAGCGGCGCCCCCGGCCTGCTGGCCGCGAGCGCCGATCTGCTGCCGTCGCGTCTCATCGACGCCTACCATCGCGGCATCTTCCCGTGGTATTCGGACGGCCAGCCCGTGCTGTGGTGGAGCCCCGATCCGCGGATGATTCTCGTGCCCGCCGAATTCAAGGTGTCGCCGTCGCTCAGGAAAACCCTGAAAAGGGTATTGCGCGAACCGCGCTGGGAAGTCCGGGTCGACCATGATTTCGCCGGCGTGATGCGCGCCTGCGCGCAGGCGCCGCGACGCGGCCAGCGCGGCACCTGGATCACGGCCGAAATCATCGACGCGTATTCGTCGCTGTACCGGACCGGCGACGCGCATAGCGTCGAAACCTGGTTCGACGGCGAACGGGTCGGCGGCCTGTACGGCGTCTCGTTCGGCCGGATGTTCTTCGGCGAATCGATGTTCGCGGAGATCAGCGATGCGTCGAAAATCGCGCTCGCGACGCTCGTCGCACACCTTCGCGAGCACGCGATGGAAATGATCGACTGCCAGCAAAACACGTCGCATCTGGCGTCGCTCGGCGGCCGGGAAATCGCGCGCAAGGCGTTCATCGCGCACGTGCGCCGCGCGGTGGCCGAGCCGACGATCCCGTGGCGTTTCGACAAAGGCGCCCTGGCCGGCCTGCTCGGACATGCGGATACGGTTGCGTCGGAGAACGCCGGCGGGCGCTAGCGCGAATCCGCGAGCCGCCTGTCGCGCACGATGTGGCCGGCGCCGCATCAGGCTTGATGTCCCGATTGCATGACACGCGGCGCGGCACGGCTCCATCCGGCCGGCGTGCGAGGCCCGGACGTTCGTGCGATCGCCCCGGCACGGGCCCGGCTCACGGGGCGATACACGCGAAACACACCGCTCCCTGCGCGCCCTGTCCGCCGCACTCGACCGCGCCGTTGCCGGCGCGGTCGAGTGTGGCGCCACGTACAGGC